>DASYCM010000180.1:0-4748 GCA_036500165.1 Pseudolabrys sp.
CTTGTCGGGGTCGTCGCCGCGCTTGCGCGACTCGTCGCGCTCGTGCGGATCGCACATCATCGCCCAGGCGGTATCGTCGAGCTGCAGATAGCGGCAACCGGCGTCATAGAAAGCGCGGATGGCCTTCGCCCAAGTCTGCGCCACATCGGCAAAGAACACATCAATGTCCGGATAGGCGTCCTTGGAAACCTTGGCGCGGCCCTGCCGGAAGTGAAACGTCGACGGCGCCGGGATCGTCATCTTCGGCGTCGTGCGGCAGTGGCTCTTAAGAAACTTGAAATGCTCGAGGTGCGGATGGCCGTTAAAGCCGACCTTGCCATCGATCAGGATGCCTTCGCTCTTGGTCTCAACGCCGTGAAACTTGATGGCCGGCATCTGCACCATCGTCACGCCTTGCAGCTCACGGAAGAAATCGAAGTGCCACCACGAGCGGCGGAATTCACCGTCGGTGGCCAGTTGAAGGCCAACCTCCTCCTGCTTCTTGATGACCTTTTCGATTTCGCGGTCTTCGACCGCCTTCAGCGCCGCGGCGTCGATCTCGCCTTTGGCGAATTTCGCGCGGGCGTCTTTCAGAACGGCGGGCCGCAGCAGGCTGCCGACATGATCGGCACGGAATGGTGGCGTGGTTCGCGGTGACATCGGATCGCCTCCCCGTGTCCCGGATGCGGTACAGCGCGGAGCGGTGCGCCGCTGATCCGGGATCCATTCTTATTTATTAAATCTGGATCCAGGGTCTGCAACGCGTCATTTCATGCCGCGTTGCGCCCGGGAAACGTAACAATCAGCCCCACACTTCCTTGCTTAACTCCACGATCATCCTGAACTTGGCCCACTGCTCGTCCTCGGCCAGCACGTTGCCTTCCTCGGTCGAGGCGAAGCCGCACTGCGGCGACAAAGCGAGCTGCTCGAGCGCGACGAGCTTGGTCGCCTCCTGAATGCGCTTCTTGATGTCGTCTTTCTTCTCGAGCGTGCCGGACTTCGAGGTGACGAGACCGAGCACGACGACCTTGTTGCCCTTCGGCAGGAACCGCAGCGGCTCGAAACCACCAGCGCGATCGGTGTCGTATTCCAGGAAGTAGCCGTCGTAATTGCACTTCTCCAGCAGGTTCTGCGCAACAGGCTCGTAGCCGCCCGACGAAATGAAAGTCGAACGGAAGTTGCCGCGGCACACATGCGTGGTGATCGTCATGTCGGCGGGTTTGGCCTCAAGCGCCTTGTTGATGCACTTGGTGTAGGTTTCCTGCAGATGATCGACATCGAGGCCGCGCTCGCGCGCTTTCTTGAGTTCTTCCTGCGAGCAGAGATAGGCCCACGCCGTATCGTCGAACTGCAGATAGCGGCAGCCGGCGGCGTAGAACGCCTTGATCGCGTTCTGATAGGCAACGGCGAGATCGTCGAAGATCGCATCGCGGCTCGGATAGGCGGAGGCGGCAACCGATCCCGGCTCGAGGCGGAAGTGCATCACGGTCGGCGACGGGATACACATCTTCGGCGTTTTCTTGGCGTGCGCCTTCAGGAACTTGAAGTGCTCGATCATCGGGTGGTTCGGCGAGAAGCCGATCTTGCCCGTGACTTTCAGCACCTTCATCTTGGTCTGCATGCCCTGAAACTGGATGCCGTGGTCGGAGGCTTCGACCGTGACACCGTCCAGCATGCCGTAGAAATCGTAGTGCCAGAATGAGCGGCGGTACTCACCGTCGGTGATCGCCTCGTAGCCTACGTCTTCCTGCTTTTTGATCACCTTGATGATCTCGGCATCCTCGATCGCCTTGAGCTGGGCGTCGGTAATCTCGCCCTTCTCATGCTTGGCGCGCGCTTCATGGATCGCCTTGGTGCGAAGGATGGAGCCGACCTGATCGGCGCGGAAAGGCGGCTTGGTACGCTGGGTCATGATGTTCTCCGAGAACGGCCCACCGCCCGGAATGGGTGGACCTTAAATTCGATGCGCCTTTAACACGTCAGGCGGCAATTCGTCCCGCGGCGGCTTCGCATGCATAGCGCGCGGTTTCAACTGCTCCGCCGAACGAGAAATAATGCGGACTGGCGTTGAGGTCGCCGGCTGCCGACAACGTCGCAAGAATGTCATCAGGTCCCGCGTGGCCAATCAAGCCACGCCCCGTACCTGCCATCAACCCGCGTAATGACGCAGAAACGCCGCAGCGTTTAGCGTATCTCATGAGCCCGGCAACGCTGGCGGGCCCCGCCATGCCGACTTTTACCGGCACGGTAATGCCGCAGGCGCGCAACTGCCGGAGCCAAGCGACGACGTGATCGCCCGAGAACGAGAACTGGCTGACGATGGCGACGCGCAGTCCCGCCACGCGGGCCGCGGCGATTTTTTGGTCGAGCGCTGCCTCGACCCGGCGCAACGGAATCTTGGGGTGGCCTTCCGGATAGCCGGAGATGCCGATGTCTTCGAAACCATGCTCGCGCAAAGCCCCGCGCTGGATCACCGCCAGCGCGTCGGTGAAAGGTCCCGACGTATCGACGTCGCCGCCGATCACCAGCAGGCGCTTCATGTCGGCTTCGCCGCGCAAGCCGCTGAGCAGTTCGCTCAGTTGTTCCGCACTGGCGACGCGCCGTGCCGCAATATGCGCAACCGGCTCCAGTCCGGCCTTGCGGAGGCCCGCGGCGGCCTCGATCTGCGCCCGCGGATCGACGCCCGGGATTGCCGTCAGATAAACATGCGTGCCTGGCGGCAGGATGGCAGCGAGCGACGCGATTTCAGCCGCGTTCGGCCGCGTGGCCTCAAGCGAGAAATTCTGTGTCGCGAACATGGCTTATGCCTTTCGCATGATCTTGGCCGAAAACCCGTTCCCACTTTTCGGGATCATGCACTAATCCCGCCTATGCGAGATGACGAAGGACTCGTCGTAGAACCACAGGCCGCCGTGCTTTTGCAGCACTTCGCGCGTGGCCTCTATGTAGCGGCGGTCGGAGTTCACATCGGAGAGCCGGTCATCCTCGATCTGCGCGACATAGATCGCCGCGTTCCAGGCCGCGAGCAGGGTCGAGGTGCCGATCGACGACGAGACTTCCGACGGCAGCGTGTGCATCTCGTAGCGAAACAGCGAACGCTGGTCTGAATAGGCGTTGAAATTCAGATCGCGCCCGGCTGACCCCAGTTCGTGTTTCACCGCCTTGAGCAGATCGTGGCGGCTGTGCATGAATGGATTATCGTCAGGCCAGACCTTGTGAATGATCTCCATGCCCGGATCGCGACCGTAAGAGTGGATCGCGATCATGCGGCCACCCGGCCCCAGCGCCCGGGCCAACGGCGCGAGCACACGTTTCGCCTTGAATTCCAGCGACGAACGCGCGCGATACGGCTGCGAGGCAATCACCAGATCGTAATCTGCCACCGTGCCGCCCGGTTTCGGGATCACCTGATCGAGCAGGAATTTGTGGTCGTTGCGGTAGAGCACCAGCACCACCGGACGCTCGTAAACCGGATTGCCGCTCTTCGGCGATACCTTGGCTTTCCAGTTTTCGCCGAGGAACGGCTCCAGCGCCGTGATCTGCTGCTCGAAGCTGTGCGCGGTGTTGCCTTCGAGCGCGACTTCCTTCCAGACCATGCTCGACGCGGCCGTCACCGACTTCACCGACAGCCACGGCGCTTCGGCGTAAGCGAGGTTGGTCAGCACGATGACGCTCGACGGATGTTCGACGAAGCGGTCGGCCGTCTTCTGCAAGGTGAGACGCACGTCTTCGAGGCTGATCTCCTTGCCGACAACATAGAACGGCATGGTCGGGAAACGGTCGTGCATCGAGCGCATCACGCGCGCCAGCACCGTGCCGTCGCCGAGGCCGGCATCGAATACGCGCACCGCCGGCGGACGCGGATGAATATTGGCGAGTTCGAGATCGACGCGGTTGGCGATCTCCCACTTCTCGCTGCATGTGTTCACGAACAGCAGATATTTTTGCCGGTTGTCGAAAAAACGGAAATTGCGCTGCGGATCTTCGCCCGCACTACCAGGCACGGACGCCTGCGGCAGCGACCTCATTGGCGGCATAGCGGTCTGCGTCGCCGGATCGAACAGCATGCGGCGGCGGGCGGTCGTGTCGCCGGCATCGCGCGCCATGAAGGAGCGGATGCGCTCGAGCGTATCGGTGGTGATACGGCCGCCATTGCGCAGGCGGCTGGCCAGCTTGCCGTCATTCACCGCGCGGCGGCCGAAGGTCGATTCCGCGAGCCCACGTTGACGGCAGAATTCACCGATTTCCTGGAGAATAGCTTCGTTCATGGCGCGCGTCCTCGGCTTTCCTGTCGGCTCTGAGAGGCCGTTTTCAGAGACAAAGCGAACCAAGACGCCCCAACTTCGTCAACCACAAAACTCGATTGGGAAAAGTTGGGCAGAGTGGGAAATGATGATTTCGATTAAATTCGGTGCTATATGGCCTTTCTGCCATAAGCCCACACCGACAATAACAACATCGAATGGGCAGAAAAACGCGCGCAGCGTCGGCTCGATGGGCAGAAATGGGCTACCCATCGACGCGTAAGTTCTTCAGATGTCGAAGAAAACGGTTTCGTTATCGCCCTGGACGCGGATGTCGAAACGATAGACAGGCACATCGCCGCCGGACTGCTTGTGGGCAATGAGAGTCCCACGCCGCTCCGTGGGCACGAGCGCCAGGATCGGATCTGATTGGTTGCTTGCTTCGTCCGAGAAATAAAGCCGCGTGTAAACCTGCCGCAGCATGCCGCGCGAGAAGATGCAGAACACGATGTGCGGCGCCTGCGC
>DASYCM010000181.1:0-2756 GCA_036500165.1 Pseudolabrys sp.
GGCTCCCGGATGATGCCGGAGAAGAAACCGGACGCTGCCTTGTTCGGCTTGCCCGGCCGCACACAGATCGTCGGCAGGCGAATGCCGACGCCGTCGAGAAAGCCGCGTCGCGTATAGTCGGCCAGCAGCAATTCGCTGATCGCTTTCTGCGTGCCGTAGGAGGTGAGCGGCGTCAGGTGGAAGTCGTCCGGGATGGCATAAGGAAACGGTGCGCCATAGACCGCGATCGATGAGGTGAAGATAACTTTCGGCTTGTAGCCGCCGCCGGCGGTGCGGATGGCTTCGAGCAGCGCCCGGGTGCCGTCGAGGTTGACGTGATAGCCTTTTTCGAAATCGGTCTCGGCTTCGCCCGACACCACGCCGGCAAGATGGAAAATGACCTCCGGCCGCTCCTCGATCGCCTTGGCGGCGACGCCGGGCGCGGCGAGATCCGCGGCGCGGGTTTTGACGTGATCGGAAAACCCGGCCGGCCGAGCCGGCTGCACAATATCGACCAGCGTCAATTTCTCGATAATGTGGTCGCCTAGCGCGCGGTCGATAACCAATCGGTCCGTCAGCTTGCGGCCGATCATGCCGGCCGCACCCGTGATCAGGATATGCATCGCCTTCTCCCTGGTAGGCGCGCGATTTCGAGATCACGCGGTCTTTTTATCGTCCGCCGGCTCGAAGCGGTCGACCTTGCGCAGCGCCGGAAAGAAACCCATCCAGATCGCGGCGACCATGAGCGAGCCGACGCCGCCAATCACCACCGAGGCTACCGCGCCGAACCATGACGCGACCAGCCCGGATTCGAACTCGCCCAGGGTATTGGACGAGCCGACCATAAGGTAATTGATGGCGCTGACACGGCCACGCTTTTCGTCCGGGGTCTCGATCTGGACGATAGAGAAGCGGATGACGACGCTGATGGCGTCGGTCGCGCCGAGGCAGACCAGCGTGAACAGCGACAGCGGGAACCAAGTCGACAGCCCAAACACAATGGTGAGCGCGCCGTAGATGGCGACAACGGCGAACATCTTGGCCCCGATGTGCCGTTCGACCGGATAGTACGACATCCATAGCGTAGTCAGCAGCGCGCCGGCGGCCGGCGCCGCGCGCAACAGGCCGAGGCCGATGGGGCCGACCTCGAGAATATCGCGGGCGAAAACCGGCAGCAGCGCCGTGGTGCCGGCGAGCAGCATCACGAATAAGTCCAGAGTAATCACGCCCAGAAGCCGCGGCCGGGTCCAGACATATTCGAAGCCCGCGAGCATCGAGGCAAAGGTCGGCGGATTGCGTTGGGCCGGCGGGCTTTTGCTCTGCACGAAGCCGATCAAGACGATCGACCCAGTGAAGAAGACAAAGCAGGTGATGGTCACGAAAACGGGGCTGATTGTATAGAGCAGGCCGCCAAGCGCCGGGCCGCAGATCACCGCGGTCTGGTTGGCGGTGGTCCAGGCCGCGATGGCGCGCGCGATCATTGAGACGGGTACCAATGTAGACGCGAGCGTGTGCGCGGTTGGCATTTCGAAGGCGCGCGCGCAGCCGATCAGCAAGACAGCGCCAAACAGCAGTTCGCGCGTCAATGCGCCGGTGCTGAAGGCGTAGGTCAGGATGGCCGCGATCACCACGTAAATGCTTTGCGCGCCCATCACGATCGCGCGCCGGTTGTAATGATCGGCGGCGTGCCCGATCACCAGCGTGAACAAGACCGAAGGAATGAACTGGATGAGGCCGATGTAGCCAAGGTCGAGCGCGCTGTTGGTGAGTGCGTATACCTGCCAGCCGATAGTGATGGCCAGCATGTGATAGCCTATCGTCGCGCTCAGGCGCGCCAGCCAGAAGAACACGAAGGAGCGTTGCTTGAGCAGGTTTCCGGTGGTCGGCTCGATAATCGGTCGTACGGCGGTCTCGCTCATGTCGGCACGCCGTTCAATTCGCGCAGGCTTACGGTCTGTTTGCCGTCGGCGGTGAAATTCTCCGGCGCCAGCCACCGTTCGAAGTTAGCCTTGCGTAGCGGCCATTCGCCATCGAGCATCGCGAACCATGCAGTATCGCGGTTGCGGCTTTTAGCGATAATGAGTTGCCGCATCGTGCCTTCATAGACGAAGCCGTAGCGTAGCGCCGCGCTTCGCGAGGGCTCGTTCAGCGAATTGCAATTCCATTCATAGCGGCGGTAACCCAGAGTTTCGAATGCGTATCTCGCCAGAAGATATTGCGCCTCGGTGCCCAGCCTCGTGCGCTGCAAGGCCGGTGAATAGATGACATGGCCGACCTCGATGACTCTCATCTCCGGCCGGATTTGCATCAAGGTAAAATAGCCAAAGGCTCTGCCGGCTTCATCGAGGATGGCGTAGGCATAGGGGTCCGGTGCGTCGGCGCGCATGGCGATGAACTTGGCAAACGATGCTTCATCCCGGAAGGGTCCAGCGGTCGAGATATAGGTCCAGATCGCGTCGTGTCCGGCCAATGCCTTCCACAAATCCGGTGTGTGCTGCCGGGTCAGTTTTTCGACGCGGCCATAGCGTCCTTGCAGCGTCGCCGGGCCAGGAAGGTGCGCCGGCGTGGTATCGACCGGCGCGCCGACAGGCTGCCCGGTGACGGGATCGCGATGTTCGCTCACGGTTGCTTGCTTACGGCTATTTGCGCGCCTTGTCGAAAAAACCATTGAGGTCGGCATTTGTGATGACACCGGCGAAGCTGGTGAATGTGCCGTTCTCGGCAATTTCGCGCGCCGATTTGATGAAGGCATTCATCGCCACCCGCGCCATGGTGCC
>DASYCM010000182.1:0-1582 GCA_036500165.1 Pseudolabrys sp.
CGCCCGGCCCTCCATCAGCACCTCACCCGAATAAATGATGTAGGCGCGGTCGGTCAGGCCCAGCGTCTCGCGGACGTTATGGTCGGTGATCAGCACGCCGATGCCGCGGTTGGTCAGGTGGCGCACAAGCTGCTGGATGTCACCGACGGCGATCGGGTCGATGCCGGCGAAGGGCTCGTCGAGCAGCATATAACTTGGCCGCGTTGCGAGCGCGCGGGCGATCTCGACGCGGCGGCGCTCGCCGCCCGACAGCGCGATGGTCGGCGTCTTGCGCAACCGGCCGATATTGAATTCTTCGAGCAGCGCGTTGAGGTCGGCTTCGCGGCGGCGGCGGTCGGGCTCGACGACCTCGAGCACCGCCCGGATATTTTCTTCGACATTGAGACCGCGAAAGATCGAGGCTTCCTGCGGCAGATAGCCGATGCCGAGGCGGGCGCGCTGATACATCGGCAAACCGGTGACGTCATAGCCATCGAGTTCGATGCGGCCACGGTCAGCCTGGATGAGGCCAGTGATCATGTAGAACACGGTGGTCTTGCCGGCACCGTTCGGGCCGAGCAGTCCGACGGCTTCGCCGCGCCGCACGTAAAGCGTGACGCCCTTCACCACCATGCGATTGCCGAAACTTTTCTCGACGCCGTGCGCGGCGAGGTAATGCCGCGCTTGCTGACGGTTGTCGGCGGCGCCGCGCGGGCGCACCACGCCACCTGGTTGCGGAGCTGCCTGGCGTTGAGCCTGCAAGGCTTGCACCGACTGCGCGCGGGCCGCCGCGGCCTGCTGCTGGCGCGCTTCAGCCGGCGTCACCGCGCGCTGGCGCGTTGCGTCTGGCTTGCGGCGCCGGAACAGCGTGAGGATATCCACTAGGCAACCTCGCGGCATGAGCCGCTTGTGAAAACGTGAATGCAATCGGCGCGCGACATTAACTGATTCCCGAAGCTAATGCCCATCGGCCTCAACGTGCCGGCAAACCGGCCAGCCGCCAGAATGGCGCAAGTTTTACAGGCTAGAATGGGCGCACCGGCACGGGCTTCGGCGGTGTCGCCGGCGACGCACCCGGATTGCTGCCCGGCGCATTTTGAGCACTGCCCGGCAGGAACAGGCCCTGCACCCGGCCCTGACCGTTCTTGCCGGATTCGACGCGCGACACGCCGCTGGTGAGATCGACGATGAGCTTCTCGCCGCGCAGCACGTTTTGACCCTGGGTCATCACCACGTTGTTGGTCATGGTGACCGTGTTGGTCTTCATGTCGAAGATGCCGAGTTCGCCGGTCGCGGTCTGATCTTTCTGAAGTACGACGACGTTGCCGTGCGCTTCGAGCCGCTTGATCTTCTGCTCGCCGCCGGGGCCGGGCGTCGCTGCCTGCATGGTCTTGGATGGAGCTTTGGCCGCAGTGCCGGTCTTATCGCCTTCGGCGTCTCCTTCATAAAACACGATCAGCGACTTGCACTTCATCGTGGTGTCGCCTTGTACGACTTTCACGTCGCCGCTGAAGGTCGCGACTTTCTCTTTGTCCTTCACGACGAGAGTAGCGGCTTCGATATGGACCGGCTGATCGCGGTTCTGCGAGAAACCCTGGAGGGC
>DASYCM010000183.1:0-7984 GCA_036500165.1 Pseudolabrys sp.
CGCTCCGCACCAAGCTCAATGCAATCAAGTACGCGATGAAAGAGGCACGCTGATGGACATCCGCGCCGCAGAAATTTCCAACATTCTCAAAGAGCAGATCAAGAATTTCGGCCAGGAAGCCGAAGTTTCCGAAGTCGGCCAAGTGCTGTCGGTCGGCGACGGCATCGCGCGCGTTTACGGTCTCGACAACGTCCAGGCGGGCGAAATGGTCGAGTTCGAGAATGGCACGCGCGGCATGGCGCTCAACCTCGAAAGCGACAACGTCGGTATCGTGATCTTCGGCTCCGACCGAGAGATCATGGA
The DNA here is from genome assembly GCA_036500165.1 of Pseudolabrys sp. Classification (GTDB taxonomy): domain Bacteria; phylum Pseudomonadota; class Alphaproteobacteria; order Rhizobiales; family Xanthobacteraceae; genus Pseudolabrys. Next base: position 304 of record DASYCM010000183.1, read on the forward strand.
AGGCCAGACGGTTAAGCGCACCGGCGCCATCGTGGACGTGCCGGTCGGCAAGGGTCTCCTGGGCCGCGTCGTTGACGCGCTCGGCAATCCGATCGACGGCAAGGGACCCATCAAGGCCGACAAGCGTGAACGCGTCGACGTCAAGGCGCCCGGCATCATCCCGCGCAAGTCGGTGAGCGAGCCGATGTCAACCGGCCTCAAGGCGATCGACGCCTTGATCCCGATCGGCCGCGGCCAGCGCGAACTGATCATCGGCGACCGTCAGACTGGTAAGACCGCCATCGCGCTCGACACCATCCTGAACCAGAAGCCGCTCAACGTTGCTGGTGCGCCGGAGAGCCAGAAGCTCTATTGCGTCTATGTCGCCGTCGGCCAGAAGCGTTCGACCGTCGCCCAGTTCGTGAAGGTGCTCGAAGAGCAGGGCGCGCTGGAATATTCGATCGTCATCGCCGCCACCGCTTCGGATCCGGCTCCGATGCAGTTCATCGCGCCATTCTCCGGCTGCGCCATGGGCGAATACTTCCGCGACAACGGCATGCACGCCGTCATCATCTATGACGATCTGTCGAAGCAGGCCGTCGCTTATCGTCAGATGTCGTTGCTGCTGCGCCGCCCGCCGGGCCGCGAAGCCTATCCGGGCGACGTGTTCTATCTCCACTCGCGCCTGCTCGAGCGCGCGGCGAAGATGAACGACTCGAAGGGCGCCGGTTCGCTGACCGCCCTGCCGATCATCGAAACGCAAGCCAACGACGTGTCGGCCTACATTCCGACCAACGTGATTTCGATCACCGACGGCCAGATTTTCTTGGAAACCGACCTTTTCTACCAAGGCATCCGTCCGGCGGTGAACGTCGGTCTCTCGGTGTCGCGCGTTGGTTCGTCGGCGCAGACCAAGGCGATGAAAAAGGTCGCCGGCAAGATCAAGGGCGAGCTCGCGCAGTACCGTGAAATGGCGGCCTTCGCGCAGTTCGGTTCGGATCTCGATGCGACCACGCAGCGTTTGTTGGCGCGCGGTTCCCGTCTGACCGAGCTTCTCAAGCAGGCGCAGTTCTCGCCGCTGAAGATGGAAGAGCAGGTCGCGGTGATCTACGCCGGCGTTAACGGCTATCTCGACAAGTTCGATGTGTCGAAGGTTCGCGGTTTCGAGAACGGTTTGCTGTCGCTGCTGCGCACCAAGCATGCCGACATTCTCGACGACATCCGCAAGACCCTCGATCTGTCGAAGGACAACGAAGCCAAGCTCAAGGCCGTCGTCGAAGACTTCGCCAAGACGTATGCCTAAGCGGACGTAACGCAAAAGAGATCGCCGAATGGCTTCGCTTAAAGACATGCGCGTTCGCCTCGCCTCGACCAAGGCGACGCAGAAGATCACCAAGGCCATGCAGATGGTCGCGGCGTCGAAGCTGCGCCGTGCGCAGGCTGCGGCGGAAGCGGCACGTCCTTACGCCGAGCGGATGGACGCTGTGTTGAGCAATATCGCCACCGGCATGGCTGGTTCGGATGGCGCGCCGAAGCTGCTCGCCGGTACCGGGAGTGACAAGGTCCATCTGCTGATCGTTGCGACTGGCGAGCGCGGCCTCGCGGGCGCGTTCAACTCCTCGATCGTGCGTCTGGCGCGTGAGCACATCAACCGGCTCCTGGCCGAAGGCAAAGAGGTCAAGATCCTCACCGTCGGCAAGAAGGGCGCCGAACAGCTCCGCCGTAACTACGAGAAGCATATCGTCGACCGCATCGAACTGCGCGGCGTGCGCGTGCTCGGCTATGTCAACGCCTCCGAGATCGCCGACAAGGTTCTGGCGATGTTCGAGAAGGGCGAGTTCGATGTCGCCACGCTGTTCTATTCACGCTTCAAGTCGGTGATCGCGCAGATCCCGACCGCGCAGCAGATTATTCCGCCCAAAATCGAGGGCGAGAAAGCCGCGGCGTCGGCTGCCGCCTATGAATACGAGCCCGAGGAAGACGAGATTCTGTCGGACCTGCTGCCGCGCTATGTCGCGACGCAGATCTTCCGCGCGCTGCTCGAAAACAACGCCTCCTTCTATGGTTCGCAGATGTCCGCGATGGACAACGCGACCCGCAACGCTGGCGACATGATCCGCAAGCAGACCATCAAGTACAACCGCACGCGTCAGGCGATGATCACGAAGGAACTGATCGAGATCATCTCTGGCGCCGAGGCGCTCTAACCACTTTGCGCCGATAAATTTAGTTCGAGAGGAATGAACATGGCCACGCAGAACGCAGTCGGAAAGATCACCCAGGTCATCGGCGCCGTCGTCGACGTCCAGTTCGAAGGCGAATTGCCGGCGATCTTGAACGCGCTCGAGACCACTAACGGCGGTAATCGCCTGGTGCTCGAAGTTGCACAGCATCTCGGCGAATCGACGGTGCGCACGATCTCGATGGACATCACCGAAGGTCTTGTGCGCGGCCAGAAGGTGACCGACACGGGTCTCCCGATCGCCGTGCCGGTTGGCCCCGGTCTGCTCGGCCGCATCATCAACGTCATCGGTGAGCCGATCGACGAAGAAGGCCCGGTGAAGTCGGAAACTAAGATGCCGATTCACGCCGAAGCGCCGAAGTATACCGAACAATCGACCGAAGCCCAGATTCTCGTCACCGGCATCAAGGTCGTCGACTTGCTCGCGCCTTACGCCAAGGGCGGTAAGATCGGCCTGTTCGGCGGCGCCGGCGTCGGCAAGACCGTGCTCATTCAGGAACTGATCAACAACGTTGCCAGGGCCCACGGCGGCTATTCGGTGTTCGCCGGCGTCGGCGAGCGTACCCGCGAAGGCAACGACCTCTATCACGAGTTCATCGAATCCGGCGTCAATAAGAAGGGCGGCGGCGAAGGCTCGAAGTGCGCCCTCGTGTTCGGCCAGATGAACGAGCCGCCGGGCGCACGTGCCCGCGTCGGTCTCACCGGTCTGACGCTGTCGGAGTACTTCCGCGATCAGGGCCAGGACGTGCTGTTCTTCGTCGACAACATCTTCCGCTTCACTCAGGCGGGCTCGGAAGTGTCGGCGCTCCTCGGCCGTATTCCTTCGGCGGTTGGTTATCAGCCGACGCTCGCGACCGACATGGGCGCGCTGCAGGAACGCATCACGACGACGACGAAGGGTTCGATCACCTCGGTGCAGGCCATCTACGTTCCGGCCGACGATTTGACCGATCCGGCGCCGGCGACTTCGTTCGCGCACTTGGATGCGACCACCGTGCTGTCGCGCGACATCGCCGCCAAGGGTATCTATCCCGCGGTGGACCCGCTCGACTCGACCTCGCGCATGCTGTCGCCGCTGGTTGTCGGCGAAGAGCATTATCAGGTTGCCCGTCAGGTGCAGCAGGTGCTCCAGCGCTACAAGGCGCTGCAGGACATCATCGCCATTCTGGGCATGGACGAACTATCGGAAGAAGACAAACTGGCCGTGGCGCGCGCCCGCAAGATCGAGCGCTTCCTGTCGCAGCCGTTCTTCGTCGCCGAAGTGTTCACCGGTTCGCCGGGCAAGCTCGTCGATCTCGCCGACACCATTAAGGGCTTCAAGGGCCTGGTCGAAGGCAAGTATGATCACCTGCCGGAAGCCGCGTTCTATATGGTCGGCAACATCGAAGAAGCCGTCGAGAAGGGTAAGAAGCTCGCGGCCGAAGCGGCGTAACGAGCGGACGAGTCAAAGATCATGGCCAATTTCCACTTCGAACTGGTATCGCCGGAAAAGCTGCTGTTCTCCGGTGACGTCGAACAGGTCGACGTTCCGGGCGCCGAGGGCGACTTTGGCGTGCTGGCGCAGCACGCTCCGATGGTGACGACGCTGCGGCCGGGCATTCTCACGGTGAAGAGCGCCGCTGGCGAACAGAAGATGGTTGTTCTCGGCGGCTTCGCCGAAGTATCGGAAGCGGGTCTGACGATTTTGGCTGATCTGGCCGAGAAGGCCTCCGATATCGACCGCGGTATGATCACGACCAAGATAGGCGAACTCGAGCGGACGATCTCCAAGACCGAACCGGGCTCGGCGCTCGACAAGTTGATCACGCGGCTCGATCACTTCAAGGCGGTAGATCGCCACCTCACCGGCACGGCGATGCACTGACGCGTTTCGCGTCAGCGTTTGATTTCGATCAACAAAATCCAGGCATTCAATACCGTGACCGACAGCGTGATAAGCACGCCGCTGGCGATCCAGTAGAGTCCGTTGGCGCCTCCGGCAATCATCACCATGCCGCCGATTAGAATCGGCGCGCTGGTGAACGGTACGATCAGCAATCGCCAGACCCACCACGCCGGGGTCTGGCTTTTTACATTCGCTAGCGAGCGAACCTGCGCGATCATCGCACCGATTGCCATCGCTGCACCGGCGACGACGAGTTGAACGCCGAGCACGATCGGCCGTTGTGCCGGGATCAAACAAAAACTACTGGTGATCATCGCGCCGACTAGCATTAACAGCATTTCAGCTGCGCGCGACGGCAACTGCGGCACCGCCAGGATGCGCTCGAGATTGATAGAGATCGCAACGAAAAGTAGGCCGGCGAGAGCTGCGGCGGCACCAACCTGAGCGACGAAGAAATCGGACCAACTGGCCGCTTCCGCCATAGTATTTTCCTTCAGGCTGCTTTCGCGAATTTCGCGAATTCCTTCGCGACCTGCTCGTAGATCGCCCGCTTGAAAGGGACGACGAGCGAAGGAAGTTCCTTCATTTGCACCCAGCGCCAGTCGAGGAACTCGGCTTTGTGGTGGCCGCCGCCCGGCTGCGATACGTTGATCTCGCTCTCATTGCCGGTGAAGCGCAGCGCGTACCATTTTTGCTTCTGGCCGCGGTATCGGCCCTTCCACGCGGCGCCGGCGATGTCGCGCGGAATGTCGTAGGTGAGCCAATCCGGCACTTCACCAAGCTTCTCGACCGAGCGGATACTGGTTTCCTCGTACAATTCGCGCAGCGCGGCTTTGTACGGATCCTCATCGTCGTCGATGCCGCCTTGCGGCATTTGCCAGATGTGGGTGGCGTCGGTGTGCTCGGGGCCATCGGTGCGGCGGCCGACGAAAACGAGACCGTCGCGGTTGAGCACCGTGATGCCGGCGCAGGGACGGTAGGGAAGGGAATCGTAGTTCGTCATAACCAACTCCGTCATGCTCGCGCTTGTCGCGAGCATCCACGACTTCCTTGTGACTTGAATAAGACGTGGATGGCCGGGTCAAGCCCCGCCATGACGGTCAGCTCGACTTCGCCTTGATCGCCACCATGGTGATTGGCACCAGCACGAAGCCGCGCTCTTCAACCTTCTTTGCCCAGTCGGCGATGCGCGCGATGGTGCCAGGTTGGGCCGAGGCAAAGCCGACGGCGTTTCCATTGTTCCGCGCCAGCATTTCAAGACGCGTCAGCGAGCGCTCTATCTCCGCCGACGTCGGCGTCGCGTCGAGCACCAGATCGGCCTTGGCGAAAGGCAGGCCGTTACTGCCGGCAACCTGTCCGGCGACACTCCGTGTCGACGCGCCGTCATCAACATAAATCAGCCCGCGCTTGGCTGTCTCATGCAGGATAGGCGCCATCACCGGCTCTGAGGCCGTGAAGCGTGCGCCCATGTAACTGGTGAGGCCGACATAGCCTTGCATGCGGCTCATCAGATACTGCAAGCGGTCGACGTTCTGTGCCGGGGTCAGGCTGGTGAGCAGCGTTTGCGGGCCTGGATCGTTGTCGGGGTAATCGAACGGCTCCATCGGCACCTGAAGCAGTACTTCGTGGTTTTCGCCGAGCGCGCGCGCCGCGAGTTTCTCGATATCGGCGGCGTAGGGCGCCAGTGCAAAGGTCACCGTCGGCGGCAGCTTGCCGAAGGCGTCGGCCGTGCCCGAGGCGCTGATGCCGATACCGGAAATGATGATAGCGATGCGCGGCGCATCCTTGCGGTTATCCGGCAATTCGCGGGGCCGCGCGTAGGCGGTGGAGGGACGCGTACCGTCGGCGGCGATCATCGGAATGCCGCCGTGCCGTGTTTTCTCAATCAGCTTCGGCTCGATCGAACCGCGTGGTCCCACCGGATTGTCACCGCCGCTATTGCCGCCGCCCGGGATGACGATGTCCTGACGCTTGCCGTTGGAGCCGTCGATGATGGTGACGGTCTTGCTGCCGGGAGGCGCCGGCTCACCCTTTTCGATCTTGACCGCAGTGCCCTCGGCCGAGCCGGGTTTGGCGGGACCGTCATAACGGGCGTGCTGCTGACCATCGCCCTCGGCCTTGCCTTCCGATTTGGCCGATGTCTCGCCCGGAGCCTTGGCAGACACCACCGCAGTCGGCTCGCCGCCGAGCGGGTCATTGACGGTTAGCGCCCAGCCGACGACGACAAGGCCGAACAGGCCCATGACGCCGGCCAAAATCTGCGGCGCGGCGACCGGAAATTTCGGCAGCCTGCGCTTCTTCTTCTGGTCCGGGCCCGGTTTGTCCTGACCGAGCGGGGCGTTCAGCTCGTCCACGGTCCAAATCCTTGCGGAAAGTCTTTCCGAATCATCCGCGCAGCCTACCACGCGGGTGATTCACGCAGGTTACCGGCGACCCAAAGCAGGACTCGCGAAAGCGAAAAGGGGCAGCCTTTCGGCCGCCCCTTCCGGTATCCAATTGCGCCCGAAGCTTAGTTCGGAACCGCCGACTTGCCGCTTGGCGGGAAGGCCGAGTTCTGCTGCGTACCGCGCAGCAGCTCTTCCGCCATGATCAGCGCCTTGTCGTTCTTTACATCCGGCGGAACGTAAGACTGGGAACCGGTCTGCTCCTTGCCCTCGTCACCTTTCAGATGGCCACGCAGCGAGGCTTCGCCCTTGGTCGAAGTGTCGGTCTTGGCCTTGATGTCATCGGGCAGGTCCTGGAGCACTTCGATGTCCGGGGTGATGCCCTTGGCCTGGATCGAACGGCCCGACGGCGTGAAGTAACGCGCCGTTGTGAGCCGCAGCGCACCGTTGCCGGAGCCGAGCGGAATGATGGTCTGCACCGAGCCTTTGCCGAACGAACGGGTGCCGATCACGGTGACGCGGCGATGATCCTGCAACGCGCCGGCGACGATTTCCGAAGCCGAAGCAGAACCGCCGTTGATCAGCACGATCACCGGCTTTCCGTTGGTGAGGTCGCCCGGCCGCGCGTTGAAGCGCTGCGTCTCCTCGGCATTGCGGCCGCGGGTAGAGACGATCTCGCCCTTTTGCAGGAACGCATCCGACACCGAGATTGCCTGATCGAGCAGGCCGCCCGGGTTGTTGCGCAGGTCAAGCACGTAACCTTTCAGCTTGTCGTTCGACACCTTGGCCGAGATATCGGTGATCGCCTTCTTGAGACCGTCGGTGGTCTGCTCGTTGAACTGCGTCATGCGGATATAGCCGACGTCGTCGCCTTCGACCGACGAGCGCACGGCGCGGACACGGATAACGTCGCGCGTCAGCGTCAGTTCGATCGGCTTGTCGGCGCCCTTGCGGACGATCGTGAGCCTGATCTTGGTATTGGTTGGCCCGCGCATTTTCTCGACGGCCTGGTTGAGGGTGAGGCCCTGCACCTGATCGTCATCGAGCTTCGTGATGATGTCGTTAGCGAGTACGCCCGCCTTCGAGGCCGGGGTTTCGTCGATCGGCGCGACGACCTTGATCAGGCCGTCTTCCATCGTGACCTCGATGCCGAGACCGCCGAACTCGCCGCGGGTCTGCACCTGCATGTCG
>DASYCM010000184.1:0-3069 GCA_036500165.1 Pseudolabrys sp.
TGCGGCGCGTTGGCGACCAGGGTGCCGTCATGCGCGAACACGGCGCAGGAGAAGTCGAGCCGCTCCTTGATGTTGACCGAGTAGGCGGTGTTCTGCAGCGACACGCCCATCTGCTCGGCGATCGACATGAACAGGTTGTTGAAGACCTCGAGCATTACCGGATCGGCGTGCGTACCGATGGCGTGCGTGCGCTTGAGCACCTTGGTGCGGGTCAGCACAAGATGGTTCTTCGCCGTAAGTTCGGCCTGCCAGCCGGGCTCGACCACGATGGTCTGGTGCGGCTCGATGATGATGGCCGCGCCCTTGATCTTGCTGCCGGGCTTGAGCTGGTCGCGCGTGTAGACGTTGGCCTTGTGCCATGCGCCGTTGGAGAAGAACTGCGTCTTCTTTGCAGGCGTCGGAAGCTTGGCGGCCGAGCGCCGCACCGTCTTCTCGTTGAACTTGGCGCCGCCACCGACGGCCTCGACGGACACCGCCTCGACGACGAGCTGCTTGTTGCGATCGATGAAGCCGAACCGCGCCTTGTGTGCCTTCTCGAAGGCGCGTTGCATCTCGGGCAGGGCGCCTGCGTCAACGGTGAGCGCGGTGTCGGTGCCGGCGTAGCGGATGTGCGCGCGCACAAAGACCTTGATCTTGGCCGTGGGTACGCCTTGCCCGGCGACCTCATCCTTCACCGCCTTGCCGATGCGCACGCCGGTCTTCTTGAGTGCCGCGAGCGCCTTCGCGCCGTAGGGCAATTCGATAGCCTGTTCGCGCGTGGCGCGGATGTCGGCCAAACCCATACCGTAGGCCGACAGCAGCGACGAGAACGGATGGATCAGCACCTTGGTCATGCCGAGGCTGTCTGCGACCATGCACGCATGCTGGCCGCCGGCGCCGCCGAAGCAGTTGACCGCATAGCGGGTCACGTCATAGCCGCGCTGCACTGAAATCTTTTTTATCGCGTTCGCCATGTTTTCGACGGCGATCTTGATGAAGCCGTCAGCGATCTCTTCCGGCTTCTTGCCGACATCCTTCGCCATCGCAGCAAAGGCATCCTTCACCGCGCCGTCGTCGAGTTGTTGGTCCTGATGCGGCCCGAAGATCTTCGGAAAGAATTCGGGCATCAGCTTGCCCGTCATCACGTTCGCATCTGTGACGGCAAGAGGCCCGCCGCGGCGATAGCACTTCGGTCCGGGATTGGCGCCCGCGCTATCCGGCCCAACGCGGAAGCGCGCGCCGTCGAAATGCAGGATCGAGCCGCCGCCGGCGGCGACCGTATGAATGAGCATCATCGGCGCGCGCATGCGCACGCCGGCGACTTCAGTTTCGAAGGTGCGTTCGTATTCGCCGTCAAAATGGGAAACGTCGGTCGAGGTGCCGCCCATGTCGAAGCCGATCAAGCGGTCGAAGCGGGCCTGACGTCCGGTTTCCGCCATGCCAACGACGCCGCCGGCGGGGCCGGACAGGATCGCGTCCTTACCCTGAAACAATTCGGCGGCGGTCAACCCGCCCGACGACATCATGAACATCAGACGCGCTTTTGAATTCTTTGCGTCGAGCGCGCTGTCCACCTTCGCGACATAGCGCCGCAGGATCGGCGACAGATAGGCGTCGACCACGGTCGTATCGCCGCGACCGACCAGCTTGATCAGTGGCGAGACTTCGTGGCTCACCGACACCTGGCCGAAGCCCATGTCGCGCGCCAGCTTGGCAATACGCTTCTCGTGTTCGGGAAAACGGTAGGCGTGCATCAGCACGATGGCGACGGCATCGATGCCGTCTTTCTTGGCCGCTTCGAGATCGGCGCGCACCGCGTCGAGTTCCGGCTCTTTCTCCACCGTGCCGTCGGCCCGCACACGCTCATCGACTTCGGCGACGCGTTCGTAAACGAGGTCCGGCTTGATGATTTCGAGGGCGAAGATTTTCGGCCGTGCCTGGTAGCCGATCTTCAGCGCGTCGCGGAAACCCTTGGTGATGAGCAGCAGCGTGCGGTCGCCCTTGCGCTCCAAGAGTGCGTTGGTCGCGACCGTCGTGCCCATTTTCACCGCGCCGACGCGGCCGGGCGGGATCGCTTCGCCGGATTTCAGGCCGAGCAGGTCGCGGATGCCTTGCACCGCGGCGTCGGCATAGGCTTCGGGGTTTTCCGACAGCAATTTGTGCGCGGTGAGGTGGCCGTCCGGGGCGCGGCCGACGACGTCAGTAAAGGTGCCGCCGCGGTCGATCCAGAAGTCCCACAATGCCGCTGGTTTTTTGACGCCAGACTTTTTGGCCGTTGCTTTTTTCGTCGACTTCTTCGCCGCCATAGACTTCGTCCCATTCAAGAAGGCCGCACGATGCCGCCCCGTTGGCGGTAAAACAAGCCTGCCAAAGTTGCGGGCCGTGACGAGCCGTCCGGAACAGGCCCTAGCCGAAAGATACCGGCGCAGCTCGGCAAGCATCTTGCATTCTGCATAGGGCCGCAGCCATCATGCGGGCGGGGGTGCAGGATGCGTGTATTTCTCGACCGGCTGTATCTGTTCGCGGGCTATGCGGCGGCCGTGTTCCTGGTGCTGATCTTCGCCATCATGATGTTCATGTCGGTTGGCCGTGAGTTCGGGCTGAACATCCCGGCCGGCGACGACTTTGCCTCGTGGTGCATGGCGGCGATGGCGTTTCTCGGCCTTGCCCACACCTTCAAGCGCGGCGAAATCATCCGCGTCGGCATATTGGTCGAAAAGCTGACCGGACAAAAACGCTGGGCGATGGAGGTCTTCGCGCTCGGCGTTTCGGCGGCGTTCACACTGTACTTCAGCTGGTACGCCGTCTCGATGACCTACGACTCATTCCGCTTCGGCGATATGGCGCAGGGAGTGCTCGCGGTGCCGCTATGGATTCCGCAGCTTGGTTATTGCGGCGGTCTCGTCATTCTCACCATCGCGGTGGTCGACGAACTGGTCCACGTCCTCAAGGGTAACAAGCCGACCTACGAAAAAGAGCCGCCCTCCACGCCGGATGAATTTGTCGAGCGCGTCGCCGCCGGTGGAGGCGGTTGATGCACGACATGAGTCTCGTCACGCTGTCGATTGTTCTGCTCGGCTTTCTGGTCGT
>DASYCM010000185.1:0-3913 GCA_036500165.1 Pseudolabrys sp.
GCGTTATCGATCGGTGGCGCCGTGATCGCGCATGCCGAAGATGCGCCCAAATCTGATGCGTCAAAGCCCGATGCGGCCGCTACGATCACTCCCAAGGACCTGTCCGATGATTGCGACGGCGGCACCGCGCAAATCGTCGAATGCATCGGCAAATTGACCGAAGAGCAGGACAGGCGTCTGAACAAGGCCTATCGGGAAACGCTGAAGGACGTGCGGTCCGAACAGCGCGACCTCTTGAAAACTGCACAGCGGCTTTGGGTCAAGTATCGCGATGCCAATTGCGAATATTACCATCAAGGCGAGGGCTCGATTTCTCGTATCGAGGCCGAACAGTGCATGTACCGCATGACCAAGAGCCGCGCCGACGAGTTGGATGGCGGCGAGGATCAAGCAAAATGAGCCGGACGATCGGGGCTACGGCCGCGCTGCTGGTTGTCATCGTTACGATGGCCGGCGGTGCGTTGGCCGGGGATCAGGGCGACCCGGAGCAGTCATGCGATGGCAGCACCTACGAAATGGTCGAGTGCTTCAAGGTCAAGATCGCGCAATGGGACAAGCGCATGAATGTTGCTTATCAGGCATCGTTGAAACTGGCGCTGCCGAAGCAGCAAGAGCAGTTACGCGTCGCCCAGCGGCTATGGGTGCAGTACCGCGATGCTAATTGCCTTTATTGGGATTTGGGCGAGGGGACTATCGCGCGCATCCAAGCGGGCGATTGCATGTACCGGCTGACGCGGACCCGCGCCGAAGAACTCGAAGGCGCGGCAGAGACGCATTAGCGCTTGCCGATTTTTCCGGATAGCCAACGTGCCACTTCATCCGCCGATGTATTGCCGCCGGCGGCGCGGGCATTGGCGGCGCGCATCAGGTCGACGGGAATCTTGCCCAATAGAGGCCAGACGGCGCCGATCAGCGGGCCGTCGTGAGCGCGCTTCGGCGACAGCAGCAGGATGGCATCGTAAGGCGGAATGGCGTGGCGCGGATCGTCGAGCACGGCGAGATCGAGGCTCGCGATCTGGCCGTCGCTGGTATAGGCCGAGATCACGTCAACGTCGCCTGAGGCCACAGCGCGATACATGAACTCCGGTTGCATCTGGCGCTGCGCGCGGAAATTCAAACCATAGGTCTTTTGCAGCGCCGCCCATTCCGGCCGCGCGAAGAATTCGTAGTCGCCGGCGACTGTGAGCTGCCCGGCGTGACTCGCCAAATCCGCGATTGTTTTAATGCCGAGCGCCTCGGCCTTCTTGCGTGTCATCGCCAGCGTATAGGCATTCTCGAAGCCGAGCCGGCCGAGTAACCGGATGCCGTGGGTTGCCTGAAGCCAACTGGCCAGCTCGACCATCACCTGCATGCGCGAGGGTGTGTCGGTACGACCCATTCGGTTGGCCCACAGCGTGCCGGAATAATCCACCGCGACGTCGATCTCGTTTGCCGCCAGAGCATCGAACAGCACGTTGGAGCCGAGGCCTTGGCGTTGCGACGCGGACAGGCCCGATGCATTCAGTTTCTGCTGGATCAACGAAGCCAGCACGTATTGTTCGGTGAAGGTCTTGGCGCCGATGACGTAAGTGGCGCGAGTCTGCGTCAGGCCGGGAACGAGCGCGATCAGCGTCACGGCGATCAGCCCCAGCGCGCCGAGTGCAATGCGGGCGCGTTTGCGCGCACCGATACCTGACTGAATGAGCGCCAGCAGTTGATCGACCGCGAGCGCCAGCGCCGCGGCAGAGATACAGCCGAAGACGACGAAGACCCAGTTCTGCGTCTGCAAGCCGGTGAAAATATAATTGCCGAGGCTCTCCTGGCCGATGGGTGTGGCCAAAGTCGCCGTGCCGATGACCCATACCGCCGAGGTACGAACGCCGGCCATAATCACCGGCAGCGCCAGCGGCAATTCGATATCGCGCAACAACCTGCCCGGCGTCATGCCGACGACGCGACCGGCGTCGCGCAGGCGCTGGTCGATACCGTCGAGCCCGGCCACCGTGTTCCGCAGTACCGGCAGCATCGAATACAGCGCCAATGCCAGCACCGAGGGCAGGAACCCGAGCGCCGAAAAGCCCTTGCCGAAAACGCGCTCCGACAGGGCCGCCAGCGCCAGCAGGACCGGATAGAACAGCGCCAGCAGCGCGAGGCCGGGGATCGTCTGCACCACGCTGGCCACGCCCAGCAGCGCGCCGCGCAGCACCGGACGGCGGGCGCTCAGGATCGCCAGCGGCAGGCTCAAGCCCAGCCCCAAGGCCAGGGCCGTGAGGCTCACCAGCACGTGGCTGGCGAGATAATCCGGCAGCCGTGCGAAAGCCTCAGTCCATCGAGTGTCGGTCATTGCGGGCGATGATGGCAGCAGGCTCCGGCTTTGCAAGGACCTGGGTTTGCGAGCGCTCCGGGTTTGCAAGGGGCGGCCAAGCCGTTAGTTTGCGCGCGCGAGAGGGGACCCGATATGGCGACAAGCGCAACCAGCGCGCAAAAACGTCCGGTGGCTGCGGCCGCTGTGACGCTATGGGACGTATCGGTCGCGTTCCGGCTGGCCGGCGGCGGCACGTACACCGCGGTGGAGCGCGCGACGCTCAACATCGCCGACGGCGAATTTGTCGCCATTGTCGGGCCGACCGGCTGCGGCAAGTCGACGCTTCTGAATGTGACCGCGGGGCTGCTGACACCTGCCGCCGGCCGTGCCGAGATTTTCGGTGCGCCGCTGCCCGGGCTGAACCGGCAGGCGGGCTACCTGTTCCAGGCCGACTCTCTGTTCCCATGGAAGACAGCGCTGGAAAATGTCGCCATCGGTCTCGAAACCGCCGGTGTGCCGCAAAGCGAGGCGAGGGCGCGTGCGCGGGAGTGGCTCAAGCGCGTCGGCCTCGGCGCCTTCGCCGACCGTTATCCGCACATGCTGTCCGGCGGCCAGCGCAAGCGCGTCGGCCTCGCGCAGGTGCTGATCCGCGATCCGAAAATTTTGCTGATGGACGAACCGTTCGGCCCGCTTGATGCGCAGACGCGCCAGATCATGGGTAACCTGCTGCTCGACCTGTGGAGCGGCGACCGCAAGGCGGTGCTGTTCGTGACCCACGATCTGGAAGAGGCGATCGCGCTGTCCGACCGCGTCGTCATCATGTCCGCGGGCCCGGCCTCGCGCATCATAGGCGACTGGACCGTGAAACTGTCGCGGCCGCGGGACATTACTGAGATCAAGCTCGATCCGGCATTCCACGCGCTTCATCGGGAAATCTGGCAATCGCTGAAGGCTGAGGTCATCAAGGGATACGAACAAACGCAAAATTAGGAACAACGAGGAGTTTGATGCCAACGGAATTTTATTCCGCTAGGATTGTTGATGATACGAGTCCAAAAAAAGAAACCGGAGGAAACGAATGATCAAGTTTAGTCACGTGCTTGCTGCCGCTGCCGGCGTCATGCTGCTGGCCGGAACCGCCCAAGCCCAGTCGCCGATATTCACGCTGACCTCGACCACCATCAAGGACGGCACCCTGATGCCGAAGAAGGTCGCGGGCAATATCAAAGCCAATCCGAACTGCGTCGGCGACAACGTCTCGCCGCAACTGTCCTGGACCAATCCGCCGGCGGGCACGACCAGCTTCGCGCTGATCATGACCGATCCGGAAGGCCGCGGCGGCCTTGGCGTCGATCACTTCCATGCTTACGGCATTCCGGCGTCGGTGACGTCGTTCGCGGAAGGCGAAATGGGCAAGGCGTCCGACAAGTTTGTCGGTGGCACCGGAACGGCGAAGCAGAACGTCTACGTCGGCCCCTGTACGCCGCCGAACCAGACGGCCCATCACTACACTTTCGTCCTGGTCGCGACCGACCTCGATCCGAAGGCGCTGCCGGCGGGGCTGAGCCGTCTCGAACTGCTGGCCAAGCTCGAGGGGCATGCGAAAGGCTCGGTCGGTCTGGTCGGCCT
>DASYCM010000186.1:0-8443 GCA_036500165.1 Pseudolabrys sp.
TTCTCGAGCTTCTTGAGCACGTCCATCGCGTCGCGCCGCACATGACGCACGGCCACACGCGCAGCCTCCGCGTATTTGTGCGCGAGCTTGACCAATTCCTTACGCCGATCCTCGTTCAATTCGGGAATGCGCAGACGAATGGTCTGACCGTCGGTCGCCGGCGACAGACCGAGATTGGAATCGACGATGCCCTTTTCCACGGCCTTGACCAGCGACTTATCCCAGACGTTAACCGCGATCATGCGTGGCTCAGGGATGGTAACGCTGGCGCATTGCTGCAACGGCATCTGTGAGCCGTATGCGTCGACCATCACCGGATCGAGCAGATGGGCGGAGGCACGGCCGGTCCGCAGGCCCGATAGTTCGCCCTTGAGCGCCGTACTGGCGCCGGCCATGCGGCGCTTGATGTCGTTGATATCGTGCGTTGCGGTCGCCATGACGATCCCCCGATTGAGCGCGCCCCGCAAAATTTGCAAGCGCGAAACGCTGTTCGCTAGCTAGCCGACGACGGTCGAACGGCCCTTGCCGATTAGTACCGCCTCGATCGCGCCTTGTTCAGCGGCCGAGAACACAATGATAGGCAAGCGATTTTCCCGGGCAAGCGCGAAGGCGGCGCCATCCATCACCCGGAGGTCTTTTTCGATCGCTTCCTGGTGGCTAAGGCGGTCATAACGCGTGGCTTTCGGATCCTTCTTAGGGTCCGCCGTATAGACGCCATCGACGTTGGTGGCCTTCAGCACGGCCTGGCATTCGAGTTCCGCCGCACGCAACACGGCCGTCGTGTCGGTCGTGAAGAACGGGTTGCCCGTCCCTGCCCCCAACACAACGATGCGCCCTTTGCCAAGATTTTTGAGCGCACGCTTGCGGTTATAGGTTTCGCAGACCGACGGCATCGCCAGCGCCGACAGCGTGCGGGCCTCGGCGCCAGCGCGCTCGATCGCGGCTTCCAGCACCAGGCAATTCATGACGGTCGCCAACATGCCCATGGTGTCGCCGACCGGACGCGGCACGCCCCGCGCCGATACTTCGACGCCGCGGAAGATATTGCCGCCGCCGATCACGACGCCTAGTTCGATGCCGAGCTTGAGCGTGGCAACCAAATCCGCGGCGAGACGTTCGACGGTGGCCTGATCGATGCCAAAGCCGGCGCCGCCCGAAAGCGCTTCGCCGGATAGTTTGACAATGACGCGCCGGTACACCGGATCACTCATGCGCCGCGATCCTCTTGTTTAGTTCGCGCATGATCATATCGATCATACGCGCTCGCGTCAGTTCGGTATTAGTTCGATTGGCCCGAAGCAGCGGCGACTTCAGCGGCGAAGTCGCTTTCCGTCTTCTCGATGCCCTCGCCCAGACCGTAACGCACGAAACCAGTGATCTTGATCGGGCCGCCGACCTTGCCTTCGGCTTCCTTGACCGCCTGCGCGACTGACTTCTTGCCGCTATCGTCGAAGATGAACGGCTGTTCGAGGAAGGTCTGTTCCTTGTAGAAGGTCTTGAGACCGTTCTCGACGATCTTTTCGATCATCGCTTCCGGCTTGCCCTGCTGACGGAACTTGTCCGCGAGCACGTCCTTCTCACGCTTAATGATGTCCGCCGAAACGCCCGACGCATCCAGCGCAATCGGATTGGCCGAGGCAACATGCATCGCCAATTGGCGGCCAAGCGCGACCAGTTCATCTGTCTTGCCGGTAGATTCAAGACCGACGAGCACGCCAATCTTGCCGAGGCCATCGCTGACCGAATTGTGCACGTATTGACCGATCACGCCCTTACTCACCTCGATCGAGGCGGCGCGGCGCAATGTCATGTTCTCGCCGATTTTGGCAACGGTGTCGGCGATCGATTCGGCGACCGTGATGCTGCCGGCTTTGGCCGCATTAATTTTGACCACATCGGTGCCGACGTCGAGTGCGACATTCGCGATCATCTTGACGAGGCCCTGGAACAGATCGTTGCGCGCAACAAAGTCGGTTTCTGAGTTCACTTCGACGACGACGGCCTTGGGACCCGTAACCTGTAAGCCAATGAGGCCTTCCGCAGCGACGCGGCCCGACTTCTTGGCGGCTTTGGAGATGCCCTTCTTGCGCAGCCAATCCTGCGCCGCTTCCATCTCGCCGTTGGTCTCATTGAGCGCTGCCTTGCAATCCATCATGCCGGCGCCGGTCGACTCGCGCAGTTCCTTGACCATCTGTGCGGTGATATTTGCCATTGTCTTCATCCTTCATGCAGCAATAGCCGGCGTTACCGCCGGCCATTCCCGCTTTTGTCCAGCAACCATGCCCACCATTCAAGGCGGGCACGACGACACGCGTATTACTTGGCGCGTTACTCGGCAGTCAGTTCTTTGGCCTTGGCGACCCAGCCGCCGACGCGGCCGGGCAGACCGACCTCTTCGCCAACATTATGCGCGGCCTTGTCATTGAGTTCGGCGATCTGCTGAAAGTGGAAGATGCCAAGATCGTTGAGCTGCTTCTCGATCGCCGGCGACACGCCGGGCAGCTTCTTGAGGTCGTCGGCAACGCCGCGCGGACCGGCGAGCTGTTCGAAGCCGAGGCCGCCCGCGGCCGGAACGACCGGCACGTCTTCCACCATCGGCTTCTCGGCGGCGCCGAGATCGACGCCGTGGTCGCCCTGCGAGCGCGAGATGCCATCGAGCGCGGCGCGCGCGATGAGATCGCAATAGAGGGTCAAAGCGCGAGCGGCGTCGTCATTGCCCGGGACCGGAAAAGTGATGCCCTTCGGGTCGCAGTTGGTGTCGACGATGGCCGCGACCGGAATGCCGAGACGCTGGGCTTCCTTGATCGCGATGTCTTCCTTGTTGGTGTCGATGACGAACAACAAGTCCGGCACGCCGCCCATGTCCTTGATGCCGCCGAGCGAACGATCGAGCTTGTCACGCTCGCGCTGCATCGTCAGGCGCTCTTTCTTGGTGTAGCCGCCGGTGTCGCCAGAGGCGAGCATCTCGTCGAGCTTGCGCAAGCGCGAGATCGAACCGGAGATGGTCTTCCAGTTGGTCAGCGTGCCGCCGAGCCAGCGCGAATTGACGAAGTACTGCGCCGACTGCTTGGCGGCGGCCGAGATCGCGTCCTGCGCCTGGCGCTTGGTGCCGACGAACAGAATGCGACCGCCCTTGGCGGCGGTGTCGCTCACAGCCTGCAGCGCGCGCGCCAGCATCGGCACGGTCTGGGCGAGATCGACGATGTGAATGTTGTTGCGGGTGCCGAAGATGTATTGACCCATCTTCGGGTTCCAGCGGTGGGCCTGATGGCCGAAGTGCACGCCAGCTTCCAAGAGCTGACGCATGGTGAAGTCAGGAAGAGCCATTTCGAATATTCTCCGGTTGATCCGCCGCGGACGTGTGTGAGCCCCATCAAGGGACCACCGGACGGCCTTTTTGACCCATTGTCGGGGCCTAAAGCCACGTTCCGCGTGAGTGGTTGAGTGCCGGGCTTATATAGGCGCGATTGCGGGGATGCAAGGCGAACCGGAGCTGCTAAAGCTCTGGAATTGCCTTATTTTTAGCTTTTCGGGCCCTTTGACTGGTCTCCCGGCCCGAAAAAGGAGGAATCGGGATAACCTGCCCTACACTCCGAAATACTTCGAATAGGTCGCCTTGATCTCGTCGATGTGTGTAACGAGGCCTTCCGGATCGGCGTTCATGATCTTGATCGACCCAAGAGGTACGCGGCCGGGTTTATCCTTCACCTGCGCATGGACCGAACGCAGGCCGCCGATATCGACGAACAACTGCTGCCCCTCGGGCGTGAACAGGAAACTCTGGAACAGCCGCGCGGCATTGGGATGCGGCGCCTTGGCGAAGATCGCCGACGGCATGGCTATCATCGGTGAACCTTCGGCGACATAGATCGGTTCGATCGGCTTTCCGCCTTCTTTCGAGATGAACACGTTGTATTCGTTGCCGTCGAACATCACCGGCCGCTCGCCAAGAATGACCTTGTTCGGCGTGTCGGTCGCCGACTGCACCTGCAGCATCTTTTGCTTGGCGAGCTTCTCAACGTAAGGCCAGCCCAGAGCCTTCACCAACTGATAGGTCGAGGTGATGATGGTGCCGGAATAGCTCGGGTTCGCCTTGGCCATCTTGCCCGACCATTTCGGGTCGAGCATGTCGGCGAAACTTTTCGGCGCGTCGTCCGGCTTCACGAGTGTGGGATTATACGCGGCGACACAGAGCGACGACCGCGCGACGGCATGCATTCCGTCGACGTCGCGGTAGTCAGCCGGAATATGCCTGGCAACATCCTCGGGCACGTAGGGCGCCAACAGGTTCTGCTGCTTCCAGAGAATGAACATCGCCAAGTCGCCGGTATTGCAGGTATCGGCCGTGTAGATATTGGAGGCGTATTCTTGGCCGATGCGCGTGAACAAACGCTCCGCGCCGGCGCGTTCGACACGCGCGGTGACGCCATACTTGCGCTCGAATGTTTTGCCGATCGCTTCCGCGACGCGAAGATCGGCGGACGTGTACCAGACGACCGTGCCCTCTTTCTTTGCGGCTTCGATCAGTGCTGACGTGATCGCCTCAGCCGGCGGCGCGGCCGCCATCACGCGGTTGGCGTAAGCGACAAACGGCAGCGCAGCGGAAGCTTTGAGAGCATCGCGGCGGGACAGCATGTGTTTCCTCCAAAGTTATGTTTTTCTTTGGAGGTTAGCATGTTTCAAGACGAGTTGTCTGGGCCGCTGATCAACATCCGTTCATTTCCGCGTAAGCGGGAATCCAGTTCTTAGTCTGGAGGACTGGATCCCCGCTTTCGCGGGGACGAACGGAGTTAGACAGCCTCGACCTGTACAACGCCGGGCACGGCCTTTATGGCGCCGGCGATCTGCGGCGACACCTTGAAGCGGCCGGGCAATTTGACCTCGACCTCGGTGCCCTGGTTGAGCATCAAAATGACGCTGACCTCCCCGTCGCCGCTGCCGGGACGCGGTACGGTTTCCAGCCGCTTGGCGATGCCTTCGATCGGCGCCGGATCGCGCAGGAACACACGCAGACCTTTGTGCAGATTCGCGGCCGCCGCATCGAGCGGTTCGGCCGACTGAATGCGCGAACGCACTTCGTCGCCCTGCACTTCCGCCGACAGCACCAGCAGCACCGCGGCGCCGGGTTCGAGCAGGTCGCGATATTCGGCGAGGCCTTCCGAGAACACGATCGCTTCGAAGTGCCCGGTCGGATCGGACAGGCCGAAGATGCCCATTTTGTTGCCGGTCTTGGTGCGGCGCTCCTGCCGCGACACGACAGTCGCCGCGACTTTGCCGGCGGTCGCTCCATTCTTTACCGCACGGGCGAATTCCGCCCAGGGCTGCACGCGCAGCTTTTTCAGCACCGCGGCGTAATCATCGAGCGGATGACCCGACAGGAAGAAGCCGATCGCTTCGTATTCGCGACGCAGACGCTCGGCCGGAAGCCAGGCATCGATCGACGGCAGCTTGATCGGCTCTGGCGAACTCGCGCCGCCGAACAATTCGTTCTGGCCCACCGCCGCTGTTTCGTGCGCCCGTTGTGCGCGGCCCAGCACCTGATCCATTCCGCCGAGCACGCGCGCGCGATTAGGTTCGAATGTGTCGAATGCGCCGGCAGTTGCGAGGCTTTCCAGCACGCGCTTGTTGACGGCGCGTGGATTGGTCCGCGCGGCGAAATCGGCAAGGTCCCTGAACTTGCCGGCGGCGCGCGCTTCGACGATAGACTCGACCGCCTGATGGCCAACGCCTTTAAGCGCAGCCAACGCGTAGATGATGGTTCTACCCTCGACGTCGAAGGCAACGCCGGAGCGGTTGATCGACGGCGGATCGACCTTGATGTCGAGACGCTCGGACTCGGCACGAAATTCCGAGAGCTTGTCGGTGTTGCCCATATCAAGCGTCATCGAGGCCGCCATGAACTCGACCGGATAATTCGTCTTCATGTAAGCCGTCTGATACGCGACCAGCGCGTAAGCGGCGGCATGGCTCTTGTTGAAGCCGTAGTCGGCGAAACGCTCGAGCAGTTCGAAAATTGCCTCCGCCTGCCCCTTGGCAATGCCGCGCTGGACACAGCCCTCGACAAAAATGCTGCTCTGCTTCTGCATTTCGCTGCGGATCTTCTTACCCATGGCGCGGCGCAAAAGATCAGCGTCACCGAGCGAGTAGCCGGCCAGAATCTGCGCGGCCTGCATCACCTGTTCCTGATAGACAATGACGCCAAAGGTTTCCTTCAGCACCTCTTCCAGTTTTGGGTGTATGTAGTCCGGCTGCTCCATGCCGTGCTTGCGCGCGCAATAGGTCGGGATGTTCGCCATCGGACCCGGGCGATACAGCGCAACCAGCGCGATGATGTCTTCGAAGCGGTCGGGCTTCATGTCGAGCAGAGCGCGGCGCATGCCGGCGCTTTCCAGCTGGAACACGCCAACCGCTTCGGCGCGAGCCAGGAGATCGTAAGTCGGCTTGTCGTCGAGCGGGATTGCGGCGAGATCGAGCTCGACACCGCGGCGCTTCAGCAGCGCAACCGCGGTCTGCAACACGGTGAGGGTCTTGAGGCCGAGGAAGTCGAACTTCACCAGGCCCGCCTGCTCAACCCATTTCATGTTGAATTGGGTGACCGGCATGTCGGATTTAGGATCACGATAGAGCGGTACCAGCTCCGATAATTTGCGGTCGCCGATGACGATGCCGGCGGCGTGCGTCGAGGCGTGGCGTGTGAGGCCTTCGAGTTTCTGCGCGATAGCGAACGCGCGTTTGACTGTCGGGTCGCCGTCGCGCTCGGCCTGCAGTTTCGGCTCGCCCTCGATCGCCTGCTTGAGCGTCACGGGCGCCGCTGGATTCTGCGGCACCAATTTGCAGAGCTTGTCGACCTGGCCATAAGGCATCTGCAGGACACGGCCGACGTCGCGCAGCACGCCACGCGCCTGCAAAGTACCGAAGGTGATGATCTGCGCCACCTGATCGCGGCCGTAGCGCTGCTGCACGTATTCGATGACTTCCTGGCGGCGGTCCTGGCAGAAGTCGATGTCGAAGTCGGGCATCGACACACGCTCGGGATTAAGGAAGCGCTCGAACAGCAGCCCGAAGCGGATCGGATCGAGATCGGTGATGGTGAGCGACCATGCGACCAGCGAGCCTGCGCCCGAACCACGGCCCGGACCGACCGGAATGCCCTGCTGCTTTGCCCACTGAATGAAGTCGGCCACGATCAGGAAGTAGCCATCGTATTTCATGCGCGCGATGACGTCGAGTTCGAAGGCCAGCCGCGCGTGGTATTCATCCGCGGTGTGGCCTTCGGCAACGCCGGCGGTTTCCAGACGAAGCTCGAGACCCTGTTCGGCGCTCTTGCGCAGTTCGGATGTCTCGTCGCTGCTAACGGAGAAGCGCGGCAGGATCGGTTTGCGGGTCTGCGGCCGGAACGCGCAGCGCTGCGCGATCTCGACGGTGGAGGCGAGCGCCTCGGGCAGATCGGCGAACAGCTCGCACATCTCGGCGCGGGTCTTGAAGCGATGCTCGGGGCTGAGCTGGCGGCGGTCGCCCTGCGACACGACACGGCCTTCAGCGATGCAGATCAGCGCGTCATGCGCCTCATGGTCGGCGACCGTGGCGAAGAACGGCTCATTGGTCGCCACCAGCGGCAGGTTCTTGCTGTAAGCGAGATCGATCAGCAGCGGCTCGCTCACACGTTCGTTCGGCGTGCCGTGACGCTGCAATTCGACATAGAGCCGGTCGCCAAACAGCTTGACGAGCGCGTCGAGGCGCGTTGCGGCGAGATGGCTCTGACCTGCGGCGATGGCGAAATCGAGCGGGCCGCCGGGGCCGCCGGTGAGCGCGATGACGCCTTCGGTCTCGCCTTCCAGCCATTCGAGCTTGAGCCGCGGCGGCTCGTTAGCGGGCGAATCGATGAAAGCGCGCGACGCAAGCCGCATCAGGCTGCGGTAACCGGCGTCGCTGGCGGCAAGCATGACAAGACGCGAACGCTCCGGCGTCGCATTGGCGTTGCGGGCGCCGTGGTCGGTGTCGGCGAAATCGATAGCCAGTGCGCAACCGACGATCGGCTGGATGCCGTAGCCGGCGAGCTTTTCCGAAAATTCGAGCGCACCGAACATGTTGTCGGTGTCGGTCAGCGCTAGCGCCGCCTGCTTGTCGCCCTTCGCCAGTTCAGCCAGCCGCGCAATCGGCAGCGCGCCTTCCAGCAGCGAATAGGACGAGTGCACGTGAAGGTGCACGAAATCGAGGTCGGACATGCTGGCTCAGAGTTTGGGGTGATTCCTTACGATCACCAGAGTGGTGATGCGGCCCTACGGAGTCCACCTCCAGCCCCACTCCTTCCCCGTCATCCTGAGGCGCTTCGTCTCAGGGAACTTTCGTCATGCCCGGCTGCGGGCCCTGAAAAGGCACCCTCAGACCGGTCATGACTACGCAATGACGCCACTCACGCAACCACAGCACCCAGAACGCTACG
>DASYCM010000187.1:0-2030 GCA_036500165.1 Pseudolabrys sp.
ATGATCACCTTGAAGCCGTTGTCCGCCGCGTTGGTGGCGAATTCGTAGAGACGGCGCGGCGTGCGGTGCGCCGAAACGATCAGCTTGTCGTAGCCGATCTTGAGCGCGTCCAGCGTTTCGGCGGCATGTTGCATCGTGGCCCAGTCGGACTGACTGCCCATGATTATTGCGACCGGTTTTGCAGCCATTATGCCCCCACTATTCCGCGACTCTGGGCGGAAGGAAGCGGCGGATTATAGGTTCGGACCCCCCTCTGGCAAGGCGAAACGGGTATTGTATGGGAACTTCGTCGCCTGATTCCGAAGGATATCCCGTGGCTGACCCTGCTGATAATCCCCCCGAAGCGTCCGCGGCCCTGCTGGCCGAAATCGAACGCCTCAGCGCGGAATTGCTTGAGGCGAAGTGGCAAATCGCCGAGCTCGAGGCGCGCGCCGACGTCGACCCTCTGACGGACATCCTCAACCGGCGCGGCTTCGACCGCGAGCTGGCCCGCTCGCTGGCATACGTGAAGCGCTATGGCGGCCGGGCGGCGCTGGTGCTGATCGACCTCGACGGCTTCAAGGCCATCAACGATTCTCACGGCCATGCCGCGGGCGATGCCTTGCTCAAGGCGGTCGCGGCGCGGCTTGTCGCCAGCGTACGGGCGTCCGACATCGTGGCCCGGCTCGGTGGCGATGAGTTCGCCACGCTGTTGTGGAATCTCGATGAGGCGCAGGCGGTCGCCAAAAGCCGCGATCTTGAAGCGATGATTTCTGCTGTGCGCGTGGCCGGTCCTGATGTCGGGGTTTTTGGCGTCGAAGCTCTTGCCGTCGGCGCCAGCGCCGGTGCGGTGATGCTCGACGGCAATTCCACGCCGGGCGAGATCACCGGCGCCGCCGACAAGACGATGTATGTTCGCAAACGCGAGCGCCGCGAGTAGGCAGACATCGGCAAATCCAGCCGCTATGGTCGGCGATAAGGCGGCAATAAAAAATAACAACCATGGCGGGGAAATTATGCGGAATCACGACCTGCGGACATCACTACTGAACAACGGCCGTCTGACGCGACGCGGTGCGCTGTTGGGGACGGCCAGTCTTGCAGGAGCAAGTCTTGCCACCGCGGCGGCATTCCCGCGCGCGGCTCTGGCGGAAGAGGTCGGCCCGGTCATGGCCACGCTCAGCAAATACATGAGCGAAGCCGGAACCCGGGCGCTGCCGGACGCCGTTGCGGAACAGGCCAAGTTTCACATTCTCGATACGTTCGCCGCGATGGTCTCAGGCTCGGAATTGCCGCCCGGGCGTCATGCCTTGCGGTTCGCCAAGGCTTACGGCGGCGAAAAGCGCGTGACCATTGCCGCGTCGAATATCCTCGCAGGGCCGATCGAAGCCGCGATCATCAATGGCATGTTGGCGCAGGCCGACGAGAGCGACGACAATTACAGCGCCGGCGGCGCGCATCCGGGCTGCGCCATTGTGCCGGCCGCTTTGTCGATGGGCGAAACGTTCGGCGTTGACGGTGCGCGCTTCCTGCGCGCCGTGACGCTCGGTTACGACGTCGGCATGCGCGCATTCAAGACCGTATTCAATGCGACCACGATCCCCGACCTGCACAACATCGTCGGCACCTTCGGTGCTTCCGCGACCGCCGGCAGCATCGCCGGCTTCGACGCGCAGAAAATGCGCTGGCTGCTCGACTATGCGGCGCAGCAGGCGGGGTCTGGCTTCGGCGCCTGGGCACGCGACGTCGAGCACACCGAAAAGTCTTTCGTGTTTTCGGTGGGCGCGCGTAACGGCGTTGCCGCCGCGCTGATGGTTCAGTCGGGCTGGACCGGCGTCGCTGACGTGTTTTCCGGCGGCGACAACTTCTTCCAGTCTTATGCGCCGAAAGCCAAGCCCACCGGCTTGGTCGATCAACTCGGCGAGCGCTACGAAGTGGCGCTGACGATTATCAAGAAATGGACCAGCGGCGGTCCCACGCAGTCGCCGCTCGACGGCCTGGTCAACATGCGCAAGAAGCACCCGTTCGAGGCGGATCAGGTCAAGCAGGTG
>DASYCM010000188.1:0-9413 GCA_036500165.1 Pseudolabrys sp.
GTCGATCTCGCGTTTGATAAAATCGTCGTTATCGTTGGCGCTTTGCGGACCGCCAAAGATTACCGCCCCGGCGTGGCCGTCCATCGTCTCCGGCAGCGGATCGTCGAAACGAGGCCGGCGGATGTCTAGCGGATAGCCGAGTTGCGACAAAGCTCGCCCTACGCGCCCTGGCGATGAATTTTCCTGATGGAGAATGAGAAGGACGGGCTTCAACATGTCGGAGATTTAAGTTCAGCCTCTTTAAGTTTAGCCTTGCTTTGCCGCCTCGTTGGCGCGGCGGCGGCTCTGCCGCGCATCGACCATCCGCAACAGGAAACGGCGCGGCACGATTCGAATCAAGACCGTAACCACCTTGTTGGCGAGACCCGGCACCACGGTGCGCTTGCCGTTCATCAGGCCGCGATAACCGGCGGCGGCGACCATCGCAGCGGTCTGCGTCAGCATGCCGGGTGCGAGCCCCTCGCTGACACCGGCACGCGCCGCGAACTCGGTTGGCACCGGCCCCGGACACAGCACCGTGACCCGGATACCGCGCGGCTTTAGTTCGCTGTGCAGCGCCTCGCTGAACGACAGCACATAGGCCTTGGTGGCGTAATAGACCGCCATGCCCGGACCCGGCAGGAAACCCGCCATCGATCCGACATTGAGAATGCCGCCCTTGTGGCGCGCGAGGCTCGGAATGAAGGCCAGCGACAGTTCCGTGAGCACGCGGACGTTGAGATCGATCATCATCAACTGCTCGGCGCGGTCGCGCCTTTCGGCAAGGCCGACCAGCCCGAAGCCGGCATTGTTGACGATGTATTGCGGCTCGGCCCCCTGCGCCGCCAGCGCCGCGCCGATCGCTTGCGCCGCGCCCGTTTTGACCAGATCGTAGGCAACGACGAGCGGCCGCGCCGCGCCGGTCGCGGCAATCTCGTCGGCCAGCTTTTGCAGCCGGTCCTCGCGCCGCGCCACCAGCGCCAGCGCAAAGCCGTCACGTGCGAAAATATGCGCCAGCGCCACGCCGATACCGGCCGAGGCGCCTGTAATGACCGTAACGGGCTTGAGACTCATGTGGTCCGGTATATCACCCGTTCGCGCCTGCGAAAGCGCGGATTAAGCGGGTCAGGCATAGCCGTCCAAAGGACGGCGTGCTTTCGCGGGCTTACGCGGCTGCAACATCCTCCAGCCCGCGTTTGCGCGGTTCGACGCCCCAGAGATACACCGCAACGATCTGCACCACGACCAGCCCGATCATCAGCCAGACGACACCGGGCAGTGCGTGGCTTGCCATCAGCGCCGTGACGATGAACGGCGACACCACGGTCGCGCCGCGGCCGAACGCATTGCAGATGCCGTTGGCGCGCAGCCGGATTTCCGTCGGGAACAGCTCCGGCGTGTACACACCAAAGAGAATCGCGGTCTGCACATAGATCGCGACGATCAGCACGAAGCCGACGCTCAGCACCAGCATCGGGTCGGCGTCCTTGCCGAAGCGCGCATAAATCCAGCCGGTGATGATGGTGAGCACCGACGCACCGATGATGCTCCAGCGCCGGCCGATGGCGTCCGACGTATAGGCGCCGACCGCGCAGCCGACGAGCGAGGCGACCGACAGCACCACGGTGTAACCGAGAGAATTGGTGATGGTCAGCCCCTGACGCAGGAAGAACTGCGGCAGGAAAATCACGAAGCCGAAGATCAGCGTGTTGATGGTAATGAGCACCCAGCAGCCGACCAGCAGGCGTTGCAGGATCGGCGGCTTGAACATGTCGGCGGCCGCAAGCTGCGGCGCGGGCGCAACAACAGCCGGCGGCGGCAAGGCCGCGCCGGCCGACGCTTCCTGCTCGATCGATTGCATCAGTGCCTCGGCTTCTTCCATGCGGCCCTGCGATTCAAGCCAGCGTGGCGACTCCGGCAAATTCTTGCGCAGCCACCACACGATCAGCGAACCGACGCCGGCGATGATGAACATCGGCCGCCAGCCGAAGCTCGGAATGATGAGATAAGCGATGATCGCGGTTGCGGGAAAACCGGCGACGACAAGAAAGGCCATGAACGAGAGCCAGCGCCCACGCGATCCCGGCGGCACAAATTCGGTCAACGTCGAATAGCCGACGACGATTTCCGCCCCTAACCCCAACCCTTGCACGAAACGGCAGACAATGAGCTGGTCCATGTCCTGCGCGAAGGCCGCGGCCAGCGAAGCGAGACCGAAGATCAGAAGGTTGATCTGATAGGTGAAACGCCGCCCCATTTTGTCGCCGATGAAACCGGTCACCAGCGCGCCGATGGTCATGCCGACAAAGGTCAGCGACACGAATTGAGGAATCTGCGGTCCAACCGCAAACTTGGTTTGCAGCACCGAGGCGATAACACCGCCGGCGACGTAGAGATCGTAGCCGTCGAAGAACATGCCGGCGCCGACCAGCCAGAAGATGCGATACTGAAACGACGAGATCGGGAGCCGGTCGAGACGCGCGCCGGCGTTGACTGCTGTGGTCATTTTAAGTTTCCCCCTGGCATCGGCCGGTCTTTAAGCGCCGGCTCGTGTCGCAATGATATACCCCGCGGGCGGTATCTTATGCCGCAGGCGGGCGCTTTGTCCCGGCTCCTATCAAGTTGATTGAGGGGGATGTCCAGCTCTGTCCTGCAGTTCGCGCTCCCTGGCTCGGGCCAGCATGGATGATGGAGACAGAAAGAGGACCAGATAACTCGTAGCCATGATGGCGATCAAAATGAGCGGCACGATCGTGTCCAGTCCATCGGCTCTAAAGTCGGGAGACACATACCCGAACCACACCATGTACCCGGCAGACAGCAGTAGTAACGCGTAACGAAGCGCCCAAAGAGCCCTATATTTCCACATGAGAGCCTCCCAGGTCGCCCTTTGCGGGAACGATGGGTTACGCTGTCTCGCCGCTCATTTGTCCCGCCACGCGGTCGCGCAGGGCAATACGTTCGTTCTGCGAGATGCCGAGCAGGTCGGAGGCGCGCCAGACCAGGTTGTCCTCGAACTCGGTCTTGGCCCCATCGGCAAAGACGATCTGCCACATCATCTCGACGATGCGGGCCCGCGTCACTTCATCGAGTGCATGCGTCAGCCGGCTGGTGAAGCGGAAAAAATCGACCGACTCGTGCTCGGCCGCGGTCGCCTGCGCCACCAATTGGTCGGTCGTCGCGTCGTCGAGATTGAAGTGCTGCTTGAGGACGGCGTGGAGTTTGGCCTGTTCGGCATCGTCGATGTCGCCGTCGATGCCGGCCACATGCACCAGCAAGGCCGCCGCGGCCAGACGAACGTCGTTCTCGGCGAACTGGTGAGCGTGATCCCCCTCACCAAATTCGCCAATGAATTTCCTGAATGCCTCGAACATCGACATCAATTTCCCGTAACGCGCCCGTGGGCCCTATTTATGGATGAATGAGGCGGAGGGGAAGACGGAAGAGCGCCATTCCGCGAAACGCAATTAATTCCCCGGCGGCTTCGCGCAACGCGATCTGACCACGAAATCGATGCCGCTTACCACCGTGATTCCGAGCCAGTAGCTCGCGATATCCCACCACGAGAAAAACCGGCCGATCAAGAGAACACCGAACCGGGTGCTACGGAACGCGTCGAGCCACGGCCAATGCAGCAGCTGGGAAAATTCGACCATAGCCGCGAGCACGGCAGCCAGACATGCGACAGCTCCGACACTTGCCGTCGGCAGAACGACGCGGAGAGATACGTAGACCAACGCCCCCCACAGTATCGATCCGCCGTATTTGGTTATCGCGAGTGGAAGGTGAAATTCCGGCGAGCGCCACAGCAACCCGGCTGCAATAACCGCCAAAGCCAATACAGCGTAAATTACGCGAAGCTTCATGGCCGACGCATACTCCCGGCTCATCGGGACCTTGTTGGCAGATCATGCCGCAGATCTTGCCCAAGTCGCGGCTTCTTGATCCAGAACACCAGGGAATAGCTAATCAGCAGCAGCAAGAACCACGACCCAAGTTTGCCTATTCCCACCATGCTCCAGGCCTTGGTGTGGCTTGGATAAATCCAGGCCTTGCTAAAGGTGCCTGCGTTTTCCGAAATCCAAATGAATACCGAAACCAGAAACAGCCCCAGCAGCAACGGCATGGAGCGGCGACTGCGCCAGTTGGTGAAATATATTGTCGTGCGCCAGAACAGCGCTCCAGCCGCGATAAAAAGCAGGACGCGAATATCGGCCAGGTAATGGTGCGCGAAAAAATTGACGTAGATGGCGACGCTCAACACGCCAAGCGCCCAAGCCGGAGGGTGGTGCGAAAAATCGAAATGAAACAGCCGCCAGGCACGGCACAGATAACTGCCGATGCAGGAATACATGAAACCCGAAAATAACGGCACCCCGGCAATCCGAAAGAAGTTGGGCTCGGGATAGATCCAAGAACCGACGCCTGTCTTGAAGATTTCCATCACCGTTCCGATGACGTGATAGGCGGCGATAACCTTGGCTTCCTCGAAGGTCTCAAGGCGGAAGATCAACAGCAGTGCCTGTAACGTCAGCGCAGCCAGAAACAAAAAGTCGTAACGCGCCAGGGGCAGGCCGCTCGGGTACCAGAAATGAGTACCGATCATCAGCGCGACCATCATGCCCCCGAACAGACACGCCCACGCCTGCTTGATGCCAAAGCGGAAAAATTCGTAGATGACAGCCGTGACTGGCCGCGCCGCCATCCGGTCGGCGATCCGGCGCTCGAGCGTGACAAAAGGGGCAAGCGCGGCCCACGCCGTTGCCGAACTACTGTTGTCGTCGGGGAGCGGCTGCGACTCGGGCATCCTGTATCGCCGCCTTCGCGGGGACGACGACTGGCGTTACCGCGCCGTCTTTGTCTTGCTCTGCGCCTCGGCGAGAAGCTGCAGATTGTTCTGCACGTAGCGATTCGACGGGTCCTTGGCTTTCGCCGCCGAGAGTTTGGCCCGCGCACGCGTGTAGTCGCCGCGCAGCAGATACGAGTAGCCCTGGTTGTTGAGAAGCTCCGCCGTCTGGCCGTCGATGATGGCGGCTTGATCGTAGGCTGAGTCGGCGAGTTCGAACTGGCGCAGCCGGTCATAGGATGCGGCGAGGCCAAGCCAGGCTTCCGAATCGCGCGGGCGCTTTTGCGCCCCGCGATTGAAGGCCTTCGCCGCCGCGTCGAAATTGCCGGCGCGATATTCCTGCTTGCCGAGCGTGACGTCTTCGTTGCGCGGCGTGATCGAGCCGGTCGCCTCGCTGGCGGCCGAAGCCTGCGCATCGGCGCCGGCCGGCAGCATGGCGGAAGCGGCGGGCGATGGGCCGTCCGAAACGCTCGCGGTGCGGTTCGTGGTGTTGCAGCCGGCAAGCCAGAGGCAGGCGGCGGCGAGAATGAAGGGGCGGGCCAATCCAATACGCATGACAAAACCTGACGGAAACGCCCAATGGCGGGACGCCGTCACGCTAGGCGAGCTTGGTTAACAAGCCATTTCCCATAATCATTTGGCTTGTTCTTCCCTCTGCCCGTCCTTTGCCCACTGCCCGCCCGTGCAGGGCTATTCGCCGCATTTCACGCAGCAAATACGTCCCTTGTAGCGTTGCTCACGCCGCTGCATTGCGGCAACATGCTTAAAAGCAAAGGCGTCCGCGGGCGACCTTCAAAAAAGACTGCAAAAAATAGCCTTGGGAGAAAATCGCCTGTGACGAGCCAACAAACCGCCCTTAATCCTTCCCCGTCGATCGCCGGAGGCGCCGAACCGCGCATTCGCGTCCGCAATCTGGGCAAGCATTACGGCGCGCTTGAAGTGTTCAAGAACATCGATTTCGACGTCGGCGCGCGCGAGATCGTCGCCATCGTCGGCCCGTCCGGCTGCGGCAAGACCACGCTGCTGCGCTGCATCGACGGCCTGCTGCCGCACGACGCCGGTGAGATCATGGTCGGCAATGAACGCGTCACCGAGCCGATCGCCGGTGTCGCCATGGTGTTCCAGCATTTCGGCCTGTTCCCGTGGAAGACCGTCACCGAGAACGTCGCCTACGGCCTGCGCATGGCCGGTGCGCCGAAGGCCGAGATCGAGCGCAAGGTGCCGGAGTTCATCAAGCTCGTCGGCCTCGCCGGTTTCGAGAAGGCATTTCCCTATCAGATGTCGGGCGGCATGCAGCAGCGCTGCGGCCTCGCCCGCGCGCTCGCCATCGAGCCCAACGTGCTGCTGATGGACGAGCCCTTCGCCGCGGTCGACGCGCAGACGCGTGAGATTTTGCAGTTCGAGCTGATCCGCATCTGGCAGGAGCGGCCGACGGCGATGATCTTCGTCACGCATTCCATCGAGGAAGCCGTGCTACTCGGCCATCGTGTCATCGTGCTGAAGGGACGGCCGTCCAGTATCCACGAGATCATCGAGATCGATCTGCCGGAACCGCGCACCCGCGAGACGTTACAACTGCCGCGCTTTGCCGAATTGCGCGAGCGGGTGTGGAGCACGTTGATGCGCGAAGCCCGCGAAGCGGAATTCGTTCTCGAAAAATAAAAAACGCAGAAATAAAACAAATGGAGGATTCAATGATCCGCAGACAGTTCACACTCTTCGCCGGCGCCGCCATGCTTGCTGGTATTCTTGCCGCCACGCTGATGAACGCCGCGCCCGCCGCGGCGCAGACCAAGAAAGTCGTCATCGCGATCCCCGGCGTGCCGCCGATCTATTCCGTCATCATCGCCTACGTCGCCGAGAAGCAGGGCTTCTTCAAAAAGCACGGTGCTAACGTCGAGATCCGTCCGTTCGATAACGGCACCGCCGCGGCGCGCGCCGTGGTCGCCGGCGACATTGATCTCGCCTGGTCGCCGACGCCGCCGGTCATCAATCAGGTGTCCAATGCCGGCGTCCCGCTGGTCGCGCTCTACGGCATGCCGAACCCGGACTGGGTCATCGGCACCACGGAAACCGGCAAGGCCTGCAAGGACATTGCCGGCCAGGAAGTCGGCGTCGACTCGGTTGGCGGCGCGCGCTCGGTGGCGCTGCGCTCGATGTTGACCGGCTGCCCCGGCGTGAAGATCGAGGATACCAAGCAGGTGGCGCTGAGTTCAAGCGTCGGCCCGGCGATGATCGCCGGCCGCCTGCAATATGCCGTGCTGCATCTTGACGATCTCGCCTCGATCGCAGCGCAGGGCAAGAAACTCAACATCCTGCTGGCGATGAAGAACACCAACCCGACCAGCCACTACCTCATCATGGTGGCGCGCAAGGACAACCTCGCCAAGAACCGCGACGCCATCGTGCGCACGGTCGCCGGCATGGTCGAGGCCGCGCGCTATATGGCCGACCCGAAGAACGCCGATGCGGTCGCGGAAGCTGCGACCATCACCGGCCATCC
The DNA here is from genome assembly GCA_036500165.1 of Pseudolabrys sp. Lineage (GTDB taxonomy): Bacteria > Pseudomonadota > Alphaproteobacteria > Rhizobiales > Xanthobacteraceae > Pseudolabrys. The sequence continues at coordinate 7,329 of DASYCM010000188.1, forward strand.
GAAGGAGGTCGCCAAGGCGGCGCTCAAGGAATTCCTCGCCATCGACTTCTGGGCGACCAACGATGACGGTCTGCCGCGCAACAAGATCGAGGCGACCACCGCGCTGATGAAAAAGATCGGCGCCATCAATGCCGACAAGGAGCCGGTGAAGTACGACGACTTCGTCGACGGCAGCGTCTGGAAAGACGCCGCTGCGATGGTGAAGTAAGGCGCTTAACGCGCAGACAAAGACCCGTCACCCTGAGGTGCGAGCCGCGGACGCGGCGAGCCTCGAAGGGCGACGGCCCTCCATTCCAAATATCGGCCGCTCATCCTTCGAGGCTCGCTTCGCTCGCACCTCAGGATGACGGAACAAGCAGTCGAATAATATGCCCACCACCTCTCTCCGCCGTCACGCGCCTTTCTGGATCAGCATCGCTATCGGTCTTCTGATTTGGGAAGTGGCGGGCCGCTCGACCAGCGCGGCCTTCATGGTGCCGTTCTCCGAAACCATGAAGCGGCTGTGGCAGCTGATCGTCAGCGGCGGCTTCTTCCCGGCGCTGTTCGATTCCGCCGTGCTGTTCCTGACCGGCTTCGTGCTGGCGGTGGCGGTTGGCCTGCCGCTCGGCCTGTTGCTGGCGCGCGTGCGCGCACTGCGCATCGGCATCGAGCCCTACATCATGACGCTCTACGCCACGCCGATGGTGGCGCTGATCCCCTTCATCCTGTCGATGATGGGCTTCGGCTTCGCGCCCAAGGTGCTGGTGGTGTTTTTGTTCGCGGTGTTCCCCGTTCTCTACAACACCGTTGAAGGCGCACGCAGCATCAGGCCCGAGCTTATCGAGGTGGCGCGCTCATACCGCTCGAGCGAATGGGCTTTGTGGCGCGAGGTGATGCTTCCCTACACATTGCCCTACACCATGACCGGCGTGCGCCAATCCATTGGCCGCGCACTGGTCGGCATGGTCGCGGCGGAATTCTTCCTGTCGTCGACGGGGCTCGGCCAGCTCATCATGACCGCATCACAGAATTTCGACACCGGCGGCGTGTTCGCCTCGATTTTCGTCATCGGCATGGCCGGCGTCGGCCTGATGCGGGTGGGGCTCATGATCGAGCAGCACTTCGCGCGCTGGAGGCAGTGACATGACCGATACTGCCGTCACCACCGCTCCCGTGGTAGCAAAGAAGCCCTCGCCGCTGATCGCCGGCGCGTGGTTGCCGCGCCTCCTCGTCGGCATCGTCATTCTGTCGATCTGGGAATTCGTCGTGCGCGCGCTGGCGCCGGCATACGTCGCCAAGCCGACAGGCGTGGTGATGGCCATTCCCCGCGTCATCGTCGATCCGGCGTTCTGGAGCGCCACATTGGCGACGCTGACCGCGGTTGCTGAAGGCCTCGGGATTGCGCTCGTCATCGGCACCGTCATCGGCATGCTGATGGGCCGCAGTCCACTCATGGAGCGCAGCATCCGGCATTACGTCAACGGCTTCTATGCCGTGCCGATGATCGTCGTGCTGCCGCTGTTCTCGCTGTGGTTCGGCTATTCCGGCGGAACGCGCATCGCCACCATCATCTTCGCCGCGATCTTCTCCATCATCGTCAATGTCGCCGACGGCGCGCGCTCGGTACCGCGTGAATTCCTCGAAGTCGCGCGCGCGTTCCGCTCCAGCCGCCTGCGCATGCTGGGCGAGATCGTGCTGCCGGCGTCGATGCCCTATCTGCTGGCCGGTTTCCGCCTGGCCGCCGGCCGCGCGCTGATCGGCGCGACGGTGTCGGAATTTTTCCTGTCGATCGGCGGGCTCGGCTATTACATTCTCTACAACTCGCGCTCCTATCATCACAACGAAGCCTTCGTCGGCGTATTGCTGCTCGCGGCCTTCGGCGTCGGCTTCGAATTGCTGGTGAACTGGTGCACGCGGCGCTTCATGCCGTGGTATAGGCGTGGCGCTTGAACAATTAACTCTCCTCAAGGAATAAATCATGTCGTCCGATCCGGTGCTTAAGGCCGCTATCGCGCATTGGGGCCCGCGCTTTGTCGCCAATGGCGTCACCCTGACCGACTTCGAGGAGGTCACGGCATCCATGTCGTCTTACGACGACTGGTGCAG
>DASYCM010000189.1:0-3458 GCA_036500165.1 Pseudolabrys sp.
CCCTTATTCCAGCCGTAGCCGCCACTGATGCCCGCGTAGAAGCCGGTCCAGTTATAGGCTGCCTCGGTTGCCGGGCGGGCGGTCTTCGGGGCCGCAAGGCTCGCGGTTGACGTGCAAGCAATCCCGGTTGCAAAGGCGGCAGCGACAACGGCCCGGTGTAGCGACATTAAGGCACCCCAATTCCAGCGCGAATAGCATGGAGCGGACGCTAGCGATGGCGCTCCCGCGGCGCTTGGGCTGGATGAGCATTCTTGTTGTGCTGAGCGATACTATCCCTGCATTTCTGCGGGCCGTTGCATCGTTGCCACGCATCACGACGCGCTGTTTCTCAGCGTCGCCGGCTCGTACTGAATCAATCGAACTTGTAGTTCAGGCCGGCACGCACGATGTTGCCGTTTATTTTGACGCTGCCGTCAAGATTGCCGAAGACGGCGGGAAGGACTTGCGGCGGTCCAACTGTATTGAGAGTGCCGAGGTCGTAATGGAGATACTCGGCCTTGACGGACCAATTGCCTGTAACCGCATATTCAACGCCGGCGCCGGCAGCCCATCCCCACATGGTTTTTGAGGTAGACCCGTTAAAGCAAATGCCGGCGCAGCCGTCGTCCGTCGTCAAATCGGCGGTCGCGCTGGCGTGGCCGCCTGCAAGCCCACCCGTCGCGTAAACCAGCAATCGATCCGCGGGAGTATATCCCAAACGTGCGCGCAGGGTGCCGAACGTGTCCAGCTTTTGCTCGCCATGGAAGGTGCGTGAAACAACGAATATCGCTTGGGTGTCTTGGCTGCTGGAGATATCAGCGCCGTCGAAATCGAGTTCGATGCCATAAACCATCCGCCCGGCCTGCCAGTTGTACCCTAGCTGGGCTCCGCCGAGGCCACCTTTGGCATTTCCCGCAATGTCATGGACGCCTGGTATGTCAGAAAGGACCGTCTGGACTGCGCTTACATCAAAATTCACGCCGACGGTTTGCCCGCTCCAGCCATAGCCGCCGTTGGCGCCGAGATAGAATCCCGTCCAGTTGTAGGGCGCGCCGATGAACGGGGCCTTTGTCGGCATTCTGGCTGGCAAGTCCGCACCCAACACGGCACTCGACAATCCGCCAAAGCCAGCCGCGACCAGTACAGCCGCAAGCGTCCGATGCAACGACATTAAGGTACTCCTAATTCCAGCGCGAATAGCGTGGAGCGGACGCTAGCGGCGGCCTCCCTGCGCGGCTTGGTCTGGAGAGCACTCGTATAGGACTGATCGACACTATCCTTGCATTTTGGCGGGCCGTGACATCGTTGCCACGCATGGCGGCGTGCTGTTTCCCGGCTTCGTTGTGTCGCCGCCGTACTGGTCATGCTAGTATCGCAACAGGCGGGGGCCGCAGATCGGAGTGTGTGTGGACGGCGAGGTGCAGACGTTAGTCGTATCGAGCGCTCAGTTTCCCCATCAGGACATCGAAGCTTTTCGCGAAGTGTTCGGGCGGGCCATCATGCGGCTCGAAATCGATCCTCTCGAAGGATACCCACTCGACATAGAAATGACGGTGCGCGCTTTGCCAAATGTCGGCATCGCTTACGGCCGGCTGTCGCCGACGCGAAACACGCATCCGGGCGAGCTCATCGACAACGACGCTCCCTTGCTGGTGATTGTCAAGGCCGGCAGCGGCACGTTGCACCAGGAAGGCCGGGAGGGCTCTGTCTCCACCGGTGAGGGCATCCTGACGTCAAACGGCTGCGCCGGCACTTTTTTAGGACACGTCCCGTCGAAGCTTTTGAGCGTGCGTCTTGATCGGAAGCTATTGGAGGCGCAGGGCGTTGCGGTCGACGATGCGTTGATCAGGCCTATCGCGTCGAAAAATCCGGCGCTGCAATTGCTCGGCCACTACGCCGGCGTGCTCAACAGCGATGTTGCGCTGGCGACCGCCGAACTTCGTCACACCGTCACGACGCATATTCACGACCTTGCCGCCCTGGTGCTTGGCGCCACGCGCGACGGTGCAGAACTCGCGAAGAGCCGCGGCGTGCGGGCTGCGCGCCTGAACGCGATCAAGGACGATATCATCGCCAATCTGGCGCGCAGCATGACGGTCGACAGTATTGCCGCGACACACGGCATTTCGGCGAGCTATGTCCGCAAGCTTTTCGAAACCGACGGTACGACGTTCACCGATTTCATACTCCGGCATAGGCTCGCCCGCGCCCACCGGCTGCTGTCGGATCCGCGATTTGCAAGCCGCAAGATTGGCGCCATCGCATTCGAATCTGGCTTCGGCGACCTGTCATATTTCAATAATGCATTTCGCCGCCGTTACGGCATGACGCCGACGGATGTCCGGACAGCGGCGCAGCAACGTAACTAAATCGGATTAAATCGTCAGGCGTTGCTGACGCTGTTCGCCTTTTCGACGATGTGCACGGCGCGTTGCTCGGCTTCGCTGTGTCGCCGTGGCATGAGTCGTGCTAGTACCGGAGAAGGCGGGGGCCGCAGATCGGAGAGCGTGTGGGCGGCGAGGTGCAGACGTTACTCGTATCGAGTGCTCAGTTTCCAGATCAAGACAGGGTTGAAGCGTTTCGGGAGGTTTTCGGAAAGGCCATCATGCGGATCGAAATCGATCCGCTCAAAGGTCATCCCCTCGATATCGAGATGAAAGTCCGCGCGTTGCCGAACGTCGCCGTTGCGTACGGGCGGTTATCGCCGACGCGAAACACGCACGCGGGTGGGCTCATCGACAACGACCATCCCGTGATGGTGATCGTCAAGAGCGGCAGCGGCACGTTGCATCAGGAAGGCCGTCACGAATCTGTCTCGAGCGGCGAGGGTATCCTGACATCCAACGGCTCCGCCGGTACTTTCTGGGGGCACGTCCCGTCGACGGTTCTAAGCGTGCGTTTGGACCGGAAGATTCTGGAAGCGCAGGGGGTTGCGGTCGATGATGCGTTGATCAGGCCTATCGCGCTGGAAAATCCGGCGCTGCAACTGCTCAGCCACTACGCCGGCGTGCTCAACAACGATGTCGCGCTGGCGACAGCAGAACTTCGTCACGCTGTCACGACTCATATTCATGACCTTGCCGCCCTGGTGCTTGGTGCCCCGCGCGAGGGCGCGGCACTTGCCAGGAATCGCGGCGTCCGCGCCGCGCGCATGCATGCGATCAAGGACGGTATCATCGCCAATCTGGCGCGCGACGTGACGATCGACAGTGTTGCGATTGCCCACGGCATTTCGGCGAGCTATGTCGGCAAGCTTTTCGAAGCCGACGGAACGTCGTTCACCGATTTTGTCCTCGGACAAAGACTCGCCCGCGCCCACCGGATGCTGTCTGACCCGAGATTTGCCGGCCGCAAGATCGGCGCCATCGCGTTCGATTGCGGCTTCGGCGACTTGTCATATTTCAACCGTGTCTTCCGGCGGGCCTACAGCGCCACGCCATCGGACGTGCGTGAAGCGGCAGGGCGGAAGATGTAGCCTC
>DASYCM010000190.1:0-8836 GCA_036500165.1 Pseudolabrys sp.
TGCGCGCGCCACAGCCGCGCCGTGCACAGAATGGCGAATTCCGAGAGCCGCGCCGGCAGCGTCGTTTGGTACCGGCAAAAGCCGCCGACCGGCTGCGCGACCTGCCCGAATTCAGGCGCGTGCAGCCAGACCGCGAAAGGTCCGCGCGGGGTCATCGATGCGCCGCGCGGGCCGGACTTGATGGCATCCATCAGGGCACGCTGGGCACTATCTAGTTTGGATTCTTCGAGCACGGGAAGTCGGGGCGCCGGACGCTTGGCGGGCATGGTGTGGAAGTCCTTATGGGAGGATCGACGTCGGGAACTCTCGACTAGCACACTCGATGCGGCCTGGGGAGGAGTGCAGCAGCCGCTATTCGACGGTGGCCGTGACCTTCATGAGGCCGCGTCCCGTCATGCGCAGCGCCTGGGCTGCGGAGTACGACAGGTCGAGCACCCGGCTCTTGATGAAGGGGCCTCGGTCATTGACGACCACGGTGACGACACGATGGCTACGCGGATCGGTCACTGCGAGGCGCGTGCCGAAGGGCAGGGTGCGGTGAGCCGCGGTGAACTTGGCTGAATCGTAGGTTTCCCCGGACGCCGTGCGGCCCTTGTAATTCTTGTCGTAGTAGGAGGCGAGACCGGAAAATTGCTTGCTTTGCGCATGCGCGCTGGCGGCCATGAAACCGCACACAAAAATCAGGACGCCGCTGTAAATAATGCCACGCGTCATTTCAGGTCCAATCTCAGTCACTGAACCTTACACGCCCCTGATTACAGAAAAATGCAAGTTTGGAATGATAAGTTTGGAACGGAGTGAGGCCGGGGTCTCGTCTATCGGAACCCTGATTCTTGATCTTTAGCACCGGCGCAGGCGGCCCGAGCGCGTACGATAGTAGCAGTCACGAGGAGCGGTAGCGGCGCCGATCAGGCCGCCGGTGCCGGCTCCGATCAACCCACCCGCAACCGCGCTGCCGACACTGCCGCCCGCCGCCGCGCCGATAGCCGTGCCCGCGATGCCGCCAATTGCGGCGCCGGTCAATGCCCGATCCTGTTGGACAGTCTGGCAGCCGGCCAGCGCCAATGCAGCGCCCATAACGATGATGAGTTTTCGCATCGCTCTCTCCTGAAGCAGTGAGTGGCTAATGACGCTACCGGCGCGTGCGAAATCCGCATGCGAGAACACTGCCCCGGTGCCAGACTTAACTGCGGTGTGGAACAATGGTTCCCGCGCGTCGGCGATTAGGCTTTTTCGTGGTGCTTGGCCGGACGTTTCTTTGTCACGACGACCTTTCCGCCTTTGCTCGCGCTGCGGCGGACCTGGAGATGCTGCTCGGTCATTTCAGCACGGGTGCGGCAATCATTGTGTAAATCTTCAAGCTCTTCATCAGTCAGATCCTCTATTGCGGCGTAACTGTTTTTCGCGCCCTTCATCGCCAGAACCAATTCCGACAATTTAAGCTGAACGGCGAGCATGTCGCGGTTTTGGGTGTTCTGAATGAGAAACACCATCAGGAACGTGACGATAGTCGTGCCGGTGTTGATGACGAGCTGCCAAGTGTCGCTGTAATTAAAAATCGGGCCGGTCACGACCCAGACAATGATCGTGAGCATCGCGAGCAGGAACGCGATCGGATGGCCCGTCCACAGCGCGGTCTTTTGCGCGAAAGTTGAAAACATCAACGACAGCTTGCTCGCGTGTCTGCCGTTGGTAGTACGGCCATTCGCGGCGTGTCCGTTGCGGCCATTATTCTTAGCCTTCATCCAATCTCCCGGCTGCGCTTAATCGCTCAGAATGCGCGGCTCAACGCGTGCTCCGATCCAGAGTTCCATTAATCCGGTGTAACTATTTGAAATCAGGAAGCTGTTGTTTGACGCGGCCGATACCGGCCCAAGGGTCCTTGCGCCGGCGCGATAGCCGCTGCGGCAGGTTCTTGGCAGTGTATTGGTCGGCGCTTTTCAGCGAGCCGAGCTCGGACCAATCGATTGGCACCGACACCGCGGCGCCGGGCCGCGCGCGGGTTGAGAAGGGCGCCACCGCGGTCGCTTCGCGGCTGTTGCGCAGATAGTCGATAAAGATACGGCCCTTGCGTTTGCTCTTGGTGGCCGTCGCGACATAGCGGTCTGGATCGTCCTGCGCCATCACGTTGGCGACGGCGTGGCAGAAATCCTTCGCCTTGTCCCATGGCGCCGGTTTAATCGGCAATACGACGTGCAGGCCTTTGCCACCCGACGTTTTTACAAACGTCTTGAGTTTAAGCTTGGCGAGGCGTTCGCGTACGTCGCGCGCGGCGGCGACGACATCTTTCCAGCCTGTGCCGGGGCCGGGATCGAGATCGAAAACCAGACGGTCGGCATCGCCCAGCCGATTGATGGTCGAGCCGCGTACGTGAACTTCCAGTACGCCGGCCTGCACCAGCGACAACAAGCCATCCAAATGGTCCAGGGACAGGATTTTGTCGCCGTCTTCCGGCACCAGATGTAGATGATCTTCTGAAATTCCGGCCGAGGCGTGCTTCTGGAAGAAACACTGGCCGGCCGCGCCTTCCGGACAACGCAACAGCGAGATCGGCCGGCCGACCAGATGTGGCGCCATCCACTTCCAGATTTTGGAATAGAATTCGGCGAGATCCTTCTTGGTGACGCCGACATCTTCCCAGTAAACGCGGTCGGGGTGCGTGAGGGTGATGCCGCCCACAGTCGCACCGCCTTTGCTGCTCTTGACCGGTGCGCTTCTGCGTTTGGCGGAAGAGGTCTTGTTGATAGCGGCCGCTGTTTTGACTTCGCGCACGACATCGAGTGCCGTTTTGTCTTCGCGCAACCCCTGGAACGAGGATTGCCGCACGCGGTCACCGTTCGTCCAGCCGTGAAAGTCGATTTCGGCGACGAGCTTCGGCTTGAGCCAAACCGGCGTGCGGACGCCGCGCTCTTCCGGCGGCACAGTGCCGAATGGCGATTTCTCGATCACGAGTGGCTTGAATTTACGATACAGATCGCGCGCCATCTTATGCGTGAAGCCGGTACCGGTGCGACCGGCATATATCAGTTGACCGCGCTTGTAGAAGCCGACGATCAGCGCACCGACCGAATGCTTGTCGTTGGTCGATGCCGCAAATCCGGCGATGACGAATTCCTGCCGGTCCGAGCATTTGGTCTTGAGCCAGTCATAGCCGCGTCCCGAATGATAACTGGCATCGGCGCGTTTCGAGATGATGCCTTCGAGCCCGAGCTTGCAGGCGTGCTTCACCAGCACAGGACCCGGCTCGTCGAGCGATTCACTCACGTGAATGGGGCCGGCGGCGTTGGCCTTTGTCAGTAACTGCGCGAGCGCCGCCTTGCGGTGCGTGAGTGGCAAGGGCCGCAAGTCGTCGCCGTTGAGGTGCATCAGGTCGAACACGTAGTAAGTCATGACGCCGTTGTTGCCGGACTTCAGTGCCTGCTGCAGTGCCGAGAAGCTCGACACACCATGTTCGTCATTGACGACGAGTTCTCCGTCGATAAGCGCCGTTTCCGCCGGCAGGTAGGCAATGGCCTCGGCGATGGTGGTGAATTTGTGGGTCCAGTCGAGGCCCTTGCGGGTCAGGAGCTTGACCTTGCCGTTGTCGAGCCGGGCCTGAATGCGGTAGCCGTCGAACTTGATTTCGTGGATCCAGTTGCCGGCCTCCGGCGCCTTGTCCGATAAACTTGCGAGCGCCGGCGGTATAAAATCGGGCAGGGGATCGCCGGCACGCTTGCGTTTGGTCTTGCGCTTCATCACGCTTTTGGCGGCTGCTTTCCTGGTCTTAGTTTTTTTGCGCGCGGACTTCTGGCGCGGGGCGGCTTTTCTTGCCACTGTCTTCTTCATGCCGCCGGCGATCTCGTCCATCGAGCGGCCAGTCTTTACCGACAACGAGTGCTCTTCGAGAATGTCCTTGTCGCGCGGTGAGCGCGCTGCCTCGTCTTTTTGCTTGATGAGAAGCCAGTTGTCGCGCTTCTCGCCCGGACGTCGATGCATCCGCACCAGATGCCAGCCGCCGTGCAGCTTCTCGCCGTCGAGTGTGAATTGCAGATGGCCTTTCTTGAGGCCCTTGTGGGCGTCGAATTCCGGCGTCCAGGTGCCGCGGTCCCACACCATGACGGTGCCGCCGCCGTATTCGCCTGCGGGAATAGTACCTTCGAACTTGTTGTATTCGATCGGATGATCTTCAACCTGGACGGCGAGGCGTTTGTCGTTGGGGTTGAGGCTGGGGCCTCGTGTCACGGCCCAGCTCTTCATGACGCCATTTAGCTCGAGACGCAGGTCGTAGTGCAGACGGGTAGCGTCGTGCTTCTGGATGACGAAGGCACTGCCTTTTTTGCGGCCCACCGCGCCTTTCGGCTCGGCCGTGACGTCGAAGCGGCGCTTGCCGTGATAGGTCGTGAGCCCTGCCATAGGAGGTTAGCCCGCTTTCTTGACCTTCTTGCGAGGCACAGCCTTCTTGCGGCTTGCCGCCGCCTTGCGCTTGGGAGCAGGGGCGCTGCGCTCGGCCTTGGCGCTGCGGCGTAAGGCATCCATGAGATTGATCACATTGCTCTTCGAAGGCTCGGCCACGGCCGGCGGCTTCTTGCCAGCCTGCTTGGCCTCGATCATCTCGATCAGCGCGTTTTCGTAGCGGTCCTCGAATTTTTCGGGCTTGAAATGCCCTTTCTTGGTTTCGAGAATGTGCACGGCGAGCTTGAGCATGTCGGCCGGCACTCTTTTGTCGTCGATGTCGTCGAAATAATCCTTCTCGTTGCGAACCTCGTTTTTGTAACGCAACGCGGTGGCGAGCAATCCCTTGCCGCGGGGCCGCAGCAGCAGTAGCCGCTCGCGGCGATAGACGACCACACGGGCGAGTCCCGCCAGATCTTCTTTCTCCATGGCATCGCGAATAACGGCGAAAGCTTCTTGCGCCACGTCGTCCTGCGGTACGATGTAAAACGACTCGTCAAGGTAGATGCGGTCGACCTCCGACATCGGCACGAATTCCTCGATGTCGATGGTATGCGTGCTTTCCAGCGCGACGTTGTCGAGGTCTTCCTCCTCGAGCAGCAGGTACTGATCGTTGACGAGCTTGTAGCCCTTGACGCGATCTTCCTGCTCGACGGGGTCGCCGGTTTCGGTGTCCACGACTTCGTTGCGGATGCGGTTGCCGGTTTTCCGGTTGATGATGTTGAAACGAACGCGCTGGCTGGTGCTGGTCGCCGAGTACATTGCCACGGAGCAGGACACCAATGACAGTTTCAGGAAGCCCTTCCAGTTCGGCCGTGGCGCCATCACGCAACTCCTGCCATTTCGTCCCGGCGGGTGAACTCTTTGCGTATTGAACGGGTTCCCTGAGAAAGGGCCGGGACTTGAGCCCGTCACGCCTAGTCTACGCCGGGAACTTTCGATGGCCAAATGACGTTCTCCAGACACGCGAATTTACGAATAAAACCAAGGAGCGAGCCATGTTGGGTTGGGCCATCACATTCCTGATCGTCGCTATTGTTGCCGCCGTTCTCGGTTTTGGCGGCATTGCCGGCTTCGCGGTTGAAGCCGCCAAGCTGATCTTCGTCGTGGCGATCATCCTCTTCGCCATCGCCGCTGTCGTTGGTTTGGTGCGCGGCCGGTCGCCGACCGTCCCGTAACCTGACGGAGCACATGATAGCGCCCCGCGTGGCTTCGGCTGCGCGGGGCGTTTTTGTGCTCGTCCATGCGTTATACGCGACGACGAGTGCAAGCGACTAAGGAACTCTATGTCACATGAGACGTTGGTGCGGCACTTCCATCATGCGCTGACGCGACGGGCTGGCGCATTCAACTCTGTAAACTGGAGAATGAATATGCGCGCCATCATAAAAACCGGACTGCTTGTATTGACGCTCGCCGCTCTTCCGTTCGCCGCGCAAGCCGGCACGCTTGAAGGCGCAGCCATCGGTGCTGGCACGGGTGCCGTCGTTGCCGGACCTCCGGGCGCGATTGTCGGCGGCGCCGTTGGTGCTGTCGTGGGCGGTCCGAACATTGTCTCGCGTCATCGCCATCGTCATTGCTGGACCAACAGCTACGGCCATCGCCGTTGCGCTTGGCGATAAAGCGCTGGCGACAAATTTTGAACCGTGCATGCGGTAAGATGTCGCGGATATCACAACGTCTGGCTTCGCTGCGATAAGTCCGGCAAGCCATAAATCCGGAAAGACCCCGACCGGAGTTCCGGCCGGGGTCTTTCTTGTTCAGGGGCAGGAATTCTAACAATGAATCGCAACGTGATGATGTTGTTGATCGGCGGGCTCGCTGTCGCTGTCGCGGTGCTCGGCTATCAGGTCTATCAAGACCGGCAGAAGAAAGGTGTCGAGATCAGCATCGGTAACCGCGGCCTTTCAATCGAAAAGAAATAGCGGCCACGCGGCTTGACCCGGTTCATTTGTTGCAATTATGATTCATCACAATCAGTAGTTGACCGACACTTCGCGGCCCGGTCTAATCGCGGTTGGCAATATTTGCAGGGCTTGTTGCGATGAAACCGATCCTGCCTCGATTGGCTTTGGCCTTTTGTCTTTCGGCGCAGCTTGCCGCTAATACACAAGCTTCGGCTCAAAGCTGGCCGTCCCGGTCCATTTCACTCCTCACAACATTCGCAGGCGGTGGGTCAGGGGACATCGTTGCCCGGACCTTTGCCGAATTCGCGTCGAAAGAATTGGGGCAGCCGGTCATTGTCGAGAACCGGCCCGGCGGTGGTGGGGTCGTTGCGGCGGCTGCCGTCGCGAAAGCGGCGCCTGACGGCTACACGCTTTCGATCCAGGCAGTCGGCCCGATGAGCCTGCGGCCGCTGTTCGAGCCACCTGTCGGGTACGATCCCGTCGCCGACTTCACGCCGATCGGATTGCTTGCCGAGACGCCGAACGTGATCGCCAGCAGCGCAAAATTTCCACCGCGCACTATTGCCGAGATGGTCGACTGGGCGAAGAAGAACCCGAAAGGCTTGACCATGGGACATCCCGGTCCCGGCACCATCGGGCATCTCGGGCTACTGCTGCTCGCGTCAAAAACCGGCTTCAGCGGTGCTTATATCTCGTACCGCAGCAGCGGGCCGATGATCCCGGATCTTCTCAGCGGCGAGATCGACATCGCCTGCGCGGCCTACAACCCGCTGTTTCTCTCGGAGGGGCGCGTTCTTGCCGTCATGACACCGGACCCGGTCGAGTTCTTGCCGGGTGTGCCGTCGATGCGGGAGGCCGGCTTCCCCGGCATCTATGCATCGACTTGGTACGGGATTGTCGGTCCAGCCAATCTGCCGCCGGAGGTGGTGACCAAGGTCAACGCGGTGATGAATGCATTTTTGCGCAGGGACGACACGAAGAAACGGTTCACCGCGGTCGGCGTTCAGCCGCGCGGCGGCACGCCGGAGCAATTCGCGCAGAAGATGGCGGACGACAAGCTGGTGTGGTCGAAAGTCGTCAAGGACGCCAATATAAAAATGACGGAATAGGAAGCCTCGGGTAGGCGTGGCCCTGTTACGACGACGCTGGAAACGTGGCGCGGATCGCGTTCGTCACTGCCTGGACGGCGGGAGAAGGTTCGTTCTTCCGAAAGACCATGACATTTGAGGAATATTTAGCCGGACCTGAAATGCTTTTGACCACGACGGATGTATCGACGAGTTTCTGGAAGCTTTCCGGGACAATCGCGATCCCGACATCGGCGCTGACCAGAGTCAGCACGGAAATCGCATCCGGCACACGCTGAACAATTTGTGGAATAGTGCCGGGCGGAAGCACGGCCGTGATGTTCCGGTAAAAGCCGACCTCAGCGTCCAGCTCATAGGCGACGAATTTCTGGTTTGCCAGCATCGAGGTCGTGATGACCTTTTGTTTCGCGAGCGGATGGTTTCGGTGCATCGCGAGAGAAAAGCGCTGGCTCGGTAGACTGAAGGCTTCGACGCCGGTTGGATACGAATCCATCCCCCGCATAATCCCGATATCGAGACTGCCGGCGGCAATGCCTTTCATCTGCGACAGTGTTTCCATCCGGTGGATATGGACGGTCACGTTCGGCAATTTGGCGCGCGAAACTTCGATGATCCGCTGGATATAGCCGGCCGTGGCTGCCGCAAGAACATATCCTAGCCTTACATCGCCGATTTCGCCGCGCGCCGCTTCACGCGCCGAGCGTTCGGTCTGGTCGAAGCTTTCGATCAGCGCCAACGCGCGTTTCTGAAATTGCTTGCCGGCGAAAGTCATCTCGACTTTTCGCGTACCGTTGCGGATGAAAAGTAGAACGCCGAGATGCGACTCGAGCCATTTAATCTGCTGGGTCAGCGTCGGGGGCGCGATATTCAGACGTTGCGCTGCACGTGCGAAGTGGAGTTCGGATGCGACCGCGGTGAAGTATCGGAGATGACGGACTTCCATCGTCGGATTATGCGGCTGCCCTCGGCATTAGCAACGTGAGGATTATTTATAGCCGTATAACGGTTGGTGATTGGCCTTTTTACTATTGGCCGCCGCCGGCAAGTACCGCTCGGGTTTGTTCGTCTGGGCCGAAATCATCCGTGCCGTCAATGGACAGAAGTTCGGCGAGCCGGGTACGGGCGCGGTTGACGCGCGATTTGATGGTGCCGACCGCGCAACCGCAGATATTGGCGGCTTCTTCGTATGAGAAACCCGAGGCGCCAACGAGGATCAGCGCTTCGCGCTGGTCCGCGGGCAGGTGATTGAGTGCTTCTTTGAATTCGCGAAATTCCACCTGGCCGTGCTGCTCGGGTTGCGATTTCAAAGAGTCGGCATAGTGACCGTCGGTGTCCTCCACCTCGCGCCGCCGCTTGCGATATTCCGAGCGGAAGTGATTGCGCAGGATGGTGAACAGCCACGCCGACATA
>DASYCM010000191.1:0-18001 GCA_036500165.1 Pseudolabrys sp.
GTCCGGTGCGCCATTTACACCCGGGTTTCAACGGATGCCGGGCTCGATCAGGACTTCAATTCACTCGACGCACAGTATGAATCTGCTCAAGCCTACATCAAAAGCCAAGCCCATGCCGGCTGGACGCTCGTTCGCACCAGATACGACGACGGCGGCTTTTCAGGAGGATCGACGGACCGCCCTGCCCTTCAGCAGCTCTTGGCAGATGTGAAGTCCCACAAGGTCAAGATCATCGTCGTTTACAAAGTAGATCGCCTGACGCGCTCGCTCGCCGACTTCGCTAAGCTGGTCGAATTATTCGATGCCCACGGCGTATCGTTCGTCTCCGTAACCCAGCAATTCAACACCACAACATCAATGGGCCGGCTGACATTGAATGTACTGTTGTCTTTTGCTCAGTTCGAAAGAGAGGTCACATCTGAGCGCATCCGAGACAAGATCGCCGCCTCTAAACGTAAGGGCCTGTGGATGGGTGGCGTGGTCCCGTTGGGATACTACGCGAAGGATCGAAAAATCTCCGTCGTCGAGGACGAAGCCAAGGTCGTGCGGCACATCTTCCACCGCTACCTGGAGCTTGGAAGTCTAACCCTTTTGCTGGCGGATTTGAGGACAAGTGGCGTCAGAACGAAAGTTCGGCCTTTATCCACGGGACGGACGATCGGTGGGATTCCATTCACCCTGGGGCCACTCGCACACTTCCTTCGTAATCGATTCTACGTAGGTGAAGTTCAGTTCAAGGGTGAGATCTTCCCAGGCGAGCAAACCGCCATTCTCGATCGGCAACTATTCGATGCGGTGCAAGCAAGGCTTGACCAACAGCGCAATCATATCTCTGCAATGAGAATGTCGACCGACTCCCTCCTAATGGGTCGGATTTATGATGAGCACGGCAATCGGATGACGCCCACTTATGCTACCAAGAAAGGCGTACGCTATCGATACTATATTTCATCGCTGCTAAAGCAGGGTCAATCGGGCAAGACGCCAAAACTAAATCGCGTACCTGCCGCCGAGATTGAGAAGTTGATTGCCAGTGCTGTTCGCACGCACCTCAGAACAACTGCCAGCGACGGACGGGACGCGGACGGCGATGACCGCAAAACAATTTCATCCCAAGTAGCGCGTGTAGACGTGAAACAAGATCGCCTCGCTGTTCAACTTATAGCCAAAACATCGAATGTCGATGCTGCGTCTAGAAACAAGATGCGGAGACGCAAAGGTCAAGACGACACTGAACCAACCGTACTGACGATTGCGTGGAAAAAGGCCCCTTCCAAGCAGCCACGAGAGATTATTCCGCCAGCCTCAGGATCATCCCGACAAGATCCACGGCCGATCCGAGCAGAAGCTCGTACTAAGCTCATCACCGCAATTGCGAAGGGACGCCATTGGCTTAGTGAATTAGTTGCTGGCACGATCCCAGATGTTGAGCAGATCGCAGCCAGAGAAAGCTGTACCATTCGTCAGGTGAACATGACGATCTCGCTCGCATTTCTCGCGCCCGATTTAGTGAAGGCCGCGATAGATGGGCGCCTCCCCCGCGGAGTCGGAATAGCGAACTTACGTGATGCCTCGCTCGATTGGTCACAACAAAGCACAATGCTGGGCCTGGCACCGCGCGGCTGACCATAAGGGCGGAAGTTCATGGCACCACCACGCGAGCCCGACAGTTGTTCTGTGGAGGGCAAGGCCGCCAGGAACAGAATATTTGCCGCAAGAGACTGAGGGGCTAAATCGGACATCTCACTGTCGCGAATACTTATCAAGCCATGACAGTGAAGAAAGCCCGCCGTAATGCGGGCTTTTTCAACATAGTCTCCGTCTCTAGCAAACTGCCAGAGTACGTGGTGGTCCCGAGAGGAGTCGAACCTCCGACCTTCGGTTTAGGAAACCGCTGCTCTATCCTGCTGAGCTACGGGACCGTCAGCCGCGATGTAGCATGACGGGACCGCTTCGCACCATCCCGGTACATCGCCCGCTGCTAACGGGCGTACCTTGGCGGCATAAGCAATGGCCTCCTGCGGGCTGAAGTGATGCAACGGGCGCCAGCAGCCCGAAAGCGCTTCTAAAGCTCCGGGAATGCGACGCTAGTCACAAACCGAGCGCGAGCCCCATACCCAGCCACCCCGGCCGTCGTAAACCCTGTACCGGCGAGAGTAGCAGTCGGCGGCATAAAGTCGACGCGGCTGATCGTACGAATAGCGTGCGCTGTAGTCGTAGCCTGAATAGCGGCTCGCCGGGTACGAGTAGGAACGGGATGAGCTGTAATATGGCGAGTCGTCATAAGACTGCCGATAGGACTGGCGGTCGTAGTCGCGGTAGATGCGTTCATAGCGTACGACGCGGCGGTAGCAGCAGTTTGAATTATAGGACCGGTCGTAATAGCCGCCGTAGGAGTAATCCCCGGCGGTGGCGGCTCGGGGCGTGAGAGCCGCAAACGACGCCAACAGCCCCAACAGGAATATAAACAAAGTGCGAGTCATGCTATCCTCCCACTATAAAAACTGACTCCAAACGCGCCACCTGCTTGGCGGTTCCAATATTTATTAAAGTTTTACAGATCACCACATTCATGCCCGGGAAATAATGGGCGCGCGGGATCTTCCGGCCAAATCCGTTGAGTCTACTCGGCTTTAGCCCCGGACAATGCTACCGCTTCCTTCCACATCGCCCGCTCCTTGGCGGCATAAGCGATAGCCTCTTCCGGTGTCGAGGAAATGCAGCGAGCGCCGGCGAGCTGAAATTTCTTCTGCAGCTCCGCATCGGCGGCGAGCGTCTTCATCGCTGCGGCGATTTTGTCGATGACCGGTCGCGGGGTACCGGCGGGCACGACAAAAGCCGCCCATGAGGTGACGACGAAATCCTTGATGCCCGCCTCGCCCATAGTCGGCACGTCGGGCATGCTCGGCCAGCGCTGCGCCGAGGTCACCGCCAAGGCGCGCATCTTGCCGGACTGGAAGAACGGCACATAGGACGCAAGATTGTCGATGGCGAAGTTGACGTCGCCCGACAGCATCGCCGGGATCGTCTGCGCCGCGCCTCGGAACGGCACATGCACGGCGTCGAGCCCGGTGAGCTTTGTGAACATCACGCCGGACAGGTGAGGCGATGTGCCGACGCCGGGACTGCCGAAATTGGTTTTGCCTTTCTGCTTTGCCCACGCGACGAATTCCGCCACCGTTTTGGCACGACAATGATCGGTGGCGACGGCGAAGACGTTCGGCAATTCCCAGGTCAGGCTCGCCGGGATCATGTCACGCTCGGGATTGAACGGCATATCCTTGTAGAGAAATTGATTGATGGCGAAATGGCCGACCGTCGCTGCGCCGATGGTGTAGCCGTCCGGCGGACTGGTCGTCACAGCGGTGATGCCGATGTTACCACCGGCACCAGGGCGATTTTCGATGACGAAGGTCTGCCCGAGCATGTCCTTGAGCTTGTCGGCGAGAAAGCGCGCCAGCACATCGGTTGAGCCTCCGGCCGGATAAGGAATGATGATTCTGACGTTGTGTTCGGGCCACGTGGCCTGTGCGTTTGCGCCCGTGGCAATCACGACACTGGCAGCAGCGGCCGACTGCAAAAACGTACGACGACTGTGTACGGACATCGATCGCTCCCCCGGCGGCGGTGACGCTTGCAGGGACACTCTAGCGGATCGTTTTAAGGCCCGCGCGCCTAAATCGCCGCGGCCGGGAGCCGCTACCGCATTGCGGCAAAGCCTGCCTCGTCGTCGGCGCGACCTACTCGAACTTCGGGATATTGGCGTCGCGTACGACCACCGCCCACTTGGCGATCTCGCTCTTGATACGGGCTTGATATTTATCAGGGCCATCGCCTTTCGGCTCGAAGCCCAGATCGGCAAGCTTGGTCAGCATGTCCGGCTGCGCCAAAGCCCAGTTGATGTCATCGTTGATCTTGGTACGCACCGCATCGGGCAATCCGGCCGGCGCCAGGATACCGCTCAAGGTCTCACCTTCCATGTCCGGAATGCCAGCCTCTTCCATCGTCGGCACATCCGGCATTGCCGCGCTACGCTTGTTACTGGTGACGGCAAGCGCGCGGAGTTGACCCGCGGCGACCATAGCTTTCGCGCCCGGCACCGCGGCAATCGCGATTGGCGTATGGTTGCCGAGCGTCGAGGTGATCGCGGCGCCAGCACCATTGAACGGGACGGTAACGAGATCAAGCTTGTAGCGCTGCTTCAGCATCTCGCCGAGCAGATGCGGAATAGTGCCGCTCGATGGATGGCCGTAGCTGTACTTGCCCGGGTTGGCCTGAATAAGCGCGATCAGTTCTTTCATCGTCTTGGCCGGCACCGACGGATGAACCAGCACAACGTTCGGCGAACCGGCGACGAGCGTCACGCCTTCGAAATCCTTGACCGGATCGAACGGCAATTTGGCGTAAAGGCTTGGATTGACGGTGTAACCCGGGCTCATCGACACCAGGTTATAACCATCCGGCGCCATCGCCGCTGCGCGGGCATAACCGGTGTTACCGGCAGCACCCGGCATGTTCTCGACATAGACGTTGTGGCCCCAACGTTCGCTCAGCTTTGCGGCGACGAGGCGCGCGATGATATCCGGCGGGCCGCCCGGGCCGAACGGCACAATGATCCGCACCGGCTTGGCTGGATAGGTCTGCGCCAGCGATGCAGATCCAAGACCGAGCGTAACAGCAAGCAGGACGCCAAGAGCGACTACGCGATTGAGCATCTTAGCTCCTCCAGCACCATTCACGACACGGACATCGCCGTGATGAACATTTGTTTTACGAATCCGGTCTTATTGCCGGATTGGAGGTTCGAGCCGATCAGGCGAGCGGGTCTTTTGCGTCGATCAGAACGAAAGCGACGCGACATGGCTTGTCGCCACGGTTAACCCAGGCGTGGTTGGTCGCCTGCTGGATCAGGATGTCACCTGTCTTCAGCGTGATCTCCGAGTCATCGAGCAGCATGACGATTTCACCGGACATGACGAAGGCGTAGTCGCAGGTGACCGTGCGGTGCATGAAGGGATGCCGGATCGGCCAGGCCTTCGATTCCTTGTGTGCATCACCTATCTGCTTGGCGAGCAGATGCGGATCGAGCGTGGCGTCGGCTTTTGCCGGCGCATAGTCAACAACACGCACGATCGAGCCTCCCTTGGCCGGACCGAAGCCGGCATGCTTTGCCGCCGCGTCTTCATGACCTGAGATATCGCTCGGCGCCGCGCCTGTTGCCCAGACGAGGCGGGCAGTCGCGCCCATGCCTTCGCGCACGACCTTGTGCGGCGACAACTCATCAATAACGGTGATGGCTTTGCCGGTCGCATCGTGACCCGTGACGACGCGGCGCGGCGCTAGATTTAAATCCACTGTTCTCTCCCGGAATGTCGTGGCGAGACCCTCAGGCCGCGCGCTCCCAATGATCGTAGTCAACCTCAAAGCCGCGCTGCTGCGACAGGTCTATGGCGGTGCCTTCCGGATCCCAGACGCGGTATTCCGCCATGTCGCGGCCGGCGACCTTGCCGGGAAGTCCGCTGTCCATAAAGGTCTGCATGCTCGGCACCACAAAGCCGATGTGGCCGAACCAGCCATGCTCAATGTGCGACGGTTGAAGGTTTTTACGGTCCGGCTTTTCGATCATGATCTTTTTCGGCAGGAAGCCGAGATTGACCTGGCCGTCGCCGACAAAGAAGAACGGCAGCGCATCAGCACCCGATTCACGGCGCGTCACGCTGGTCTTCACTTCACGGAAGCCGATCGACTTGGTGAAGAAGTCGCGCAGTTCAACACCAGTATCGACGCACAACGACATATGACGCAGGCGCATCGAACCCGACTTGATCTGCGGCACATGATAGTTCAGCGCCGAGACGCTGATCTTGGTGCCGTTCGGATCGTGCATCACGTATTCGCCGCGATGCAGGCCGCCGACGTCCTTCTTGAGTTCGATGCCCGGCGAGGCTTGGGCGAGCTGTTCACGAAATGCGCCGATGTCGTCGACCGCAATGCCGAAATGGCTCAGACCGGTCGGCTCGTTGTCACCATTCGGCTGCTTCAGCAGGCTTAGATTAAGCCAGCCGTCGGTGATCGAGATTTCGCCCTTGGCGGAACGGCCGAGCTCCTCCATGCCGAACCACTTCTTGTAGAAGTCGGCGACAATTTCCGGCTGATCGCTGGCAATGGCCAGATAACGAAGATGAGCCTGCATATGCGCTCCCCCAAATTGACGGCGCGACCTTCCGCAGCGTGCGGAACGGCTCGTTGCAGAGCCTTGGCGCCTTGCAATTTTTGCATAAGGCAGCGGCTGGCCCGATTCAAGCGATCGGACCGTTTCCATTGATGGTCAATTGAAATGACTCAAATCGCGACCGCGATTAATCGATTTGATCTCTACTTATTAACGTAGTCACGAATGAACGATTGGAATTGCGCGGCGGCGGGCGACAAGGCCTCATCGCTACGGCTGATCAAGGCAATCGAGGTCTTGATCTTGCCGGGCCAGATCTCCCTGATCTTGATATTCTTCTTGGCGCCAAGCGAGCGCACGTAGCAGGGCACCACACAGACGCCGAGCCCGGCCTCGACCATGCTGATGGCGGTCCAGATGAAGGACACTTCATAAGCCGGATCGATGGTGACGCCAGCTTCCGTCGAGCACTGCTCGGCCATTTGCCGCGTGCCGTTTTCAGCCGTCAGCGCGATGAAAGGATGTTTGGCGATTTCCTGCCAGGTCAATTCCTCGACCTTCTCAAGTGGATGCCCGGTGCGAACGATGAGGTTGAGCGCACCAGTCACCAGCACTTCGCCGGACAAACCGGGCGCCCCCTCCGGCATGCGGCCGAAACCGATTTCAGCTTTGCCGTCGAGTACCAGGCTGCGTATCCTGTCGTAAGGTGCATCGCGCAATACGACGTTGATTTTCGGATAGCGCGCATGGAATTCCGCGATGGCTTCCGGCAGAAGCAGGCTCGCCATCAACGGCGACGCCGCGACCGCGACCTTGCCGCGCCGCTGCTCGGAAAGCGCCTTGGCCTTACCCATCGCGGCCTGAAATTCAGCGAACACCCGGTTGGCCGGCGCCCAGAATTCATGGCCTTCATCGGTGAGCTTGACGGAGCGCGTGGTCCGCTCGAACAGACGCAGGTCGAGCTCTCGCTCTAGCTCCTTGACCAGGTTGCTGACAGCTGACTGCGTGGTGCAGAGCGCATCAGCCGCGGCGGTGAAATTCTCGGTCTCCGCGACCGACAGGAACGCCAGGATTTGTTTGAACGAGACGTTGACCTTTTCACGCTCGGCCAGCGGCACGCGCGCGCCGGCGCCGACGAGCAAGTCCTCGATCATGGCCCCGCCTGGCCCTGGCTTTGTGGTCGTTGTCAAAATCACGCACTCCGGCCCGATCAGGATGGGCCTGCACCAAGGCTAGCATTATGCTGCAAATGAGGGCAGCCCGGTGCGGCGCCAAGATTACGGAGCGATGGTGCGATTAACTCTAGTTTTGGGGCGGACCGGAGCCGCGGGACTGGCGCTCGCCAGTCTAGCGGTGGGGCCGATTGACACGGCGGCGCAGACGTCGTGCAAAGTGACGCAGATAGGCGAGACAACCGTCACCGCCGTGCGCGACGGCGGCACGCTCATGCTCGCCGACGGCCGCGAACTGAAACTGGCCGGCATCGACGTCGCCGCGGGTGGCCGTGAGACATTGCAATTGCTGGCCATTGGTCAGCCGTTGCGGCTGGCGAAGTTCGGCCCGCAAGAGGACCGCTATGGCCGGCTGGTCGCGTTCGCCTTCCCCGGAGAATCCACGCAATCCTTGCAGGACGCCCTGCTGGCGCAAGGCCGCGCCCGCGTTGCGGCCCGGATTGGCGACAGACCCTGCGCCGAAGCGTTGTTAACCATCGAGCGCGCGGCACGAACGGAAAGGCGTGGAATATGGGCCGATCCTAATTTTGCCCCTTTGCGGGCGGAAGATTTAAGTGGGTTGCAGGCTGAAAAGGGGCATTTCGCGCTGATCGAAGGCAAGGTCTTGTCGGTGCGCGAAAGCGGGGCCACTATATATGTCAATTTCGGGCGGCGCTGGACGACGGACTTCGCCGTCATCATTCTTAAACGACAGCAGCGGACATTTGCGGGCGCGGGCGTCGAGCCCAAAAAGCTCGAAGGCCGCCGCGTCCGGGTTCGCGGATGGATCGAACAGCGCGGCGGGCCTGTCGTCATGGCCGAAGCGCCGGAACAGATCGAGTTGATTGACTAGTTCATGATGCACGACAAGAGTCAGCGTCCTCTGGAAAATGTGTTGCGCGGCGTAGCGGTTGCGTTGGCTTTGCTCGTCGCCGCGTGCAGCAGCACGCCCGACCGCAAACAGATCTCGCTGGCACTGCCAACTACCCCCAGAGGCGAGCAGCCGAGTGCAACACAGCGCGAGCACGCGCGCATTCTGGCGTCCTATGGCGGCGCTTACGAGAACGCCCGTGTTCGTGCCGAGATCGAAAAGATCGTCGACCGGCTGGTCGCTGCGTCCGAGCGGCCCGATCTCAAATATCAAGTCACGGTTCTCAATTCGCCGGCGATCAATGCCTTTGCATTGCCGAACGGCCAGCTCTACATCACGCGCGGCCTGATCGCACTTGCCAGCGACAAGGCGGAACTCGCTTCCGTGCTGGCGCATGAGATGGGCCACGTCATCGCTCGCCATGCCGCCATCCGCGAGGAACAGGCCAAACAGGCTGCGGTCATCGCACATGTCGTCAACGACGTGTTGAGCGACCCGCAAACCGGCGCGCTGGCGCTGGCCAAGGCCAAGCTGACAATCGCGGCGTTCTCGCGCGCACAGGAGTTTGAGGCGGATGGCATCGGCGTCGGCATATCGGCGCGCGCCGGTTTCGATCCATTCGGCGCGTCACGCATGTTGACCGACATGCAGCGCAACGCCGAGGTCAAGACCGCCAGCACCGATCCGCGCGCAGTCGATTTCCTGTCGAGCCATCCTGCGACGCCGGAGCGCGTGCAGAACGCACTCGCCAATGCCCGCCAGTTCAGCGGACCCGGCGGCGGCGAACGCGACCGCAATGAATATCTCGCCAACCTCGATGGCTTGATCTATGGCGAGGATCCCAGCGAAGGTTTCGCGCGTGGCAGACGCTTCCAGCATCCCAAACTGGGCTTCACCTTCATGGCGCCGCCGGGCTTTTCGCTCGACAACACGACGCAAGCAGTGTTGGGCCTGAAGGAAGGCGGTGGCGAAGCGCTACGCCTCGACGTCGTCAGCGTGCCGGCCGAGCAGTCCTTGCCCGATTATCTCAAGTCAGGCTGGATGGACAATGTCGATGCGTCGAGCGTCGAGGAATTGACCGTCAACGGCTTTGCCGCGGCGACCGCCAGCGCGAGCGGCGAGGCTTGGTCGTTCCGGCTGTACGCGGTGCGCTTCGGCAGTGATGTTTATCGCTTCATTTTCGCCGCCAAGAACAAAACCGCGGCCGCGGACCGTTCGTTCCGCGAATCAGTCGGCACGTTCCGCCGCATGAGCCTGCAGGAGAGCGCGCAGGTTCATCCGCTTCGTATCAAGATCGTCACGGTAGGCGCGAACGATACGGTGGAAACATTGGCGCGGCACATGGCGACCGACCATCCGGCCGAGCGCTTCCGCGTCATCAACGGGCTTGCCACCAACGATCGCCTGAAGCTGGGCGATAAGGCGAAAGTCGTTATCGAATAACGCACGTGTCCCGGACGATTGGAGCGAGGGTGTTTACCCGAGCGGAATGAGATCCGGACCCAGCGCAAAAATCTTCAGCAAAATGAGAACGCCGCCATAAGGCGGCGTCCATCTCTCCTGGGTCCCGGATCTTCGCTCGCTCGTCCGGGAAACAGAACTCAGCTCTCGCCCGCCTCAGAGTTCAACGTGAACTCGCGCGGCACTTCCGGACCCCAGAGGTAGAACGAGTCCTCCGGCTTGTGGTCGGCTGACGGCCAGCGCTCTTCCTTCGGGATGTAGTCGATATCGCAGGAATACTCCGAAAAGCTGCCCCACGGATCCATGACGTAGTGGAAATAGTTGGAGCCGAGCACGTGACGGCCGAGGCCCCAACCCTTCTGCCAGCCTTTGTCATGCATGCGCATGGCGCCCAGCCCGATATCCTGGATGGTCGCGACGTCCCAACTGCAATGATGGAAGCCCGGCGCTGATGATTTCACCAGCGCCAGCAAATGATGATCGCTGCCGTGGATGCCGTGCATGAAGGCGACCAGATCCGACGCCCTGTCGGACAGCCGCAGGCCGAGCGTGCGCTCGTAGAACTTGATCGAAGCAAGCACGTCGGCGGTGAAAATCAGTACGTGCGACAGACGGCGCGGCCGCACCGCCGGCGCTTTCTCACGGGTAGTAGCGGCCGCAACGCCCGGTCCGACCGTCGGCCACTGGCTGTCAGCCTTGTGATCGGGCGAGACTTTCGGCGCGACCTTGATTTCCATCAGCACGCCTTCGTGGTTGCGGAACCAGAAGCCGTTGCTCTCGAAACCCGGCGGCGGATCGATCAGCTTGACGCCCTCGCCTTCGATGCGCGCTTTCAGGCGGCCGATGTCCTCGGCGTAACAGCCGAACGACAGATGATGCAGCGCCTTGCTTTTGCCCTCGACCACCGAGCCCCAAGCATGTTCATGACCGAAGGTCTTGAGTTGCAACGAATTGCCGTTGCGCACCATGTTCAGCCCGAAGTTCGTATAAAAATCGTCGGCGACGTTGACGTCCGGCACGGACAGCACGAACTGGTCAAGCGAGTGGATGCCGAGATCGCCTGACTTCGCTTCCGGCGCGACGTATCCCGCAATGGCGGTCATTGATAACTCCCTAGAGCTTTATTCGGAGATTTGAGCGCATTGTAGACCCGCGCTTGGACAGCGGCAAAGGCGGAATTCCGCCCACAGTGTCCCACCTTGCGGACTAGCCAAAGCTTCGCAGGCCCTGTTCTTGAAAGGCGCGGGCGCGCCTGTTTCCCATTTTTCCGTTCCCCGAAACGGGGATGGAGCATCCGATCTCGGGTTTCCCTGGAAGAGCGGACGGCCGAGCCAAAGCGGCTAGACCATAGTCCTATTTAGGAATTATGTCTAGGTCGACTACTGCGCCGCCTTTTGCAGATAGGCGATCAAGTCGGCGCGATCGCCAGAATCCTTGAGGCCGGCATAGGGCATCCGGTTCGTCGGGATCAGGGCTTGCGGATCGGCGACGAACTTGTCGAGCGTCTCAGGCGTCCAGGTAATACCGCTGCGCTTCATAGCCGGCGAATAGCGGAAATCCGAAATCTCCGCGGCTTTGCGGCCGAATACACCGTGCAGGCTCGGCCCGACGGCGTTGGCGCCGGCTTCGAGCTTGTGGCACGCAGCGCATTCCTTGAATTTTGCCTCGCCCTTCGCCGGATCGCCCGCGGCATAAGCGGCTCCACTCAACAGCACCGATGTGAGCGCTGCGACGGCGACTTTCATTTTCGTCATGCCTGCACCAGGGGACCGGGATTTTTGACGTACTTGTTCTTGATCGCGTCAGCCGTCCAATAAGCCAGAGCGCCGACCGGACCCGTGGGATTGTACGAAGAGTTGTGCGGGAACACGTTGGCGCCGACCACAAACAGGTTATGGCAGTCCCAACTCTGCAGATACTTGTTGAGCACGCTATCGCTCGGCTTGGTGCCCATGATGGTGCCGCCGGTGTTGTGCGTGCTCTGATAAGGCACCACGGTCCAGGGATCGGTACGCGCGGTCGCCGGATTGAGCTTGGTCGGGTTCATCGACTTGGCAAGATCGTTGATGACATTGGCAGCGTGCGTGCCCATGCGGTGTTCATTCGGCTTGTAGTCGAACGTCATGCGCATCAGCGGCTGACCGAAGGCGTTGCGATAGGTCGGATCGAGATCGTAGTAATTGTTGCGGTTGCCCATCACGCTGCCGGCGGCATTGATGGTCATCGCGGTCTGATACCACTTGGCCGTTTCCTGCTTCCAGGTCTTGCCCCACTGCGGTGTACCCCGCGGCACCGGCCGGTAGCCGATCGGCAGCGCGGTATTGAAGCCGCCACCAACGTTGTAGGCGCCGACGAAGTTATGCGGCCCGCGATCGAAACCCCAGTTGTTATTGAAGTCGTCGATGGTGGTGTTGGAGCCGCCGGCGTTCATGAACGGGTTGAAATATTTTCCTTCGAAGAACAGCGTGGCCGAGGCACCGTTCTGGTAGCAATAGTTCTTGCCGACGACGCCCGCGCCCGTGGCCGGACTGTAGGGCGTACCGACGCCCGACAACAGCATCAGGTGCACATTGTTGATGGCGTAGGCGCACAGCAGCACGATGTTTGCCGGTTGTTCGAATTCCTCGCCGTTGAGGACGTTGGTGTAGGTAACGCCGGTGACTTTCTTGCCGTCGGAATCCTTGAGCACCTTGGTGACCCAGGAGTTCGCCCGCAGTTCGAAATTGGGGCTGCGCATCGCCAGCGGGATTACCGTCATATGCGGGCTGCCTTTGGCATTCGCCTCGCAGCCGAAACGCTGGCAGTAGCCGCAATATTGGCAGGCGCCGAATTGCACGCCGTCCGGATTGGTGTAGGCCTGCGATGCATTCGCTGACGGCCGCGGGAACGGATGGTACCCGGCATTGCGCGCGGCGTTGGTGAACATTTCGCTGGCGAGAATCGGAGTCAGGGGCGGCAGAGCGTACTCGTTCGCACGCGGCGCCTCGAACGGATTGCCTCCGTCTTGAATCTTGCCCCTAAGATTGCCTGCCTTGCCGGACACCGCCGCCGTGCGCTCGAACTTTTCGTAGTACGGTTCAAGCTCGTCGTAAGTGATGCCCCAATCCTGGATCGTCATGTCGTCGGGGATAAATTTCTTGCCGTAACGCTCCTCGTACATGGAGCGGACTTTGAATTCCATGTCGGTCCAGCGCCAGGTGTGGCCGCTCCAATGCACGCCGGAGCCGCCGACCACTTCGCCCGGCAGGAACGAGCCGAGACGGCGCATCGGCAGCGCTTCCTGCGTGGGATTGTTGCGCACGGTGAGCGTGTCGCGCGCGGTGTTTTGCATCAGATCGTGACGCACCACGTAACGCAGTTCGTCGCGGATATTGGGCAGCGAATAGTCGTTCTCACTCGACCGCGCCGCGCCGCGTTCCAGCGCGACGACTTTCATGCCGGCCTCGGCCAATTCCTTGGCGAGGATGCCGCCGGTCCAGCCCAAACCGACAACGACGACATCGACTTCCTTTAATTTTATAACCATGTCGCTGTCTCCCTAGCTCATGTCCGAAATGCTGACGGGTTTGTTCGGGAACGGCTTGCCGCGATATTGCTCGATGTGGTCGCGGTGCACGGCGATAGCGCCGGGGAAACCGATCAACTGCCAGCCGACTTTGTTACGATTGCCGCCATAAATCGGGTCGGAGAACATGCCTTCGATGACGGTCTGATACAGCGCGGTCCAGAACACACGCACCGGCAGGCCGCTGTCGAAACTGATCTTCGCGGTCGACAGGCCGACCAGCACTTCTTCGCGCTGCGCTTCGTCGAGACGATCGAAGGTCTTGCCGTAGATTTTGCGGCAATGCGCGTTGGTGGCATCGATGCCGGCGCGATAGAGCTGCGCCGGCGTCAGCGGCAATTGATAGCCCTGAGACGGCGCGCCTTTCTTCCACGGCCCCTGCATGTAGAGGCGGTCGCCTTTGCCCCAGGCGCCGGCCAGCGCGCGATCGATGTAGGTGTTGATACCGACGTCGGTGCCCTTCGGCGTGAGATCGTCGGCCGGCACCATGTGATCGACGAGGGCTTCTATGAAGGCGGCTTCGTCGAGATTGAGGAATTCGTAACCGGCGGGTGTGGGTGCAGGCGGGGCAGCGGGTTGTTGCGCTTGTGCGGCTTCGGGCGCAATTGCTGCGGTACCGCTGACCGCTGCGGCACCGCCGGCGACGGCGCCTTTCAGAAAATTGCGGCGATCAAATTCGGGTTTGTTGAACTCAATATGGCTGGGATCGTTGCAGCCAGGATCTTTGCAAACAGACTCGTGCCTTGGCGATTCTGGCTTGGTCATTGGGCTCGCTCCCTGGATGCCTCCGGGTGCCCAAACGCCAAACAAGGCGTGAAGCCCCGAGGACTAGCTCTTGCAGATGAGAATGATCCCAATGTTTGGGAGCGGCAAGGTGGGGTGCTCGGATTTCGGCACGCCCTTACGGCGCAACACGCATGCAGAAAGCACTGCGGTGAAATCAACCAGTTCATAAAAACAAAAAGCCCGGCATCGCTGCCAGGCTTTTTCTTATTCGCTCTGATTGTCTCGATTATCGGACGAAGGGGCCTTTCAGGCAGCCTCATCCTCGGATTCGGACGCGCCTTCGGCATCCGCTTCCTCGGCGGGCTTCGGCCCACGCCTAGGGCCCTTGGCCAGCGCACCCTCGATCTCCTTGATCGCTTCCGTCTCGGTGATCTTATTCACCGCCGCGATTTCACGCGACAGACGGTCGAGCGCGGCTTCGTACAGCTGCCGCTCGGAGTAGGACTGCTCAGGCTGCGATTCGGAGCGGAACAGGTCGCGGACCACCTCGGCAATGGCGACGATGTCGCCCGAGTTGATCTTTGCTTCGTATTCCTGCGCCCGGCGCGACCACATGGTGCGCTTGATGCGCGCGCGGCCCTTGAGGGTTTCGAGCGCGCGCTTGACCAGCGGCGCTTCCGCGAGCTTGCGCATGCCGACCGACACGATCTTCGCAGTCGGAACCCGCAGCGTCATCTTGTCCTTGATGAAGTTGATGACGAACAGCTCGAGCTTCGCGCCGGCAATCTCCTGCTCCTCGATGGCCATGATCTGGCCGACACCGTGGGCGGGGTAGACGATGAATTCGTTGGTCTTGAAGCCTTGTCGTTGGGTCGTCTTCTTGGCGGTCATTCCGGGCAAAACTCCTTCACCGGCGCCCTTGTGGGGACCGGCACTTTTGGCTGTGGGCGCCCCGGCGCGGGCGGACCCGCGGGAGGCTTGAGACGTCCGCCGCACTGCAGCAGACTTTTTCGGTCCCCGGCTCGTACCGGCGGAACCTTTTTTCGACTTTTGACGCGGTTTATCTGCCACTGCTAACGCGTGGAATTTCACGCCCTCTGACTGACCCTTGGGATGTGCCGCGAAAAATAAGGCTCCCGAGCAAGGGAGCGGTCTCCGTGTGCGGCGTTTTTCAGTTTCATCGGATAAATCAATATATAGCACATTTTTGGCCAAAATCAAAGCCTTATGGTGGTTCAAACCTGCATATCGCAGGGGTTGAGCCCTGCTATTTTGGTGAATCGGTTAACGCCGGAAGGGAGCTACCGGCCAAACTGCGACTTTTGCCTTAGGAATTCGGCTACCGAGGACCCGAACCGTGCCGTCGGCAATTCAGTCGCCCTGCCCCGGCTTCGGCGAGAAAAACTTCTCGAACTTGCCGGGCACGCCGTCGAATTCCTTTGCGTCGGCTGGCGCGTCCCGCTTGACGGTAATATTCGGCCACTGCTTGGCGTATTCGGTGTTGATCTCGAGCCATTTCTCCAGGCCCGGCTCGGTATCCGGCTTGATGGCCTCGGCCGGGCATTCCGGCTCGCAAACACCGCAATCGATGCATTCGTCCGGATGGATGACGAGCATGTTCTCGCCTTCGTAGAAGCAGTCCACCGGACAGACTTCGACGCAGTCCATGTACTTGCACTTGATGCAGTTGTCGTTGACGACGTAGGTCATCGAAAGCTCCGGAACTCAACCTAGCCAGCGTTGCCTAACGCACTGATAAATAGGCTGCAAGCCGCCTGATGCCAATGTGCGTTGCATGGCAGATGCTCCTTAAAAGCCCGGTTTCCCTAGCTTAAGTCCAAGTACAATCTGCGAGCGGCTGCGGCATCGCCGCGCTTCTCGCGGAAGCCCTCGACCTTGAGCACGCGCACCGACCGGTCGAGCGCCAGCGTCACGACGTCGCCGAGGCGAAGCGGGTGGCCGTGGGCGGTGGTTTTAACCGAATTAACGCGGACGTGGCCGGCGCGGACCAGCGCCATGGCATCGGTGCGCGTGCGCACCATGCGCGCGTGCCACAGCCATTTGTCGACGCGCTGGGTCAGGTGCTTTCTTTATTGCCCTGCTCAAGCTGTTGCTTGAGCAGGGCAAGCTTGGCGAAGGGCGAGTTCGGATCCGCCACCTTGTTGCGGTCGGAGCCGCCGCCGCTACCGTGTGGCTTGGCGTAGTACTGATCGCGCTCGGCGCGATCCACCTGCGGACCCTTTTCGCGACGCGGACGGTCGCCACGCGGCGGGCCGCCGCCAGGGCCGTTGTTCGGCCGCTGGCCGGGTGGTTTCTGGCCGAAGCTTTTGTTCTCGAAGCTTTTAGCCTGACGCTCCATGCGCTGCTGGCGCTCATGGCGGTCGCGGCGCTGATCGCGATTCGGTCCGTCCTTGCGTTCGCCAACCGGAGCTTCGGATGTATTGGAGGCAGTGGCCGCAGCATCGCTTGATGGCGCGGTAGCCTGAGCTTGCTGTGGTCGTTGCGGACGACGCGCACGCGGCGGACGTTTCTCGGAACGGCCGCCTGGACGCCAGACGTCGATCATTGCCGGTTCTTTGCCCGGCTCGTCGGCTTTCTTATCGGCACCAGCTTCAACCGCAGCAGCGGCCTCAGGGACGACAGCGCCATCGGCTGCCATCGCCGGCGTAGCGTCGGCTGCTTCCGCGATTGTCGTTTCCGTAGCCGGCGCTTCTTCAGCGGCAGCCGGGATCAATTCAGCGGCCGGGAGCAGCGAAGCGCTGGCGGCAGGCGCGGGCGTTTCAGCGGGTGCTTCGACAGCGGGTGCGGCGACGGCTTCAGCCGGCGCAGCGTCGGCAGACGCTTCGGTCGCAACAGGCGCTTCCGCAGCAGCCGGCGACGCTTCCGCGGGCTTCGTTTCTGGTGGTTTGGGCCGGCGATCCAGACGATAGCCGAGCGAGCGTAGGATCGAGGCAAAGTCCTCGCCCGATGCGCCGGTCAGCGACGTCATCGCACCAGTGACGACAAAACCGCGGCCATCGAACGCACCATCGGGCTTTGCAGTCTGTACGCCTTCGCGCCACGCCAGGGCGGGACGGATGAGATCGGCGAGACGCTCGAGAATATCGACGCGCACGGCGCGCTCGCCGGCAATGCGATAACCGGAGGTGCGGTACAGCGCCTTCGGCGTGTCCTTGTCGAGCGGGATCGACGTGCGGCCGGAGCCTGCGAGGTGCAGCAATTCGGTGACGCCCTTGGCGTCGGGCGCTTCGTTCTTCAGCGCCCAGAGCTGCGTCGCCAGCGCACGCGGCGCCGGCTTCAACAATACCGGCAGATAAATGTGATAGGCGCCAAAGCGCACGCCGTACTTGCGCAGGGTCGCGCGCGACGGCTGGTCGAGGCCTTTGACTTCTTCCGAAACTTTCTGCCGCTCCAACACGCCGAGCGACTCGACAAGCTGAAACGCCACGCCGCGCGCCATGCCGGTGATGTCGTCGGCGGCGGTCAGCGAGAACAGCGGCGCCAGCAGCTTCTCGATATGGTTCTTGAGCCAGAGATCGAGCCGGGTCTGCACCAGCTCTTTGGCGGGTCCCGTCAGATGATCGTCGGCGATAATGCGCACGCGCGGCCGCAGCGTGTCGTCGCCGGCTGTCAGCTTGCCGACGGCTTCGCCGGTCCAGCGCAGCGTGCCGTCATTGGCGAGCACGATCTGGTCGGTCGCAGCCTGCGACAGTTTCGTCGCGCGCGCTTCGATCTCGCCAGCCAGCGCCTTTTGCGCAGCCGCATTGAGCGCCTTGGCTTCGGAGCCGGCGGCAGATGCATCAGGCGCAAACATGAATCCGTCGAGACGGCCAATCACGTGGCCCTCGACCGTTACATCGCCAGTTTTACCAATTTGTGTTTCCAACATCGTGTTCTCTCGTAGCCGCCGCATCAAGACGCTAGTGCGACGGTCCACGAAGCGTTCGGCCAGACGTTCGTGCAGCGCATCGGACAGTTTATCTTCGGTCGCGCGA
>DASYCM010000192.1:0-4802 GCA_036500165.1 Pseudolabrys sp.
CGGCTAACCGCCGGCCGAGTTCACCCGCTGCGCCGAGGCGGGGGCGGGCGTCCGGTAAAACGATGTCGTTCCGCAACTCAGTCACCATCATTGCATCGCCGCGCCCGCGCGTCGGCAAGACGCTATTGGCGCGGCTGGTGATGGATTTTCATATTCACGAGGGCCGCGCCGCGGCGGCTTTCGATCTCAACGATGGCGCCACGGCGCTGGCGCGGTTTGCGCCTGAGCACGCGGCCAAGGCCGATATTTCCGATATTAAAGGTCAGATGGCGTTATTTGATCGTTTGGTCGGCGACGATGACGCGGCCAAGATCGTCGATATTGGTCACGAGCATTTCGAGGAATTTTTCACACAGGCGGCGCGTATCGGCCTTGTCGAAGAAGCGAGGCACCGCGATATCGCGTCGTCGATTTTATTCATCGCCACGCCGGACCGCAGTTCGATCGAAACCTATCGCCGTTTGCGCAGC
Source organism: Pseudolabrys sp. (assembly GCA_036500165.1). Classification (GTDB taxonomy): domain Bacteria; phylum Pseudomonadota; class Alphaproteobacteria; order Rhizobiales; family Xanthobacteraceae; genus Pseudolabrys. The sequence continues at coordinate 471 of DASYCM010000192.1, forward strand.
CGCATGCCGCTGGCGACGCTGACGCCGGCGTTCAATGAATTGCTCGGTCCGCCGCAGCACCGCGACTCTTATCCGCTTCTCGGCAATCGCGAGCCATTGCGCTTTCAGGCTTTGGCGCCGGCGTTGCGAAAATATATCGAGCAGCCGCCTTTTACGTTTGCAGACGAACAATTGGCGAATGCGAGCAATATTCCGCTCGATGGCCACATCGAATTGCAGCGGTGGCTGCGCAGGACTTATGCCCAATTGAGGGGGCTCGAGAACGAGATCGATGTCGCGCGCATTACGTCACAAATCGGCGCGAATTAAATCGACAGAGTTCCAAGCGCTTCAATTTGCGCCAAATTTTTAAGCGTTCCGCATAGTGAAAAATTACTGTTGGAAATTTAGAGTCTGGTCGCAGGAACCAGTTTCTTTGTAGGACGTTCTCTCGCGCAGACTCCCCGCGCACTTGCGCGTCAACGAGGAGGCTACGCCATGTGGACACAGCTTTTTATCGTCGCGCTCGCCGCTGCCTTGGCCCTTGCGGTCGGCGCCGTTGCTCTCGAAGCCGAAGACGAAGCAAAGTCCAGCAATCTGCCCGCGCGTGATTTACATCCGCGTTGAGTCCGACAGTTCGGTAGCGACCCCTGAGGCGGCCAGAAGGCCGCCTTATTTTTTTTTGGGCGCGCCGCGTCGGATTTGTTGTGGGCGCGCCGCGCCGGGGCAGGGAACTTTGTGGTATGGAGGGCGATGCCCACGCCCCTCCTGCTGTCTCGCCGTTTCGCGCCGCTGTTCTGGTGCCAGTTCTTCGCCGCCTTCAACGACAACTTTCTGAAAACCGCACTGGTTTTCCTAATCCTGTTCGGCTCGCCCGGCGGCGGTAACGAGGCGCTGATCACCATCGCCAGCGCCATTTTCATTGCCCCGTATTTCTTTCTCTCCGCGCTCGGCGGTGAACTGGCCGACCGCTACGACAAGGCCGAGGTGGCGCAGCGGCTGAAATTCGCCGAGATCTTCGTCGCCGCGCTGGCGGCCTTCGGTTATTCGCGCCAGTCGATCCCGATTCTGTTCACGGCTTTGGCCTGTTTTGGCGTCATCGCCGCGCTGTTCGGGCCGCTCAAGTACGGCATCCTGCCGGACCATTTGCGCCACGAGCAATTGCCGGCCGGAAATGCGATGATCGAAGGTGCGACCTTCATCGCCATTCTTACGGGAACGATTGTTGGCGGCCTCGCCGCGCGCGGCTCAGGCAGCACGACGTTCGTGCTGCTGGTGCTCGGCTTCGCCATCGCCTGCTGGATATCGAGTTTATGGATTCCGCCGACCGGCGAGGGCGCGCCGCAACTGAAAGTCTCCGCCAATATTGCGAAGTCGACGGTGGCGATGATCAAACATGTCCGCGCCGACGAGCGGCTGTGGTGGGGCGCGATGGTGACGAGCTGGTTCTGGCTGGTTGGTATCGTCGTGCTGTCGCTGTTGCCGCCCTTGATTAAAACCTTGATCGGCGGCGACGAAGATACGGTCACCGTTTATCTGGCGCTGTTCTCCATCGCCGTCGGCATCGGGTCGGCACTCGCGGCGCTGATTGCGCGCGGCCGTATCGTGCTCAACACGACGCTGGCCGGCGCGGTGCTGCTCGGCCTGTTTGCGCTCGACATCGGCTTCATTACGTTCGGCATGACACCGGCGGTCGCGCCGCAAGCGCCGGACGTGGTGTTCTCATCGGCGCTCGGTATTCACGTCGCGGTGGGTCTTGCCGGTCTCGCCATTTCCGGCGGGCTGTTCATCGTGCCGGCCTTCGCCGCGGTGCAGGCTTGGTCCGGCGCCGACTATCGGGCGCGCACCGTCGGCGCCGTCAACATTCTCAACGCCGCTTTCATGACGGGCGGCACAGTGCTGGTCGCGCTGTTGCAGCACGCCGGCGTCACGGTGCCGCAGATCTTCGTGCTGATCGGCGCGCTGACTTTGGTGGCCGCGGTGGCGATCCGCCGCACGATGCCGGAGGATGTCGAGCCGTCACCTTCTTTATCCCTCCCCTGAAAGGGGAGGGTCGATTGCGCGAAGCGTAATCGGGGTGGGGTTATCTCGATACGGAGAGTAAACCCCACCCGGCTCGTTTCACTCGCCACCCTCCCCCTGCGGGGAAGGGATAAGAGCTACTTCTTCCTGCTGGCCAGCACGCGGTCGACCATCTCACCAGCGACGCCGAGATAGTTCGACGGATCGAGCATCTTCTCGAGTTCGGCGCGCGAGGCGTGCTTGCTGATCTCTTTATCTTCGCAGAGCAGATCGAGCAGCGGGCGGCCGGTTTTCACCACGAGGCGGCACACGTCGTAGACCAGATCGTGCGCCTTGTTGCGGCCGAGCGTCGGTCCAAGGCCCATCATCACGGCTTCCGACATGACCAGACCCTTGGTGATGTCGATGTTCTCGCGCATCTTCTTTTCGTTCACCTGCAGGCCGGTGACGACGAACTTGGTCTGCGCCAGTGCGCCGGCCGTCAGCATGAAGATTTCCGGCAGCGTGATCCAGTCGATTTCCCACGGTCCGGTCGAACGCTCGTGGTCGGCGACCATCGATTCAAGCAGCGCCGCGACCATCTGCTTCACGATCGCGGTCTGCGCGGTGATGTAGACCGACGAGATCGGGTTGCGTTTCTGCGGCATGGTCGAGGACGAACCGCGGCCCTCATGGAACGGCTCGTAAAGCTCTTCCACTTCGGTCTGCATCATCAGCTTCACATCGAAGGCGATTTTGCCGCACGATCCGGTGACGAGCCCGAGGAAGCAGCCGACTTCAGCGATGGTGTCGCGCACGGTGTGCCAGGTGGCGACCGGCTGGCTGAGCTTGAGTTCCTTGGCGAGTTCCGCCTGACACTTCAGGCCGTCTTTGCCGAGCGACGACAGGTTGCCGGCAGCACCGCCGAATTCGACGACTTCAAGACGCGGCCGCAGCTGCTTCAGGCGCTCGCGGTGGCGTTCGAAACCGGCGAGGATGCTCGCCATCTTGTAACCGAAGGTCAGCGGCACGGCCTGTTGCAGGTTGCTGCGGCCGGCCATCGGCGTGTCGCGGTATTTCTTGCAGAGCGCCGCCAGCGCGTCGCAGATGCCGTCGATTTCTTTTTCGATAATATCGAGAGCCTCGCGCAGCACCAGCACGCAGGCGGTGTCGGTGATGTCCTGCGTGGTCGCGCCCCAGTGCGACCATTCGCCGAGAGTGCCTTTGCAGAGCTTCACGAGCTGCTGGACCACGGGCAGTACCGGATAGCCGATGCGCTCGGTGGCCTCTTTCAGCTTGGCCATGTCGATCTTCTCGGCCTTGCAGTGCTGGATGATCTCGTCGCAGGCTTCCTGCGGAATGATCTTCAGCCGGGCTTGGGCTACGGCCAGCGCCTTCTCGAAATCGAGATACTTCTGAACGCGGTTCTCGTCGGAGAACACGTCGCGCATGGCGGGCGTGGTGAAGATGTCGCGGAATACGGCGGAATCGAGCAGGGTCGACGGCATTTGAACTCCCTTGTGCGCCTTTTGGGCGGCCTGTTGTTGCAGGCGTTTTAGGGGGCCGCTGGCCTTGCGTCTAGGCCGCTGCGTCGGCGGCTTTGCGCTTGGCGGGCGTCTTCTTGTTGGAAGCATTGGCCGGCTCGGCTTGCGCTTCGAACGACCGCAGCATTTTCCGCAGCAGAAAAGCGAGTTGTTCCTGCTCTTTCGCCGTCAAGCCGTCCGCGATGTCGCCGGCCCGCGCCGAATGCTCCGTCATCGCCTTGTCGGCGAGCGTCTGCCCGCGCCTGGTCAGGGCGATGCGCGTGGCGCGGCCGTCATCGGGGTCGGGACGGCGGACGGCGTAGTTGAGTTTCTCGGCGCGGTCGACGCGGTTGGTCGTGGCGCCGGACGACAGCATGCAGGCTTCGTAGAGTTCGGTCGGCCGCATGCCGTTCTTGCCGCCGGAGCGGCGCAGCGACACCAGAAGATCGAACATTTCCCACGACAGGCCGAACGGTGACAGCCATGCATCCATCTCTTCACGCAGGTGGGCGGAGATGCGCAGGATGCGGCCGATGGTCGCGAGATAATTGAAGTCGAGGTCGGGCCGCTCCGCCGTCCATTCAACAACGAAGCGGTCGATGGTGTCATTGGCCGTATCGTTCGGGGCCGCATTATTGGGCATCGCACGCTTCCTATTTTATCTTGACTTGAAGATAATTCACCATCAGGCTTGTGACCAGTCAGGAATGCAGGTTTTTGAGGATTTTTGGAAGTCGCGGCGCGCAGACGAAACATCGCGCCTCATGTTGAGAGATTTGTTGGAGACTTAGCGATCCAAACGACTTGGCGATCCAAGCAGGAAGCGAAA
>DASYCM010000193.1:0-4408 GCA_036500165.1 Pseudolabrys sp.
CAGCCCGTGTTCGTGTCGGAGCCGACGGTGGAGGATACCGTTTCGATCCTGCGCGGCCTCAAAGACAAATACGAACAGCACCACGGCGTGCGCATCGCCGATTCCGCGATCGTCGCTGCGGCGACTTTGTCGAACCGCTACATCACCGACCGCTTCCTGCCCGACAAGGCCATCGATCTTGTCGATGAGGCTGCGGCGCGGCTGAAGATGCAGGTCGACTCGAAGCCCGAAGAACTCGACTCGATCGATCGCGAGATCGTGCGTCTGCGTATCGAGCAGGAGGCGCTCAAGAAAGAGAGCGATGCCGGCTCCAAGGATCGCTTGCAGCGGCTCGAGACGGAGCTGAATTCGCTAGAGAAACAATCCGCCGACATCACCACGCGCTGGAAGGCGGAAAAGGAAAAGCTGTCCGACGCGCAGAAGCTCAAGACCGAGCTCGACCAGTTGCGCGCCGAACTCGCCAATGCCCAGCGCAAGGGTGAATACCAGCGCGCCGGCGAACTGGCTTACGGCCGGATTCCCGATTTGGAAAAGAGGCTTGCGGACACTGAAAGCGCAGAGTCGGGTAAGAGCGCGATGATGGAAGAGACCGTCACCGCCGACCATGTTGCCAGCGTCGTGTCGCGCTGGACCGGCGTGCCGGTCGACAGGATGCTCGAGGGCGAGAAAGAAAAATTGCTCCGTATGGAAGATGAGCTCGCGCGGCGGGTCGTCGGCCAGGCTGAGGCGGTGAAAGCCGTCTCGACCGCGGTGCGCCGCGCCCGTGCCGGCCTGCAGGATCCGAACCGGCCGATCGGTTCGTTCATGTTCTTAGGTCCAACCGGCGTCGGCAAAACCGAGCTTACCAAGGCGCTCGCCGAATATCTGTTTGACGATGAGAACGCGCTCGTGCGCATCGACATGTCGGAATACATGGAGAAGCATTCGGTGGCGCGGCTCATCGGCGCGCCTCCGGGTTACGTGGGCTATGAGGAAGGTGGCGCGCTCACCGAGGCGGTGCGCCGCAGGCCCTATCAGGTCGTACTGTTCGACGAGATCGAGAAGGCGCATCCGGACGTGTTCAATGTCCTGCTGCAAGTGCTCGACGATGGCCGGTTGACTGACGGGCAGGGCCATCGGGTCGACTTCCGCAACGTGCTCATCGTGATGACGTCGAACCTCGGTGCGGACTTCCTCGTCAACCAGCCGGAAGGCGAGGACACCGATGCCGTGCGCGATCAGGTAATGGGCGTGGTGCGCTCGGCGTTCCGTCCCGAATTCCTCAACCGTGTGGACGAAATCATTCTGTTCCACCGGCTGCAGAAGTCCGAGATGACGCGCATCGTCGATATCCAGATGAAGCGTCTGCAGAAGCTGCTCGACGACCGCAAGATCACGATCAAGCTCGATCCGGCGGCGCGTGAATGGCTTGCCGAAAAGGGCTGGGATCCAGCCTACGGCGCGCGTCCATTGAAGCGCGTGATCCAGAAGGCGGTTCAGGATCAACTGGCAGAGATGATCCTGTCGGGCACGATCAAGGACGGTGAGGCGGTCAATGTCTCGGCCGGCAAGCAGGGCCTGACCTTCAACGGCAAGCTCGCGCAGGCGGCTTAATTGGTTGTCGTCCCCCTGCGAAGGCGGGGACCCAGCCCTGTGCGCTATAAGATGGTGTCGCGGCCTACCGGCGGAGCGGCGACTCGTTGTCCGCCACGCGCGCAGGCTTGCGCGCCATGATGCCATCGAGGCGTTCGCGCTCCTGTTCGAAGCCGGCCAGCATCGGGCCTTGCAGTTCGCGGCCGCGCGGCAATTTGATGCGCATCGGATCGACGAAGCGGCCGTTGACGCGGATTTCGTAGTGCACGTGGGAACCGGTCGACAGGCCGGTCGAGCCGACGAAGCCGATCACTTGGCCCTGGCGCACGCGCTTGCCCTCTTCGGTCGAACGGGCAAAGGCGCTCATGTGACCGTAAGCCGACTCGTAGCCGTTGTTATGGCGGATCAGGACGAACTTGCCGTAGCCCGATTCCCAACCGGCCTTTTCGACGACGCCATTGCCGGCGGCATAGATCGGCGTGCCGGTCGGCGCCGCCCAGTCAACGCCGGTGTGCATCTTGGTGTAGCCGAGGATCGGATGGCGGCGAATGCCGAACGATGAGCGCATGATGCCATCGGCCACCGGCTTTCGTACCAGAAACTTCTTCGCGCTTTTGCCGCTCTCATCGTAGTAGTCGACGAGGCCGTCGTCCGGGGACTGGAAGCGGTAGAATTTCTTGGACTCGCCGCCGACGGTGAGCGCCGCGAACAGCACGTCGTTGCGGCTGTCGGCAGCCGGTGTTTCTTCTTCGCCGGCGTACAATACCTCGAATGAATCGCCCGGCTGCACTTTGCGTTGGAAATCGACGTCGTACGAATAGATACGGATCAATTCGTCGATGATCGGACGCGGGATTTGGTTGCGCATCGCGGTCTCATAGACGCTCTGATACAGCCGTACGCCCGAAGTGTCGTTCGTATCCTCTTGCGCCTCGGTGTTGTCCGCGATTTCGGTGTCGACATTCTTGACGTCGACCGAAACGTATTTGCCGGTGTCGGAGAGGGCGACCACGGCATCGACTTGCGCGTCGCTCGCGATGATGACGCGGATCGGCTGCAGCCGCTGCGGCTGACCTGGCACATTTGCCAAAAGTACGCGCAGCTTCTGGCCTTCGCGGATGCCGCCATCGCGGCCGCGCGGACCGAGAATCTTGGTGATGGCGCCGATATCGTCCGGCGACGCCTGCAAGTCGCGCAGAACGGTGGAGATACTGTCACCCTTTTTGGCGACAATGACGCGTTCGTTGAATGCATTGCCGCCGGTCGCTTGTTGCGTGGTCTTCGGCAGCAGCGTGATGTTTTCGGGAACGATGCGCGCCTCGAAGCCGGCGTAAGGATCGGTAGTACCGACGCCGGCATAAGCGAGCTTGATGCCGGTGATGTTGTCGGCCACCGGCATCTGGTTGGCGTTCTTGTTGCTCCATTCGGCGGCCTCGCGCACACGGGCCAGCACTTCATCGTTCGGCGAAGCCAGCGCAACACGCAGCTTCGGCATCATCGGCGCGAGATCGCGCATGACGAAGGCGACTTCGGCATCGGGCTCGGCTGCCGGAGCATCCTCCGCAGCCGTATTGGCGCCGGGGTTGCCGTCGGCGAGCATGCGCTGCGGATTGAACGGGGGAATATTCGCGGAGAGATCGGAAACGGTCAGCGACAGGTTGCCGGCGAGACGGACGAAGGGGCGCACGCGCACCACTTCATGATTGCCGGCGCGGGTAATGGTGGAGACGCGAATGACCTGGCGGGCGAAGCTCGGTTCTTCCGCGGTCGGCAACCGGTCGCTCTTGCGTGCACCGACATTGCTACCGCTGACGCCGAGTGCGCCGCGTAGCGCGACCTCAACGCGTTCGGGAAGCGATGCGAAATTGGTTTCGCCGTCGAGGGAGGTGAAAACAGCGCCGCCCATCAGGGCTGCACCGCACAACGCAGTCAGAATAGTACCGGCAAACCATTGCACGGAGACGCGCCGGCGATCGACGAAGCCGCTGGTGCCGCCGTCAACAGAAAGCGGCGGCTCGTTGCCAAGCTCGACCGCCTCAGGCTGTCGCGATCGGTAAGTGCGCGACCGTGTTTGGTCCAAGCTCGGAATCCCCTGCGCCTGCGATCGAAGGTGGGTTGCCGCGGCTAAAAGAAAGCCTCTCAAACCAACGGCAAGAAACGGACGGTAAACCTTGAATCGATGCCCGGCACGATGCCGGTTGCCCGCAAAGCCGTCAATCACGGTCCCTTTGGGCGATTATCTGGGCCTTAATACGGGTTGCTGCCGCCTTCGTGACGTTTCCAGTCCCGTATGAGGAAGGACGGCCCAAGAATATGGCTTGAGTGCGGCGCGGCATTAATAAAACATTTTTGGGGCTTGATTCGGAAATCACTGGAAAATCAGCATTTAATCGATGTGACAGAGATAAGAAAAGTTCGCGATTTTCGTTGACAGGCCTTGGGGCCGCAGCCTATATACCGCCCATCGACGCGCCGTTACGTCTTACGGCTGAACGCGCGCCTCTGAAGCTCCTCACTGGAACAGTGAATTGCATCCGATAGTATTCGGGAGCATGAGCTTCGACGACCCTCCGGGTAACTGGAGGTGGGGTTTTCGGATCCCGGGCTGTTTGAAAAGTGAATCGGAAGAAAGAGAAACGTGGACGGCGGGGTCCTTGCGGACCGGCAGTTTCGTGTCGAAGCAATTCAACATGAAGCTACGGTCGGAAGAGACTTCTGACGGTCTACGTTTTCAAAGGTACATAAGCTGGTCATCTCTCACGAGTGATCAGTTTTGTGGACCTCGTCAAAACGTGAAAAGTTTTGCGCAAGCGAAATGACCAGTCAGGTTAAAAAT
>DASYCM010000194.1:0-11691 GCA_036500165.1 Pseudolabrys sp.
CGGGCGTACTGGAAATAACGATAGGCGACACGCGCGCCGCCCAGGAAGAACATCTGCAAGAACCAGTACAGCAGGATGGTGATCTTGCCGAAGAAGAACGTGCCGTAAAAATTCGGTGACAGCAGCACGTAATCCAACGTCAGCAACGCCACCGCCAGCACCGATGACACGCGCACGATGTTGTAGAGGTCCGGCACCGACGTGAAGCGCCACTTGTTGCGGTGCATGCCGAAGGCGAAATAAACGACGAGCGCAAAAGCCAGAAAGAACGGCAGGATGACCTTCAGACCGGCCAGCTTCTCATGAAACAGCGGCCCCTCGAACCGCATATAGAATGTCAGCATGATCGCGGCCGCTGTCGCGACCAGATCGTGCAAGACGATCAGCACCTGACGTGTCGTCAAGGTCGGTAGTCGCATCACGTCGCTATCTTCCCTGCCGAACGCCGCAGCATCGATTTACACCAGACTCCGCGCCCTCTGGGCCTGTGCGGAGCCACCCCGGAGGTCTAACTAGCAAATTCTCCGCACAAAAGAACAGAAAATTGGGCAATAAAGGCAGCCACTTCGGCATATCCGGGGCCCTTGCGCCCCGATCAACAAAAAAGCCCCGGCGTTGCACGCCGGAGCTTCTCAATGTCACCGAGCCTGAGCGGATCAGGCCTTCTGAAGCAGCAATTCCCGCGTTCGCTTTTCGGCCAGAAGATCCTCGAAGTACTTGATGGTACGGCCGAGACCTTCCTTGAGCTGGGTCGTTGGCTGCCAATCGAGATGCTTTTTGGCGAGCGAGATATCCGGCTGGCGCTGGCGCGGATCATCCGCCGGCAGCGGCTTGCGGACGATCTTGGAGCGCGAGCCGACCATATCGACAACCATCGTGGCCAACTGAAGAATCGTGAATTCGTTAGGATTGCCGATGTTGATCGGACCAGTGACAGCATCATCCGACGCCATCAGCCGCATCATGCCGTCAATCAGATCGTCGACGTAGCAGAACGAGCGTGTCTGCGAACCGTCGCCGTAGATCGTGATGTCCTGGCCGAGCAAGGCCTGCACGATGAAATTCGATACAACGCGGCCGTCGTTCGGATTCATACGCGGGCCATAAGTATTGAAAATACGCATCACCTTGATGCGCAGTTTGTGCTGGCGCCAATAGTCGAAAAACAGCGTCTCCGCGCAGCGTTTGCCTTCGTCGTAGCACGACCGCGGGCCGATCGGATTGACATGACCCCAGTAGTCTTCGGTCTGCGGATGAACGTTTGGATCGCCGTAAACCTCAGACGTCGAAGCCTGCAAAATCTTGGCCTTCACGCGCTTGGCGAGGCCGAGCATGTTGATGGCGCCGTGCACGCTGGTCTTGGTCGTCTGCACCGGATCATGCTGGTAGTGGATCGGCGATGCCGGACACGCGAGATTGTAGATCTGGTCGATCTCGAGATAGATCGGGAACGTCACGTCGTGACGGATCAACTCAAAATGTTTATTGCCGAGCAGGTGTTCGACATTGGTGCGGGCGCCGGTGAAGAAGTTGTCGAGACAGATGACATTGGCGCCTTCGGCCAACAGCCGCTCGCACAAATGCGATCCCAAAAACCCGGAGCCGCCGGTCACGAGGACGCGCTTCTGAAGATGCATTGACCCTGCCGCGATCGGGGACACAGACGGTGACTTGACGGCCGGTAACATACTTAACGGTTGTTCGCCTGTCGCGCTGAAATCGCTGCTTTTGGCCATGCGCCGATCCTTAATATTGCGTTCACCAGTTGGTAACCACGTTCGGTTACCAACTGGTTACCGATTGGCACTGTTTTTACGCATCCAATTCCACGCATCCGTGAGTTGGACTTCCAACGCTCCGCGAACCGGCACCCACCCGAGCAGCTCGCGCGCCCGTTCGGCAGAGCCGATCAGAGAGGCCGGATCGCCAGGCCGGCGCGGCGCCATTTTGACCTGTATCGGCCCGCCGCAAACCCGCTCGGCCGTCTCGATCACTTCCTTCACCGAATAGCCGTGGGCATTGGCCAGGTTCATGGCCGTGGTCGCGCCGCCCGCCAGCAAATACTTCAGCGCCCGCACGTGGGCGTCGGCGAGATCGGCGACGTGAATGTAGTCGCGAACGCAGGTGCCGTCCTTTGTATCGTAGTCATTGCCAAACACAGTAACCGGCGTGCCGTTGCGCGCCGCGGCCAACACCAGCGGGATCAGATGGGTTTCGGGATCATGCGCTTCGCCGATCTCATTGTCCGGATCGCCACCGGCCGCGTTGAAGTAGCGCAACGACACCGAGCGCAAGCCGTAAGCGATATCGGCATCGGCGAGAATGCGCTCGACGACGAGCTTGGTGAAGCCATAGGGATTGATCGGCCGCTGCGGATGGTTTTCCGGAATCGGCACTTGATCGGGAACGCCGTAAGTCGCGCAGGTCGACGAGAACACCACGGGGATCGGTTTCCACTTCGTGATGGTTCGCAGCAGCGATGCGCTGCCACACACATTGTTCTGATAATAGAGATTGGGATCTTCAACCGACTCACCAACATAGGCGAAGGCGGCGAAATGGATGACAGCCGCCGGCTGATGTTGCTCGAGCACGGCGCGCAGACGCGCCTCGTCGCCGATATCGCCGACTTCGAGCGGCCCCCATTTCACGGCCCAGCGATTGCCGCGTGATAGATTGTCGTAGACGACCGGCTCCATGCCGGCTGCCGCAAGCGCTTTGCAGGCATGACTTCCGATATAGCCGGCGCCGCCTGTGACGAGAATTTTCATGATGATTCAGCCGGTGAACGTGGGCGTCCCAGCCGTCATAATAATGGGTACCCCATGAATAAATCGTATCGGGATAGGCCCACAGACAATAGTTAACCAGGCATCCGGCAAAGCCTGCGCACGGCAATAGCGATGGATTAAAGCCCGCGAATAGCCTAGGGCAAAGCTCGAAATATATGGCGCGAAATACTCGCGCGGAACTCCCGGAGCGACGAGGCGATGCGCCGCCTGCTATCATTTCTAGCCAAAGCGGCAATTTCGGCTTTGCTGCTGTATCTGTCGTTACGCCGGGTCGACCTCAGCCATATCGGGCAACGTCTGAGCGACGTCGACTGGCGCTGGATCGCCACCATCCTCGTGCTGATGGCTATTCAGGTCGGCCTCAACGCCTGGCGCTGGCTCGAGATCGTTGCCGTTTGTGGCGTCACGCTGCGGGCGATGACGGCGCTCGGTTACAGTTATATCGGCCAGTTTTTCAGCCAGGTGCTGCCGTCGACAATCGGCGGCGATGCGGTGCGCATGTGGCTCTTGGCACGCGGCGGCGCCGGATGGCCTCCCGCGATCTATTCGGTATTCATCGACCGCGTCGTCGGCGTCGCCGCCTTGGCGGCGCTGGTGACGGTATGCCTGCCGTGGACACTGGCGCTGGTACAGGACCCGATTGCGCGCCTGGCATTGGTCGCAATCGGCCTCGGCGCGCTCTTCGCCGCCGGCGTATTCTTAAGCCTCGGTCATTCGCGCCTCACCATCATGCAGCGCTGGTGGCCGACGCGTCATCTCGCCACCACGTCGCGTCTCGCCTGGAAACTGTGTACGTCGGCGGCGGCGCCACGCGTTGCTTTGATCGCGATCGCGGTTCACTTGTTCACGGTGCTAGAGGCCTGGGCTGCGGCTCGCGCGGCGCACGCTTCGGTCGACCTCGTGCAAACACTGTTTGTCGTGCTGCCGGTCATTTTGGTCTCGACGATTCCAATCTCAATCGCCGGCTGGGGCGTACGCGAGAGCGCAATGGTAATGGCCTTCTCCTACGCCGGTCTGGCGGAAAGCGACGGCCTGATCGTTTCGCTTATTTACGGCGCAACGACGCTCGCCATTGGCGCAGCGGGAGGCATCGTCTGGGTGGCGAGCGGCTACAAATGGAGTTCGGTGACAACCGCCGAAGCCGAAACGCTGGCGCAAGAATCCAACTTAAACTAGGCGCAGCGGAAATTGACGCTCAGCGCGAACGTCCGCCACCGGCGGTAAAGTCGGCATAGGCCGCCGCCAATCCATCGCGCAGCGAAATCTTCGGCGACCAACCCAGCTTTTTGATCTTCGACACATCGAGCAATTTTTGCGGCGGGCCGTCAGGCCGCGCGGTGTCGTAGTCGATCTTGCCCTTGTAGCCGACGACATGCGCGACTTCATTCGCGAAGGTGGCGATGGTGACATCCTCACCAGTACCGACGTTGAGAAATGGCAAGTTGGAATAATGCTTCATCAGAAATATGCAGGCATCCGCGAGATCGTCCGAACACAAAAACTCGCGTCGCGGCGTGCCGGTGCCCCACACCGTCACCGCCGGCGCATCCGCCATCTTGCCTTCGTGAAAACGGCGCAGCAGCGCCGCCGGCACATGACTGTTGTCGGCGTGATAATTGTCACCACGGCCGTACAAATTCGTCGGCATCGCGGAAATGAAATCGGCGCCATGCTGCTTGCGATAAGCCTCGCACAGCTTGATCGCCGCGATCTTGGCGACCGCGTACCACTCGTTGGTCGGCTCCAGCGGGCCGGTCAACAAAGAGTCTTCCGACATCGGCTGCGGCGCGAGCTTCGGATAGATGCAGGATGAGCCCAGCGCGAGCAGCTTCTTGACGCCCGCCTTGTACGAACCGCGGATAACGTTGAGCCCGATCGCCAGATTATCGGTGATGAAATCCGCCGGAAACGCGTCATTCGCGTAAATGCCGCCGACATGACCGGCAGCCACGATCACGGCATCGGGCTTATGGCGCGTAAGCCATGCCTCGGTAGCGGATTGCTGCGTCAGATCGAGTTCAGTCCGCGTCGCGATAAGGGTCTCGCAACCCTCGGAGGCCAGGCGCCGCACGATGGCCGAACCGGCAAGGCCATTATGGCCCGCGACATAAATCCGCTTGCCCTTGAGATCGAATAACAGCGGCGGCGCCATGTCTGCTCTTTGCACGATTCTTTGCGTTTGCGGCTGGCGCTTTGTCCGGCCTTGTTTTGTTGCTTATATAGACTAATTCGGTGATGGCGAAAGACGGAGTTGGCGAATTGAGCGGCGACAAGACCAGACGGCCGGCGGCCTTTCTCGACCGCGACGGCGTGCTCAATATCGACCACGGCTACGCCCACCGCATCGATCAGCTCGACTGGGTCGACGGCGCGCCCGAAGCGGTGCGGCTTCTCAACGAAGCCGGCTACACGGTCGTCGTCGTCACCAATCAGTCCGGCGTCGCGCGCGGCCTGTATAGCGAGGCCGACATTCACGCCTTCCATGCGCATATGCGGGCGGTATTGCAGGCGCAGGGCGCACACATCGACGCCTTCTATCATTGCCCGCATCATCCGGACGGCAGCGTCGAGGCTTTCGCCGTGGCCTGCGACTGCCGCAAGCCCGGCACCGGCATGCTCGAACAGGCGGCGCGTGAATGGCCGCTCGATCTCACGCGCAGCTTCCTCATCGGCGACCGCGATGGCGACATGGAAGCGGCCGCCGCGTTCAAAATTCGTGGCGTCCGCTTCGACCACAGTGTTCAATCGCTGCCCGACATCGTGCGCGATCAGATTAAAAAATAAGATCAGACCTTGAGAAAACGGTGGCCGCTTTCGTCCAGGGCCACGCAGGTCAATTCGCCGGTGGCGAAGGCCCCCGTGTCGATGTTGATGCGGTTGGCTTTGACCTCGGGCCGTTCGACCGGCGTATGGCCGTGCACGACGACTTTGCCGAAATCCAGATCGCTGTCGAGAAACTCGGCCCTGATCCACATCAGGTCGTGATCGTCCTGATGATCGAGCGCGATGCCCGGTCGCACGCCGGCGTGGCACAGAAAATATTTGCCGTGGCTATGCGAGGTCTTCAGCGATTGCAGAAAGGCGATGTGCGGCGTGACGGCCTCACGCAATGCCGCAGCCGCGGCGGGATAATCCCAGCCCATCAGGAAGCGGCTGGCGGAAATACCGTAGGAGTGCAACGTTTCAAGCCCGCCGAAATCTTTCCACTGCGGGCCGACCGTCGGGTCGGCCAAAAACGCCTCGAGCATCAATTCATGATTGCCCTTGAGGGCGACGTAAGGGCTCGGAAACGGATTGACCGATAGCCGGTCGAGCACACCGCGCGAGGCAGGACCACGGTCGACATAGTCGCCAAGCGTCACCGTCAGCGCGGGACCGCCACGTTCTTTTAAGTCGCGATCGATCGCGTCAATAGCGCGATCAAGCAAATCCAGCCGGCCATGGATGTCGCCGATCGCGTAAATGCGCACCGCCGCGTCTGGGACCTGCTTGTCTGCCATTCCGGAACCGCCCGTGCCTCTTGCCGCAGTGTATGTTATTCCGCGCTCTGCAAAGATCGAAATATCGCTTCTCTCTCTATTAATGCCAGGTTCAATGAACGAAATGTCGAGCGGCTCCTCGCCGCAAAGCCGCGTGTTGTCCTCACTAGTGCTGTTGTGGCTGGCCGGTAACGCACTGCGTTTCACCATACTGGCGGTGCCGCCGGTGATACCGCTGATTCATGACGACTTGAACATGAGCGCGACGCAGATCGGCATCCTCACCGGACTGCCGTCGATGCTGCTCGCCTTCGCCGCAGTGCCAGGCTCACTCTTGATCGCTCGGCTTGGCGTGCGCGCCGCGCTGGTCACGGGCCTTGCGCTCAACGCACTCGGCGGCGCGTTGCGTGGCGCATTGCCGGATGTCGCCTGGCTTTACGCAATGACCATCGCCATGGGCGCCGGTGTCGCCATCATGCAAGTGACGATGCCATCGGCGGTGCGCGCGTGGTTGCCCCACCGTATCGGCTTTGCGACGGCGGTCTACACCAACGGCCTGCTGATCGGAGAAATTCTCCCGGTATCGTTGATGCTGATGCTGGTGCTGCCGGCGGTGCACGGCAGTTGGCAGTGGGGATTTGCCGTCTGGAGCGTGCCGGTTGCGATTATTGCCGTCATCATTCTGTTCGCGGCGCCACGCGCGCCGACGGGCGCGGCGGTCGTGCGCCGCCGCTGGTGGCCCGACTGGAATAACTCGCTGATCTGGCGGCTCGGCTTCATGCTCGGCACCACCAATGCCACCTACTTCGCCACTAACGCCTTCATCCCGGACTATCTGCGCTCGAACGGACAGAGCGAGTGGATCAGCCCGGCGCTCACCGCATTGAACCTCGGTCAATTGCCGGCCTCGCTTCTCCTGCTCGCAGTCGCCGGCAGTCTCGAACGGAAAATCTGGCCTTATGTTGCGTGCGGCCTGATCTGCGCGACTGCGACTGCGGGCATCGTGTTCGGCACGGGTGCATGGATCGCCGTAGCAGCCGCCGTGCAGGGCTTCGCCGGCGCCGCGATTCTCATTCTCGCACTCGGACTGCCACCACTGCTGAGCCCGCCGGACGACGTGCACCGCACTACCGCCGCGATGTTCACCATCAGCTACAGCTGCGCGATCGTCGTGCCGGTCATCAGCGGCTTCTTGTGGGACATCACCGGCATCGCCGCACTGGCCTTTCTGCCGATCATCCTGTGCGGAATATTGCTGGTAATCCTCGCACCCGCGATCAATCATGTGCGGCCTGCAGGGAGCTGACATATGCGCGACATTCCAGTCGGAGCCAAAGGTACCTACTCGCTCAAGGTGATGCCCGCGCACCTCGCCAACCAGTTCAAGGACATCAGCCTGCCGCCGGTCTTCGCCACGCCGATGATGGTGACGGTGATGGAAAATGCCGCCCTCAACGCCGTGCGTGAGTATCTCGATCCCGGCGAAAGCTGCGTCGGCACGGTTGTGAATGTCCGCCACCTCGCCGCGACGCCGGTCGGCCACCGCGTCACCGCCGAGGCGACAGTCACAAAAGTCGATGGCCGCCGCATCGAATTTACGGTCACCGCGCGCGACGAGACCGAGGAAATCGGCAACGGCACCCATGAGCGCATGGTCGTCGACATGGCGCGCATCGCCAAAAGGCTGGACGCTAAAAAGCCCGCCTGAACTGGGCATTAGCTCCACTAAATCCGCATAGAGCGAGCGCGCGCCGGTTGCTTGCCGCCTACGCCGCCGTGTTGTTTAAAGCCGCTAGCAAAAAACGAGGGGAAACGAGCATGCCGGTAGCCTTGGTTCGCGGCGTTCACATCAACTACGAGATCATTGGCACCAGCGGGCCCTTTATCGCGCTCACGCCGGGCAGCCGCCGCCCTTATGCCGAGTTGGTCGATCTCTCCAAGGCGCTCGCCGCGCAGGGCTATCGCGCTCTGCTGCACGACCGGCGCAACTGCGGCGCATCCGATGTCGCCTTCGACGGCAGCGCGTCCGAGCATGAGGTCTGGGCCGACGACCTGTACGAACTCGGCAAGCAGCTCAATGCACTGCCCATGGTGGTCGGTGGCTCCTCAGCCGGCGCACGCCTCGCCATCGTCTATGCCATGCGACATCCGGACGGCTTGAGCGGCATGCTGCTGTGGCGTCTCACCGGCGGCCAGCATGCGGTCGACTATCTCGCCAACAATTACTACGGCCGCTTCATCCCGCTCGCTCAGGAAGGCGGCATGGAGAAGGTCGCCGAAAGCGACCACTTCCAGGAAGTCATCGCCGCGCGTCCGTCGAACCGCGAAAAGCTGCTGGCGGTGAAGCCCGCCGACTTCATCAAGGTGATGGAAACCTGGCGCAATGCATTCCTCGAATCCTCCAAGCTGCCGATCGTCGGCGCGACCGAAGCCGACCTGCGCGCGATCAAGGCGCCGGTCTGCCTCGTTTCCGGCAACGACGTCATTCACACCCCGGCGACCGCGTTGAAGGCGTCGAAGCTCCTGCCGAACAGCGAATTCCATGACGACGTCGTCGAAAAGCGCTCGGACGACAATCTGAAGAAGGATTGGGACCGCAAGGAATGGCGCGATGCCGAGCCGACGCTCGCGCGCATCTTCGGTGACTTCCTCAAGCGCCATCTGAAGAAATAGACAGCCGCCTCGCATTCAAAGAAGGAAAGAACATGAACCTTAAAATTCGCCGCGTCGTCACCGGTCACGATGCCAAGGGCCACGCCAAGGTCGAAGTCGACGAACTCGCCAAGAACGTGATCTCCAACCGCCCGGGTGCCGAGTCCTGCGTGGTGTGGTCGACCAAGGGCTTCCCAGTCGACAATGACGGCTTCAACGATCCGACCGCCGCGTCGTTCAAGACCACGGTCGAAGGCGGCTCCGTGTTCCGCATCGTGCACTACATGCCGGGCGTCACGCCGCGCAATCACCGCACCGACTCGATCGACTATGCGGTCGTCATCTCCGGCTCGATCGAAATGGAGCTCGACGACGGCGTTGTCGCCACGCTCAACGCCGGCGACGTGCTGGTGCAGCGCGGCACCATCCACAACTGGGTCAACAAGGGCACCGAGCCCTGCACCATCGCCTTCGTGCTGATCAGCGCGAACCCGGTGAAAGCCGGCGGCAAGGTACTGGACGCTCACAACTGATCGTTTCCCGGGCGCCGCGCATCACGCAGTGGTGCGCGGCAGACCCGGGATCGTCACGCATTCGAATTTGCCAAGGCCCCGGATCTGCGTCGCAGTATTTCATGCTGCGACGCAGATCCGGGGCAAGTTTTTACTGCGGCTCGATTCCCGCAGCCTTCACCGCCTCGCCCGTCGACGCGACTTCCTTGCGGAAGAATGCCTCCGTCTCCTTCGGCGTGCGGCCGTCCGCCACATAGCCGTCGCGGTGCATGACATCGGCGACCTTCGGGCTTTTCAGCGCGGTCTGGATCGCCTTGTTGAGCTTCTCGACCAGCGCGTCCGGCGTCTTGCCCGGGACCAGGAACACACCCCAGGAACCGATGGGCTCGAAGCTTGGCACGATGCTTTTTGCCAGCGGCACGGTTTCAAAGCCGGGGAACGGCTTGGTGCCGGTGAAAGCGAGCGGACGCACGCGGCCATCCTTGAGCAGGCCCAACACCGAGGGCGGCGTCACGAACATCACGTCGATGCTGCCACCGAGCAAGCCCGTCATCACTTCCGACGTACCCTTGTAAGGAACGTGCTCCATCTTGATGCCGGCGGCCTTGCCGAACAATTCGGTGGCGAGATGCAGGCCGTTACCAACGCCCGGTGAGCCGTAGAGCACGCGGCCATTCTTCGCCTTGTCGATCAACTGCTGCAGTGTTTTGATGTCGGACTTGGAGTCGACGAGAATGAACAGACCGTCGAGGATGCCCTGCGTCGAAACGGCCTTCAGATCGGTCAGGATGTCGTAGCCGAGGCTCTTGTAGATGAAGGGTGTCGGCGCGATGCCGTTGGACGTGAACAGGATCGTGTAGCCATCCGGCGGCGCCTGCACGACAGCACGTGTCGCCAGCGTGCCGTTGGCGCCAAGCCGGTTCTCGACGAAAAAGTTCTGGCCAAGATCGATGCCGAGCTGCGCCGCCACCGTACGTGCGTGAATGTCGGGACCGCTACCGGCGGCGTAACCGACGATCATGCGTACCGGATGATCCGGATATTTTGCGACATCCTGCGCCTGCGCTACCGAAGCAGTCAGCAGAGATGCGGCCAATAATGAAGCGATGCGCAGCATGAATTTCCTCCAGCGTGGATTTCCTATCGCCCGGCTGTTCAATAGCCCAAATCGGCCGCCGTGCAACCAACGGGAGCGGGTATGCTGCCATGCGGATGCTCTGTCATTGCCGGGCCTGACCCGGCAATGACGGCGGAGATAGCGGCGAACTTAGCTTACATCCATCGCCGCGTTCCGCCCGGCGCGACGGCCGGACGCGAAGGCCCAGCCGAGATGATGGCCGTGCCCCTTGAGCAGCATGCCACCCTGCCCGGTCGAGCCTGCCGCGTACAAGCCGGCGATCGGTCTGTCACCGTCGCCCAGCACGCGATGCTCGTGATCAACCGCGAGCCCGCCTTCGCCATGCACGAACACCGCGCGCACGGGACCAAGCGCCACATAAGGCCCTTCGCCGAGGCTGGGCCGGTTGCCGGCCTTGGTGTTGTGATCCTGCACCGTCGCACCCAACGCCGCCGGTGACATCGAGAGTTTGCCGGCAAGCTCATCGAGCGTCATACCGGCGTTGTAAACGTCGGGCCGGTTACGGCGGTAATCCTCGACATAAGCGTAAGCCACACCCGGCGCCGTCGAGACGAAATGCGGCCAGCCGGAGAACAGGTCCGTTATACGCTTGTCGAGCAAAATGTAGCCCGCCTTGTCCGGCTGATCCGGCAACGCAAAAGCGGGCTTGTCGAGTTCGTCGGTAAATTGCTCGCCACGCTTGTTGATGAGAATGGCGCCTTCCGCGAATAGATCGGGCGACGGCGCCAGCGCCGTGGTGACGAAGCTCATGACGAAAGGCCGCAGCAAAGCCGGCGGCATGTGATCGAGCGACCACGCCATCAGATTGGCGAGCAGCGGCCATGGCGGCAAATTCAAAAGCAGGTTTCGCTTTTGCGGCGGCACGAAGCGCAGTTCGGGGCCCAACGCGAGATCGCCATTGATGACACGCGCCCCAAGCGCCAAGGCCAGCTTCTGGCCGTCGCCGGTCGCGGTGACGTTGACGCCGTCGATCTTGGCCTCCTGCGGCCCCATCCACTGCGCCTTCAATTCCGGGTCGCTGGTGAAGTCGCCGGTCGCCAGCACGATGGCGCCCCGCGCGTGAAAGCGGCGCAACCCCTCGGGCGTCTCGCAATCGATCGCCGTGACACGGCCCTGCT
>DASYCM010000195.1:0-3172 GCA_036500165.1 Pseudolabrys sp.
TCAAAGGGCTGCTGGCCATCGCCGCTGACGGGAAAGTGACCGTGCTGGCCGATCGCGTCAGCGCCAACGATCCCATCGGCTACGCCAACTCCATCGTCGTGGCGCCGGACGGAACGGTCTATTTCACGCAGTCATCCACCCGCTTTTTGCCTGCGCAGTGGGGCGGTACGCTCGAAGCGAGCGTGCTCGATGTTCTCGAGCAATCCGCGACCGGGCGTGTGCTGGCCTACGACCCGGGGAGCGGCAAAACACGCATCGTGGCGCATGGCATCTCCTTCGCCAACGGCATCGCCCTTGGCGCCGACGGCCATACGTTGTTCGTCAACGAGACCGCCCGCTACCGGGTCTGGAAGATCGACGGCCGCGCCGACGGCGTCAACGTGCAGAGCGGTTCGCCGCAGGCGCGCATCCTGCTCGACAACCTTCCAGGCTATCCGGACAATCTGATGCGTGGCCGCGACGGCCGCATCTGGGTCGGGCTGTTCAAACCGCGCAATCCGGCGGCGGACAATCTCGCCGGCAAACCGTTCATGCGAAAGATATTGTTGCGCTTGCCGCGATCGATGATCCCGCTGGGGCCGTCATACGGGCACGTCTTCGCCATCGATGAGGAAGGGCGCGTCACGGCCGATCTGCAGGATCCGACCGGCGCTTACCCTGAGACCACGGGCGTCACCGAGACCGCAGACCGTCTCTACATCCACAGCCTGCATGCGCATGGCGTCGGCTGGCTGCCGCGCAGCGGGCTGCAAGCAACACCGTAATCGACTTCCACATCGCAACAGCAAAGGTTTGGGAGAGCATCATGCAAAACGCGACGCCGGAGCAGAAAAAACTTGGCTTCCGTATTCACGCAATCACGTTCGTGCCGGTCATCGTGGTTCTTCTCGTCATCAATCTTCTGACCGGTTCGCCTTACTGGGTTCAGTGGGTCGTGCTCGGCTGGGGCATCGGTCTCTTCTGTCACTGGTTTTTTGTGCTGGGACCCGGCGCGCGCAAAGCCGCTCGGTGATGCTGCTTTCTCTCCGTCTTCTCGTTCTCGGCGCGCTAATGCTCAGCGCGGACGCAACGCCGTTCGCGATTGCGGCGGAGCCGGAAACGGCGCTGGAGGAGATCCACATTCTCCGCAGCATCCGGGAGCCGAATCAACCTGCTGACGGCTGGTGCTCCGCTGCAAAAACAGGGTTCGAGCCGCTGCCAAAAGACGCCGCGCGCTTCTACTCGTTCTGGAGCGTTCAGGTGCGGCCTGACGACGGCAGAGTCGTAGGAACTAAGGAGAAGCGCGTCGCCGAATTGCGCGGTTGCTTTGGCGCGACCGCCGAACCTCCGCGGCAAAACTTCTATGCCGAAGTCCAGCTCGGCTCGATTTCGTTTCGCGGCAATGGCGAGTGTCTCGCGCTCAAGATCAATTTTCCTGAAATGGGCCTCTTTCCCGTTCGTTGTCAGCTCGTCCTGAGCGGTTTGCCGGCCCCATACGTCGGCGGGCTGTTGACGACAAATACGGTGACGAGCCAGGCGGCTTTTGGCGGCGGCACCAATCCGCCCGGCTATACGCAGGCCTCGATCGCCACCATCCGCGTCTGGAAATCCCGGTAGGGGTCGCTCCCGTCGCCTCCGGGCGGGGCGCGCAATCCCTAGGCTCGCAGGCCTAAAATCATCCGGAGGGCAAATCACAACAGTTTGGAACGCCGAAGGGCCGTGCGTCTGACGCAACCCAGCCCGCATTGCCCTTTGCCGCGCCCCATGTTTAAGGTCGCGGCCCTTTTCGGGCTTTCCCCGAAATTCGCCGGACTTATTGAATGGCTCGTGACCAGATCGATATGACGCCCATCGAATCGCGCGACGAACTCGTCGCTTGGTTCGAAGCCGGCAACAAGCCGAAGGACCAGTTCCGCGTCGGCACCGAGCACGAAAAATTCCCATTCACCGTCGATGGCCATCGTCCGGTGCCTTACGCCGGGCCGCGCGGCATTCGCGCGCTGCTCGAAGGCATGCACGACCTGCTCGGCTGGGAGCCGATCATGGAAGGCGACAACATCATCGGCATGTTCGACGTTACCGGCGGCGGCGCCATTTCGCTGGAGCCGGGCGGGCAATTCGAACTGTCCGGTGCGCCGCTCGTCAACGTGCATCAGACCGCGTCAGAGCTGATGGCGCATTTGGCGCAGGTGCGCGAAGTGGCGAAGCCGCTTGGCATCGGCTTCCTCGGGCTGGGCATGACGCCGAACTGGACGCGTGCCGAAATTCCGATGATGCCGAAGGGCCGCTACAAGATCATGACGGCCTACATGCCGAAGGTCGGCACGCTTGGCCTCGACATGATGTACCGCACCTGCACGGTGCAGGCGAACCTCGACTTCTCGTCCGAAGCCGACATGGTCAAGAAGCTGCGCGTGTCGCTCGCACTGCAGCCTATCGCGACGGCGCTGTTCGCCAATTCGCCCTTTACCGAAGGCAAGCCGAACGGCTTTCTGTCGTTTCGCTCGCACATCTGGACCGACACCGATAATGCGCGCGCCGGCATGCTACCTTTTGCCTTCGAAGGGGGCATGGGCTTCGAGCGTTATGTCGATTACGCACTCGACGTGCCGATGTATTTCATCAAGCGCGGCGACAAATATATCGACGTGTCCGGCAAATCGTTCCGCGATTTCTTCGCCGGCAAGCTCGACGCGCTGCCGGGCGAGCGGCCGACCATCTCGGACTGGGCCAATCACCTGTCGACGATTTTTCCCGAGGTGCGGCTCAAGCGTTATCTCGAAATGCGCGGCGCGGACTGCGGCCCGTGGCGCCGCCTGCCGTCGTTCTCGGCCTACTGGGTCGGCCTTCTGTACGACGACGACGTGCTCAACGCGTGCTGGGATATGGTTAAGGACTGGACGGCGGAACAGCGCCAGAAGCTGCGCGACGATGTGCCGGTGCAAGGGTTTCGCGCCGAAATCCGCAACCGCAACGTCCTCACGCTTGCCCAGGAAACCCTGCGTCTCGCGGCGCGTGGCCTGCAACGACGCAAGCAGCTCGATCGTAACGGCCGCGACGAGACGCGTTACCTGCGCCCGCTCGAAGAGAGCATCGCGCGCGGCATTACACCGGCGGAAGAACTGCTCGAGAAGTATTCCAACGAGTGGGATAACTCGGTCGGACCGATGTTCGACGAGTATGCCTACTAGGC
>DASYCM010000196.1:0-4158 GCA_036500165.1 Pseudolabrys sp.
AGGCGAGCGGATCGCTTGCCGATATCGCCGCCGATGAGATCGAACACCAGATCGACTGCGCCGACGTCCTCGAGGGCGTCGTTGTCGAGATCGACGAACTCGTTCGCGCCGAAGTCGAGTGCCGACTGACGGTCGGCGGCGCGTCCGGTGCCGATCACATAGGCGCCGAACTCACGGGCGAGCTGCGTCACCATCGACCCGACTGCGCCGGCCGCGCCGTGGGCGATCACACGCTGCCCCGCCCGAAGACGGCCGTGCATGATCAGTCCCTGCCACGCGGTCAGGCCTGAGACCGGAAGACTCGCGCCGACCGCGAAGTCGACGTCACCCGGGAGCGGCGCAAGGTTGCGCGCCTCAATTGCCATATACTCGGCCAGGGTTCCGTCGCGATACCAGTCGCTCAGTCCGAACACCCGCTGCCCCACCGACAGGCCCGTCGTGCCATAGCCGAGGGCCGTGACCACTCCAGCCAATTCGTGTCCGGGGATCGACGGTGTCCGGTTACGGCCGAGGCGATCGGTCCAGGTCGAAGGCCAACCCAATTCGGTCCCGACGAATCCCGACGCATGAACCTGAACGACGACGTCGTTTATCGCTGCCTGGGGTTCGGGCCGCTCCACCAGCTTCATTCCGGCAGTTCCGGCAGTCTGGTCCGTCACAACGATCGCTTTCATGATAGCTCCTCCTTAGTCATTTAGGCTTGCACCCTGCCTGTATGGAGAACTAAGGGTGATAGTTGGTTCCAAGAACATTGCCGATCGTCCCAATGGACCCCTTCGCCGCCCTGTTCGCCCACACCACACCGAGGGCCCGGACCTTCTTCACAGGTACGCTGTGCAAGACGGTGCAATACCCTGATGTGGGTCACTTGCACTTTCTCAAGGGCGGCAGGCTGACGCTCGTCCAGAGCGGCGAGAGCGACCTGCAGGTCGATGAACCAACCCTCCTGTTCTTCCCGCGTGGCCGGGTCCACAGTTTCGTCGTCAATCCGGAGCGCGGCGCCGATCTCGTTTGCGCGGCCGTCGAACTTGGCGGCGCTGAGGGTAACCCGATTGGGCAAGGACTGCCCGAACTCGTGGTTCTGCCGCTCGCGTCGCATCCGGCGCTGGCGCCGATCTGCGATCTGCTTCTCGGCGAAGCATTCTCCGAACGAGGGGGCCGCCAGGAAGCGCTCGACCGGCTGTTCGACTATCTCCTGATCCTGATCGTACGGCACGTCGTCGAGAGCGGCAGGATCTCGACCGGCGTGCTTGCCGGTCTCGCCGATCCACGCCTTGCCAAAGCGCTGACCGCAATTCACGAGGCGCCGAAGAAGTCTTGGACCCTGGACGATCTCGCCGGCATCGCCGGGATGTCACGCACACGGTTCGCCGAGCATTTCCGGACACGCGTCGGGGAGACGCCCATCGACTATCTGACGGCCTGGCGCATGACGGTTGCGCGCCAGCTTCTCGGCAAGGGCAAGCCGGTGAAAAGCGTGGCGCAGCAGGTCGGTTATCAGAGCGCTGCCGCCTTCTCTCGCGTGTTCAGCCGCGTGACCGGACAGGCGCCGCGCAACTCGAATGACAGCGTATAAACTCGCCACCATCTCCCTCACCTCATTCGGTGACGGCGGCACATTGTGGTCGCCAAGCACAAAGAACTTGCCCATGCCTGCTGCACATGAGTGCGGCTTGAAGAAAACAGCCTGACTACTTCAAAACGGACCGTTGCGTCAGGCAGCCTAGTCCGCGGCCGGGACGGAATGATGCTCGTGCGTAATCCGCCATTCGCCTTCGATCTTCCGCAGCCCGATTGTCAGCCGGAAGAGAAATCCGCCGGGCGCCGCCGGACCGCCAGACGTAGCCGAGCCGCACCGCATGATGGCGAAGGCAAAAGCGACATCTTCTCCGGCTGAGATAACGAGCTCCTCGATGTCGAATGCTTGTGACGGCTCGTGGTACTTAAAGAATAGGTCCCACGTTTTCTTGTACTCATCTATTCCGCGCGATTGCAGCGGCGGCGGAACATCGAACATCACGATGTCTTGCTCATGATGGGCAAGAATGCCGGGGTAATCATGCCGGCGAACCGCTGCCGCCCATGTCTCTATGAGGGCCCTCACCTGACTTTCGGCCGTTCCGGCTTGCGGTGTTGTCATTCTTTTGTCTCCTGCCTGCAGCTACTCAGAAAAACGGCGGCGTACATATCCAACACCCCAAATGTTTCCTTCTTCCCGCAGGGTCCGGTTTTTTTACGGCCCGGCTTTCCAGTGGGCTCGGTGGCGCGGATTTACCGGCCGATGTGAAAACGCGGCTTGACGGTTGGAGTCATTTATAAATTTAATGGCGAAGCGAGACCAAGCCGGGCAATTCAAGTGAACCAACGTGACGTGATCATCGTAGGCGGCGGACCCGTCGGCTGCGCACTGGCCCTCGATCTCGGTCTGCGTGGTGTCTCAAGTATCGTCCTCGAAAGCAGGACGACGCTCGGCAAAATTCCGAAAGGCCAGGGACTAACCCAGCGAACCCTTGAGCACTTCCATTTCTGGGGCCTGACGGAAGAACTGCGCGCCGCGCGCCTCATGCCGCGGGGCTACCCAATCGGCGAAATCACAGCTTACCGCAATCTCGCCAGCGATTACTGGCACGCGCCGGCCGGCCGCGAAGTCGTCAACGATTTCTTCTTCCAGAAAAACGAGCGGCTGCCGCAATACAGAATGGAAGCGGTCTTGCGCCGTCGATTGGAAACCCTGCCAAACGTCGACCTCCGGCTCGGCGTGACGGCAACCAAGATAGAGCAAACGGCAGACATAGTACGCGCGACCTTTGTCGACGAAAGCGGCAAAAGTGAAATCATTGAAGCCGACTATCTTGTCGGCTGCGACGGCAGCCACTCGATGGTTCGCGATTGTGCCGGCATTGCGCGCAGTGGAACGAATTTCGATCAGAACACGGTGCTGATCGTTTTTCGGTCGCGCGATCTGCATGAGAAACTCAAGCGTTTTCCCGAGCGATCAAGCTATCGCGTACTGGATCCCGACCTGCACGGCTATTGGAAATTTTTCGGGCGCGTCGATGTCGGGGAAGAGTTTTTCTTCCACGTGCCCGTGCCTAACGATGTCGACCGGAACAATTTCGATTTCCACGCATGCCTTTTCAATGCGACCGGCTTTGAATTCGACTTCGAGATCATCCACGCCGGATTTTGGGATTTGCGTAACGCCGTCGCTTCGACCTACCGCGATGGCCGTATCTTCATCGCCGGCGATGCAGCTCACAGCCATCCGCCCTATGGCGGCTATGGCCTCAACAACGGCCTCGAAGACGCCGTCAATCTGAGCTGGAAAATTGCCGCGGCCTTTGCCGGCTGGGGCGGCGATAGACTTCTCGACAGCTATTCGGCCGAGCGCGAGCCGATCTTCCGCGAAGTCGCGGAGGACTTTATTGCCGCGCGCATTCGCCAAGACGATGCGTTCCTGACGCGCTACAATCCCGATCGCGACCGTGCGGAGTTCGAGGCCGCATGGAAAGCGCGTGAGACGGATGTCGGTTCGCGGCGTAAAGCGTATGAACCGCATTACGACGGCTCGTCGATCATCTGCGGGCCGCCTGACGGCAAAACCTCGGCGCGTGGCGTCCACAGCCTCCAGGCGCGCGCCGGCCATCATCTTTCACCGCAAGTCTTGTCGAACGGACGCAACGTCTATGAAGAACTGGGGCGAGACTTCACGCTCATCGCGCTCGCGGCGGATGCGGATGCTGTCGAACAGGCGGCGCGGGCGCGCAAAGTACCGTTGAAAATCGTACGGGATACCGCGACGGCGGCGCGCGAGAATTACGGATCGCCGCTCGTCCTCGTCCGCCCCGATCAGCACATCGCCTGGGCTGGCGAAACAGCCGCGGATGCAGACCGCGTCATACAGAAAGCCACCGGGCAATGAAGGCACGCACCACTCTGGCATTGGGTTTGGCCTTGGCGCTGGCGACACAGGCCGCCGCCGCCGACTATCCGGACCATCCGATCAAACTGATCGTGCCGGCCTCGCCCGGCGGCATCAACGACACAGTCGCACGCATCATCCAGCCGAAACTCGTCGAGGCATTGAAACAGCCCATCGTCATTGAGAATAAAACCGGCGCGAACAACATGATCGGCACCGATTTCGTCGCGAAGTCG
>DASYCM010000197.1:0-5083 GCA_036500165.1 Pseudolabrys sp.
CGTTGGTCCTCACCATTGGCGCGGTGTCGTTCCCGTTGCTGGTCGACCGCGATGTCGGTGCGGCGGTGGCGCTGATGACGTCGATCCAGGTCGTGCTCAAGAATCCCGTCACCATGGCGGCGTGGGGGCTGATCGTTGCGGCGCTGCTGTTCATCGGCTCGCTGCCGTTCTTCTTGGGGTTGACGGTTGTCGTGCCGGTGCTGGGCCACGCGACTTGGCACCTGTATCGCAAGGCAGTCGACCCGGAGATCAGTGCGCGCCCGCAAATCCGGCCGGAACCGACGGAGAAGCGTTACGCGGCCGATTTCCCAGCTAATCTGTTCACGTGGCTGAAATAATAAAAACGCCGCCAGCGTGACATCGCTGCGCATGGCCTCTACCGCCATGCGCGGCGCATTCCTATCTCGCAGGAAACGCCACAGGAGGCTTTCTTGCGTCTTTTTCTTGCCTGTCTTGCCGCCGCTTTTCTCATCGTGAACGCCGCCCCGTCGTACGCCGCCGACGAGCCTGACCTCATTTTCAAGCGCTCGACCGTGTTCAAATGGCTGACACCGAATGACAAGCTTGCAACCTACGGTCTTGACGATCCGGAAGTTGAGGGCGTCGCCTGCCACTTCACCGTGCCGGAGCGCGGCGGGGTCAAGGGCTGGATTGGTATTGCCGAGGAAGTGTCCGACATTTCGCTCGCTTGCCGGCAGATCGGCCCGATTAAATTCAAGACCAAGTTCGAGCAGGGCGAGGATGTCTTCCGCCAGCGCCGCTCGCTATTCTTCAAGAAGATGCAGATCGTGCGCGGCTGCGATGTGAAACGAAACGTGCTGGTCTATATGGTCTATAGCGACCGCATCATCGAAGGCTCGCCGAAGAACTCGACCTCGACCGTGCCGGTGCAGCCGTGGGGCGGCGAAACATCGGTGCAGAAATGCGCCGACTTCGTCCAGAAATAGGCTAAGGTTGAGAGGAGGGGTCTAGAGGAGTTCGCCAATGTCTTCCAACCAGCCGGATTTCAATAACATTCAGCGCGCGGTCGCCAACGCTTTGCATCAGCACTGGAAGCTCTATCTCGTCGAGGGCATTGTGCTGGTGATCCTTGGTCTGATCGCGATCGGTATTCCGCCTATCGCCACGCTCGCCGTGACCATCATGCTTGGCTGGCTGTTTCTGGTCAGTGGTGTGGTTGGGCTGTTTACGACGTTCATGATGCGCAACGCGCCGGGCTTCTGGTGGTCACTTATTTCGGCGGCGCTTGCCGTGCTCGCCGGTGGCGTTCTGCTGGCGCAGCCGGTGCAGGGTGCGCTGACGCTGACATATGTCTTGGTGGCCTTCTTCGTGATCGAGGGCGTCGCCTCGATCATGTTCGCGCTCGATCACCGGCGCGAATTTTCCGGCCGCTGGGGTTTCATGCTGGTCAGCGGCATCGTGGATCTGGTGCTGGCGGTGATGATCGTCACCGGCCTGCCGAGCACCGCGGCCTGGGCCATCGGCTTGCTCGTCGGCATCAACATGGTGTTCGGCGGCGCGGCGCTCATCAGCATGGCGCTGCACGCAAAGAACACGCCGTAATATTTTTACGGCTGCACTTCGCCGGCTTCGGCTTCGGCGAGCGTGGTGCGCCAGTCGCGGCTCTTCGTCATGAAGGTGTAGGCGGACAACGCCAGCATGGTGGCGGAAACAATCAGTAGTCCGAGCGAGATCGGGCGCATGAAGAAGATGGTGTAATCACCGTTCGACATAATCAGCGATTGTCGCAGGCTCTGCTCGAACAATGGTGAAATCACCAGACCGAGTACCAATGGCGCCGGGTCGAAGGAGAATTTCTTCAGCGCGTAGCCCAACAGGCCCATGATCAGCATGATGTAAACGTCGACGACCGAGTGGCTCACTTCGTAGACGCCGACGATGCAGAACATGATGATCAGCGGATAGAGATAGGCGTAAGGGATTCGCAGCACCGTCACGAACAAACTGACCAGTGGCAGATTGAGCGCCAGCAGCATCAGGTTGCCGACATACATCGAGGCGACGAAGCCCCAGAATACATCCGGGTGCTCGGTGACCAATTGCGGTCCCGAGTTCACGCCGTGCACCATCAGCGCGCCGATCAGCACCGCCGTGATCGGCCCGGTAGGAATGCCCAGCGCAAGCATGGGCACGAAGGCGCCGGTCGAGGCCGAATTGTTGGCCGATTCAGGCCCGGCGACTCCGGCCACCGCGCCCTTGCCGAACTCTTCCGGATGTTTCGAGAGGCGGCGCTCCAGGGCGTAGGACAGGAAGCTGGAAATAATATGCGCCGACCCGGGGATGATGCCGATAATGAAACCAAGGCCGCTGCCGCGGATGATCGGCCAGAATGACTCGCGCCATTCCTGACGGTTCGGCAGCAATTCGCGGAATTTCGGTGCGATGACTTCGCCGACCACCTTGTGGCTCGGCGTCGACAAAATTTCGCCGAGGCCGAATAATCCGACCGCCACCGGGACGATGCCGACGCCGTCACCGAGTTCGGGGAGATCGAAACTGTAACGGAAGTGCCCCGTCATGTTGTCGATGCCGACCATGCCGAGCAGCAAGCCGATGCAGGCCATCAGCAGCGTGCGCACCAGCGACGACGACGACATATAGGCGAGAAAGATCAGGCCGAGGATCAGCATCGCGGTGTATTCGGGAGGACCGAATTTCAACGCGATGACGGCGAGCGGCGGCGCCACCAGCGTCAGCATGATGACGCCGAAGGTGCCGGCGACCCAGGAGCCGACCGCGGCGATGCAGAGCGCGGCGCCGGCACGGCCCTTCTTGGCCATGGCGTTGCCGTCGATACACGTCATCACCGACGAGGCTTCGCCCGGAATGCGCATCAGGATCGACGTGGTCGAGCCGCCATATTGCGACCCGTAATAGATGCCGGCGAGCATGATCACCGCCTGCGTGGCGTTCAGCCCGAACGTCACTGGCAGCAGGATCGAGATGCCCGACAGCGGGCCGATGCCGGGCAATACGCCAACGAGGGTCCCAACCAGGCAACCGAGGAAGGCGTACCAGAGATTGTCTGGCTGGAAGGCAATGGCGAAGCCATGCGCCAAGCTTAGCAATGTGGTTTCCACGGATCGGATCCTAGAAGCTGAATTCAGGAAGCGGCGTTTTCAGGCCGTAGACGAATGACACGTAGGTGAAGGCGACGATCGCCAGACAGTAAATCCCGGCACGCACCGGATTGCGCCGTTCGATCACCAGCAACAAGGTCACCATCATCAACAGCATGGTGAAAAAGA
Source organism: Pseudolabrys sp. (assembly GCA_036500165.1). GTDB lineage: Bacteria > Pseudomonadota > Alphaproteobacteria > Rhizobiales > Xanthobacteraceae > Pseudolabrys. Next base: position 3,270 of record DASYCM010000197.1, read on the forward strand.
AGCCGAGATGTTCGTACAAAGCGATAGCAATCCCGGTGATGATGGTCACCAGGACGGCGTGTTTGCCGTCATCCCAGCCCAGTTCGGAAAATGTGGGGCCTTCACTGGCGCGTAGCGCCAGTAGTGCGCCGAACAGAATAGTGAAGCCGGCGATGATCTTGGGCAGGAAGCCCGAGCCAGGCATCGACAACTGGCCGGTCGGCAGGTCGCCGCTCATCGCAAATATCCCAAGACCGAATAGGATAAATGCAGCACCGGCGACATGATCAGCACGCAGCTTCATACCTTCGACTCATACAATTGTGCGGCTTGACGCAAGTTGCGGAGCCAGCTGACAAATTCTAGGCAACTTTAGAGACGTCCCCGCCCAGTACAAGTCTTATAGGGACGTGAGGCCAAGCCCTCCCCACGCTTGCGCGGGGAGGGGATCGCTGTGGCTTACTGCTTGCCGATCAACCTCACGGCGTCGTCGGTGCGCTTGCCGTCTTCGTCCCAGAACTTCTGGAAATCCGGTCCGTCGAGATAGGCGAGTTCCTGGCCGGCATTGCTCAGCACGGTCGTGAAGGTCTCGCTGTGTGCACCCTGCTTGATGGCGGCGCGCAAGGTGTCGACGATCGGCTGCGGCGTCGCCTTCGGCGCGAAGAGGCCGACCCACAGATAGTACTCGGCGTCGTAACCAAGCTCCTTGAACGTCGGCACATCGGGCAGGAACTTGGAGCGCGTGCCGCCGAATGAGGCAAGCGCACGCAGCTTGCCGGACTTGATGTGCGAGAGCGTCGCTGACACCGACTGCGTCGTGACCTGCGCATTGTTGCCGAGGATCGCGGTGATGGCCGGACCGCCGCCGTTGGTCGGCAGGTGGCGCAGCTTCAGCGGGCCAGTCACCTTTTCGAGATAGGCCAGCGGGAGATGGGTCGCGCCGTAGAGGCCGCCCGACGAGAATACAAAGGCGGCATCCGGCTTCTTGGCGGCTTCGAGGAATTCCTTGAATGTCTTGTAGGGCTGCTCGGCGTTGACCAGGAACAGCACCGGATCGGCGACAAGACGGGCGAGCGTGACGAAATCCGAACGTTTGGTTTTCACCGGACGGCCGAACAGCTTGTCGACTTCCTCGTACCCGGAGATGCCGGTGTTGTGCGACAGGATCGTGTAGCCGTCGGCCTTTGCCGAAGCGACAACCTGCGCGCCGACCTGACCGGCGGCGCCGGCTTTGGTTTCGACCACGACCGGCTGCTTGAGGATCGGCTCCATCGTCGAGGCCAGGGGCCGCGTGACGATGTCGTTGATGCCGCCCGGCGGGAAGGCGTTGATGATGGTGACCGCGTGGCTGGGGTAGGCTTCCTGCGCGACCGATTGTCCGGTCGCCAGCGCAGTGGCAGTGGCGGCGGTGCCGATAACGAAACTGCGACGATCCATTGAATCCTCCAAGTGCATTTATGCGCCGGCTTTGATGCCGGCTTGCCGCCTGTTTGCTAGTCGAAATTGCGGCCGCACGCCATCCCCGCGCACCCGCTCCGGACCCCTTTCCGCGCTTCGCGAGGGAAGGAGAGCCGCGGTTATCCCTGCACGCGGCCGATCTCGCGGACCGCGTCTTCGATGCGGGCGGCGTCGGCGTTCCAGAACTTGGCGAATTCCGGTTGGTCCATGTATTCGACATCCTGGCCAAGATTGGTCATCGCCGTCTTGAACTGCTCGGTCGCCGCGGCCTGCTTGAACACATTGCGCAGATACGTGACTGCCGCCGGCGGCGTGGCCTTCGGCGCGAACATGCCGACCCACAGATAATATTCGATGTTGTAGCCGAGTTCTTTCAT
>DASYCM010000198.1:0-5141 GCA_036500165.1 Pseudolabrys sp.
GAGCGTGCCCTTTTTGCGCTTCTTCATCGCTCGTTCGACGTACTTCGAGGCGCCCTTGGAATATTTCCGTGCCATGCTGGCTCCTGAAAATTGCTCTACTCCAACGAAGGCGATAACAGTCTTGCTTACAACTGGTTCCCGTTATCGAGAGCGCGGCCGATGACATCAACTCGTCAACGCGCCGACCGGCTGCTGGTCGAGCGCGGCTTGTTCGAAAGCCGCGCCAAGGCGCAAGCCGCCATTGAAGCGGGATTGGTGCGCGCTAACGATATGACCGTGCGCAAGGCTGCTGAAGCGATCGATGCCGACGCGATCGTAGAGGCCAGCGCGGCATATCCTTACGTTTCACGCTCCGGTGTGAAACTCGCCGGCGCGTTCGATCATTTTAAATTCGATCCGCGCGGGCGGGTCTGCCTCGATGTTGGCTCTTCGACCGGCGGCTTCACGCAGGTATTGCTGGAGCGTGGCGCCAAACAGATTTACGCAGTCGATGTGGGCCACGGTCAACTGCATCAAAGCCTGCGGGCGCGAACCGAAATCGTCTCGCTGGAGGGGACTGATATCCGCACACTGTCTCGCACCCTGCTCGGCGAAACACCGGACCTGATCGTCGTCGATGTCAGCTTCATTTCGCTCAAGCTGGTACTACCAGCTGCGTTGGCGATGGCGAAAATGCCGGCGCAACTTGTAGCGCTCATCAAGCCGCAGTTCGAAGCCGGCCGCGCCGCGCTCAAACGCGGCATCGTGCGTGACGCGGCTATACACACAGCGGTCTGCGATGATATTTCAAATGCCGTTAAAGCGCTTGGATGGCGCGTCCTCGGTGTTATGCCCTCGCCTATCGCAGGTGGCGACGGTAATGCCGAATTTCTGATCGGCGCCGCACATGACTGAACTGTTGACGATTTCCCGCCTCGGCCATCGCGGCGACGGCATCGCCGACACCAATACAGGGCCGGTGTTCGTGTCCTATACGCTGCCCGGCGAAACTGTGACCGCCGAGCGCATCGACGGTCATCCGGAGCGACAGCACTTGCTGCGCGTCGACACACCGAGCCATGAGCGTGTCCCGCCAATCTGCAAGCATTTCGGCATTTGCGGCGGTTGCGCCATGCAGCACTGGTCGCTTGCCGAATATCATCTGTGGAAGCGCGGCCTCGTCGCCGAGGCGCTGGCGCATGCCAATCTGATTGCGCCCGTCGGCGATCTGATCGACGGTCACGGTAAGGGCCGCCGCCGCGCCACGTTTCACGCCCGCCGTGGCCAGCGCGATATTCTCGAACTCGGCTTCGCCGCGCAGCGCGCGCATCACATCGTCGCCATCGACGAATGTCCCATTCTCGCACCGGGTCTCGACGGCGCGATCCAGGCAGCATGGGCGGTCGCTGAAGTGCTTAAACCGACCAACAAGCCGCTCGACATTCAGGTCACCGCCACCGATGCCGGCATCGACATGGATGTACGCGGCTCCGGGCCGGTGAGTTCAAAACTCGTCGGCATGCTGGCGACGCTGGTCGCAAAACATAAATTAGCTCGTCTCACCCGCCACGGCGAACTGATCGCGCAAGGCGCGCCACCGACACTCAAGATTGGCAAAGCGCATGTGACGTTACCGCCCGGCTCTTTCCTTCAAGCCACCGCCGAGGGTGAAGCCGCGCTGGCGAAACTAGCCATCCAGCACACCGGCAAAGCCAAGCGCGTCGCCGATCTATTTTCCGGCATTGGCACCTTTGCCTTGCGGCTCGCCGAGCAAGCCCGCGTCACCGCAGTCGACAGCGAAGCCCCAGCCATCAAGGCGCTCGAACGCGCCGCGCAAATGACGCCGGGATTGAAACAGGTCGAAGCGCAGGCGCGCGACCTGTTCCGCCGTCCCTTGATGGCGAGTGAACTGAAGGCTTTCGACGCTGTCGTGTTCGACCCGCCGCGTCAGGGCGCCGAAGCGCAGGCACGCGAACTCGCCAAGAGCAAGGTTCCGGTGATCGTCGCGGTGTCGTGCGATGCGACGACGTTTGCCCGCGACGCCCGCATTCTGGCCGATGGCGGCTACGAGCTTGCCGGCGTCACACCGGTCGACCAGTTCCGCTACTCGCATCATGTCGAGCTGGTCGCGAAGTTCGAGAAGTGAACCCGCCCGAGCACGGTAGAGACTACTGAAAATCCATGCCACGGCCGCCCCAGCGGTCCTGCCACATCTTCTCGCCGACGGTACAGGAAATACGCGGCGCCTGCGCGGACGCCGGAATGACTTTGCCCTCAGGCTGGCGGCCGGCAACTTCCAGTATCAGCTTGGTGCGCGTCGCCTCGATGAATTTCTCACGTTCGCGGATCGGCACGACAAAAGCGCCGGCGCCGCCGATCACGCAATCCTCGTAATAGATGTCGAGCTGTTCGATATCGAGCGTCGCGTAGCTGGCGCGCTTGAGCATGATCGGCAGGCCGTTGATGGTGATACCGGCGTTGACGATTTGATCGCGCGTCGGCGTCACCAGGGGACCGGAATTGTTGGCACCGTCGCCCGAGACATCGATCACGCGGCGCAGGCCGCGATAGCCGCTATTGTCGAACAGCGGCTGGGCGAAACGAAGCGCGCCGGAAATCGACGTGCGTGAGGCGCGGCGATACGGCGCGCGCGCGATCTCGGCGGCGACCGCGTCGGCGGCTTCCGGGCCATCGATCAGCCTCCACGGCATGACAATTTTCTGATCGTTGGCGCCGGCCCATTCGAAATAAATGACGGCGATTTTGCCGTTGGCGCCTTCGCGCAGAGCGCGCAGGAATTCGGTGGAGGTCAGCGCTTTGATGTAGCCCTCGCGCTGCAGCGCCTGCTCGTCCGGGTCCATCGAATAGGAAACGTCTACTGCCAGTACGAGTTCGACATCGACCGGAATCGCACTTGGGCTTTTATCGGCGAAGCGGAACGGCGTCGGCGCGGCGAAAGCCGCCGCTGCAAAAACGCCGGCGATGACCACTCCGGCCGCGGCCCACAACAGACGACGTCGCGCCATGTCGTTCTCCCCGTCTTCCCGCGAATGGTGGCACGCGGGCACGACGGAATAAAGACCGTGCGCCTAAGTATCCAGCGCTTCCGTCGAAGCAATTTCGATGCCGAAGCCGCCCAGACCGACATAGGTGCGCTTGCTCGACGCCAGCAGGCGGATCGAGGAAATGCCGAGATCCTTGAGAATTTGCGCACCTAGGCCGACTTCGCGCCACTGTCTGGTGCGGGCGGCCTCGGTACCGCTGTCGGCGTCCTGCGGCGTGACCACCGGCACACCCGCGGTGCCATCGCGCAGATAGACAATGACGCCGCAGCCTTCGGTCTTGAAACGCGCAAGCGCGGCATGGATGGATTTACCGCCGCCGAACACGTCGCCAATCACGTCGGCGCGATGCAGCCGCGCCGGCACGTTCTTGCCGTCGCCGATGTCGCCGTAAACGAAAGCCATGTGGTGCACGCGGTCGAACGGCGTGACGTAGGCATAGCCCTTGAGCGGACCGATCTCTGAAGGGAGTTGGAAATCGCCGACACGCTCGACCAGCTTCTCTCGGGCCTGGCGGTAGGCGATCAGGTCGGCGACCGAAATGCGCTTGATGCTGTGGCGCTCCGCAAAGGCTGTGATTTGCGGCCCGCGCATCACCGAACCGTCATCGTTGACCAGTTCGCAAATCACACCCACCGGCTCAAGTTGTGCGAGACGGCAGAGATCGACGGCGGCTTCGGTATGGCCGGAGCGCATCAGCACCCCGCCTTCCTTGGCGATGAGAGGAAAGATGTGACCGGGGCGGACGAAATCGGCCGCACCGCTATTGCCGTTGGCGAGATTGCGCACAGTCGCAGTGCGGTCGTCAGCGGAGATACCGGTCGTGGTACCGTGCTTATAATCTACCGACACCGTAAAGGGCGTGCCGTGCGGAGCTTCATTGTCGGCCACCATCGGCGCCAGATGAAGACGCCGCGCGGTCTCTTTCGGCAGCGGCGCGCAGACAATGCCGCAGGTATTGCGAATGATGAAAGCCATCTTCTCGGCCGTCGCGTGGACTGCCGCGAGTACCAGATCGCCCTCGTTTTCGCGGTCATCGTCGTCGGTAACGACAACGATCTCGCCTTTGGCAAAGGCCTTGATGGCCGCTTCGACGCTTACGTGACTATTATTGGGCACTGAAATGTCCTCGAACGCGGCTCAGGTGCCGGGCTTGAACGGCCACGCCGTTCCTTCGCCGACCTGGGCGCGATGCATCATGTAATGATCGGCCAGCACACATGCCACCATCGCTTCGGCAATGGGTACGGCGCGTATCCCGACGCAGGGATCGTGACGGCCTTTTGTCATGATGTCGGTGTCGTTGCCGTAACGGTCGACCGTCTTGCGCGGCGTGAGGATCGACGAAGTCGGCTTCACGGCGAAACGCGCGATGATCGGCTGCCCGGTCGAGATACCGCCGAGAATGCCGCCGGCATGGTTCGACAGGAACACCGGCTTGCCGTCATTGCCCATCCGCATCTCGTCGGCATTGTCTTCGCCGCTCATCGACGCCGTGGCAAAGCCATCGCCAATCTCAATGGCCTTCACCGCATTGATGCCCATCAGCGCACTGGCCAATTCGGCATCGAGCTTCTTGTAGACTGGCGCGCCGAGACCTGCCGGCACGCCTTCAGCCACGACTTCGATCACGGCGCCGATCGACGAACCGGATTTGCGCACGCCGTCGAGATATTCCTCGAAGAACTTCGCCTGCGTGGCGTCGGGACAGAAAAACGGGTTCTTGTCGACCTCGTTCCAATCCCAGCGCGCGGGATCGATCTTGTGCGGCCCCATCTGCACCAGCGCCGCGCGCACATTCAGGCCGGGCACGATCTTGCGCGCCACCGCGCCCGCCGCCACGCGCACAGCGGTTTCGCGTGCCGAGGCGCGTCCGCCACCGCGGTAGTCGTGGATGCCGTATTTGACGTCGTAGACGTAACCAGCGTGGCCGGGGCGGTACTTGGCCTTGATGTCGGAATAGTCCTTGGAGCGCTGGTCGACGTTCTCGATCAACAGCATCAGAGGGGTGCCGGTGGTGACCTGCACGCCGTCCTCGCCGGTGAAGACGCCGGACATGATCTTGACCGCGTCCGGCTCCTGCCGTTGCGTCGTGAAACG
>DASYCM010000199.1:0-3686 GCA_036500165.1 Pseudolabrys sp.
CCCGTATTCCGGCATCACAACACGGAAGGCGAAATCGCCAAGCTGCTGCGCTCCGTCGAGCTATTTCCGGAGCGCGCGCACCTCGTTGGTGCTTACTCGCTCGGCAAGGCGCAACGCGTCATCGCTCTGCTGCGCAAGGCAGGCTACGACAAAACCATCTACCTGCACGGCGCGATGCAAAAGATCACAGCCTATTACCAGGAGCGCGGCATCGATCTGGGCCACGTCGAACTGGTGAGCGGCGCCAAGAAATCAGAACTCGCCGGCACGATTACGATTTGCCCGCCGAGCGCGATGACCGATTTATGGTCGCGCCGCTTCCCCGATCCGGTCGCGGCTTTCGCGTCGGGCTGGATGCGCGTGCGGGCGCGCGCGCGGCAACGCGGCATCGCACTGCCGCTGGTGATTTCCGATCACGCCGACTGGGACGGGTTGACCGAGACGATCAAGGCCACCGGCTGTTCGGAAGTCTGGGTGACGCACGGTCAGGAAGACGCGCTTGTTCACTGGGCGCACACGCAGGGTCTGAAGGCCAAGCCGCTCGACATCGTCGGCTACGGCGACGAAGAAGAAAGCGAACCCGCCGAGGCCGAAGCATGAATCGCTTCGCCGAACTGCTCGATCGTCTCTCCTACGAGCCCGCGCGCAACAACAAGTTGCGGCTGATTGCCGATCATCTGCGCACAACGGAAGACCCGGAGCGCGGTTGGGCGCTGGCGGCGCTGACTGGCGCGCTAACGTTCAAGCACGCCAAAGGCGGCATGATCCGCGCACTGATCGCCGAGCGCACCGATCCGGCGTTGTTCGCGCTGTCCTACGACTATGTCGGCGACCTGTCGGAAACGGTCGCGCTAATGTGGCCGGCGGATCCCAATCATCGCCCCAACAAAACGCCGTCGCTGTCTGAAGTCGTCGAAACTTTATCGACGCTCGGCAAGGCGCAACTGCCGGCACAGATCGCGCGCTGGCTGGACGCACTCGACGAAACCGGCCGCTGGGCGCTGTTGAAGCTCGTCACCGGCGGCCTGCGCATCGGCGTGTCGGCGCGACTCGCCAAGACCGCAGCAGCCTCGCTCGGCAGCAAAGAGCCCGACGAAATCGAGATCATATGGCCGGGTTTGTCGCCGCCCTATCTCGAACTGTTCGCCTGGCTCGAAGCCCGCGGCGACAAGCCTAACAATCTCGACACTGCGCCGTTCCGGCCCGCGATGCTGGCGCACGCGTTAGAGGAAAACGACCTCGCTTCGCTCGACCCGAAAGATTTTATAGCGGAATGGAAGTGGGACGGCATCCGTATTCAGGCCGTGAGCGGGCGTGACGAGAACGGCGATACCGTCACGCGGCTTTACTCGCGCACCGGCGAGGATATTTCCAAGAGCTTTCCCGACCTGCTGCCGTCGTTGCGCCTGTCCGCCGCAATCGACGGTGAATTGCTGATCCTACGCGAGGGCCGTGTGCAGTCGTTCAACGTGTTGCAGCAGCGGCTTAATCGAAGGGCCGTGACGCCGAAGCTGCTCAATGAATTTCCGGCGCATCTGCGCGCCTATGACCTTTTGTCTGAAGGCGGCGAGGGTCTGCGCGAATTACCGTTCGCCGAGCGGCGCGCGCGGCTCGACAAATTCATCACGCAGCTCGGCGATCCACGTATCGATCTGTCGCCTGTCATCCCATTCGAAACGTGGGAACAACTGATCGCGGCGCGCGCCAATCCGGCGGAAGGCGGCGCGGGCCTCGATGCCGAGGCAGTCGAAGGCGTCATGCTCAAGCGCCGCGATTCCGTTTACGTGCCGGGCCGGCCGAAAGGCCCGTGGTGGAAATGGAAGCGCGATCCGATGATCATCGACGCGGTGCTGATGTACGCGCAGCGCGGCCACGGCAAGCGTTCGTCTTATTATTCCGACTACACCTTCGGCGTCTGGAACGGCGCCAACGAACTCGTGCCGGTCGGCAAGGCCTATTTCGGTTTCACCGATGAGGAACTGAAAGAGATCGACCGTTTCGTCCGCCGCAACACCGTCAACAAGTTCGGCCCGGTGCGCGAAGTGACACATGAACCCGCCACCGGGCTCGTGATGGAAATCGCATTCGAGGGCCTGCAGCGCTCGACGCGCCATAAATCCGGCGTTGCCATGCGCTTTCCCCGCATCAGCCGGCTGCGCTGGGACAAGCCACCGCGCGACGCCGACCGGCTGGAAACACTCGAGAAAATGCTGACGAAGATTGAAGTCGGACGCGCGGCTTGACCAAATCAGCCAGTTCGCTTCAGGTGTCGACGATGCCGAATGAAATAGAGCCCACGGAGCGACCCATGGCCGACAACGCCGCGAACCGTTTTTTTGGCGGATCGCCGCTCGCCGTCATCGGCCGCCTCATCCTGGTATCGATTTTGGTCGGCGTCGTGTTGTCGGCGCTCGGGCTCGACCCGTTCGACATTGTGCGCAGCATCGAACGCCTGGCGCGGTCGATCTGGGACATGGGTTTCGACGCCATTCGCTGGCTGTGGCGTTATCTGCTGCTCGGCGCAGTAATCGTGATCCCGATCTGGCTGTTGCTCCGGATCGTCAACGCGCCGCGCGGCAAGTAGTCAACTCGGCCAGCTCTCCGCCGTCATATTCGCTGCGTCGTTACCGACGACTGCAGCCAGCGAACCACGACCATCGCGTTTGGCCGCCGCCAGCAAATCGCGCTTGATCTGCGACACCAAGCCAATACCGCGGTACACCAGCCCGCTGTAAAGCTGGATCAAGGTCGCGCCGGCCCTGATCTTGGCGATCGCCGCGGAGCCGGAGTCGATGCCGCCGACGCCGATCAGCGGGAACGCGCCCTCGGCACGCACATAGGTTTCAGCCAGAATGCGCGTCGACAGCCGGTACAGCGGCTTGCCTGACAGCCCGCCCGCTTCCTTTCCCTTGTCGCGTTCGCGCAGCGATCCCGGCCGCGAGATCGTGGTGTTACCGACGATCATGCCGTCGACGCGATGCTTGCGCGCCACTCCCACGACATCATCAAGGTCCGGCAGCGTCAGATCGGGCGAGATTTTGAGCAAAATGGGCGTCGGCCCTGCGTTGGCGCGGACGCGCTCGCGAGCATCGACGACGCGGCCAAGCAGATCGTCGAGCGCGGAGGCCTGTTGGAGATCGCGCAGACCCGGCGTATTCGGCGACGACACGTTGACGGTGAAATAGCTCGCCACCGGCGCAAAAGTCTCGATCAGCTTTACGTAGTCCGCGCCACGGTCCGGCGAATCACGGTTGGCGCCGACATTGACGCCGACAATGCCGCCGGCATCGGCCCGGCCTGCCAGGCGGGCCAGAGCCGCCGCCTCGCCTTCATTGTTGAAGCCGAGGCGGTTGATGACGCCCTCGTCGGCCTCCAGCCGGAAGACCCGCGGCCGCGGATTGCCCGTCTGCGCCCGGGGGGTGACGGTGCCGATCTCGACGAAGCCGAAGCCGAGCCGCAGCATGGCGTCCGGCACCAGCGCGTTTTTGTCGAAACCGGCAGCGAGCCCTACTGGATTGGGGAAATTCAGGCCGAAGGCCCGCATGCCCAGTTCGGACGGTTCCGGCGCAGGGGCCGGCAGCGGCAGCAGCCGCAGCGCCTTGATCGCCAGGGTATGCGCGTCTTCCGGGTCGAACGCCCGCATGAAGGGGCGGGACAGGCGGTCGATCAGACCGATTACCAAGAGC
>DASYCM010000200.1:0-10853 GCA_036500165.1 Pseudolabrys sp.
TTCGATCCGGTCAACGGCCACAACTTCCTGCGCTTCAGCTATGCCGGTCCGGCGCAGGAAATGCATGAGGCCGTGGAGCGGATGGGCAACTGGCTCCAGAAGTAGGGACGCGCGCTGGCTACTTGCGCAGCTCCGGGATCGTCACGCGATAGACCAGGATCATCGTATCGACGTCGGCGCCGCTCGCATCCTTATACGCCGCGCCAACTTGAAATCCGTTCTGCGTGATGAAGTCGTTGTCGTTCGACACGAACAGAAAGAAATCGCGGGGGTTGGCCGGATCGAGCGCGGGGGCCAGCGCCATGCCTTCCCACTTTTCATAAAGATTATTGCGGTCGTTCGGCTCGCCGTTGTGCAGGCCGAATTTGTTCAATTGGGCATTGTCGTTGATATCGATAACTGTGGTGAGGCTCGCCGGCACGATGCCGTCGGCGAGCTTGCCCGCCGGCGCGAGCGATACGCCGCCATCATATTTCATGCCCGCGATATCGGTCGCCTTCGACGTGTCGAGCAACTCGACTGCGCGATAGAGCGACGTGACACCCTCGAGCCCGTAACCGTTGCCGCTGTCCCGGCAGATCACCAGGAAGCGCGTGTCATCGAGCGCGAGCAATTCGCTTTGCGCCGCCACCCGGCGCTTGCCGTCGGTGGTGGTGTAGAACGGCAGCGGCACGACATGCTCACGCACGAGCTTGGGATGCTCGCGGTCGGCCATGTCGTAATACAGCATGCGCGTGTTCTGCCGGGTTTCCGGTGCGGATCCGCCATCCTGCCTTGTCGCGCTTTGCAGCAGGACGACCAGATATTTGCCGTCGGGCGTCAGCGCCATGCCCTCAAAGCCCTGGTTGTTCTGACGGCCGGTTTCCGGATTAGCCGGTTTCGGCACCGGCGCGCCGGGCCCCGGATTGTTGGACGAGAAGCTGTCCTTGCCGTTGCGCTTGGGAACGAAGGCCTCGGGCGGCCTGATCGCTGAAATCATCCGGCCGTCGGCGGAGAAGCGGTAAATGTACGGCCCGTATTCGTCGCTGACGAAGAAGCTGCCGTCGTCGAGCCGCACGATCGCCTCGGCGTCGATGCTGACCGCGCCCGTGTCGGCCTGCGGCATGGGCGGAAACCCGCCCGCCGCGGGGCGCACGCCGTCAACGAGAGGGTCGAGGCCGGTCAGCGGCTTGCCGGCGGCGTCGGTCAGCAGAATGCTGTCGGCGAGTGTCATCTCGAGCGTGTGCTGTCGCGCGTCCGTCGGCAACGCGGCGGCATCGGCGGGCGGCTTGAGCAGGATCGTCAGCTTGTTGAGGCGCGCACGATAATCCGACGTGCCGCTGACGTTGTAGCCGCGATCCGGCAGCAGATAGAGCGTGCCATGATAACCGTCGGGGCCGCGCTCCCACGACTTCGGATCGGCGGCAAGTCCAGAGCCGGAGCCGAAGGTCTCGCCGAACTTGTCGCGCAGATCGGCGGGCAGCCGTCCCACAGCGACGAGGCCTTTGCTGACGAGCCCTAAATCGCTGACGGGATCGGCTGCGGCCGGCTGCGCGGCGGTGAAGGCTGTCGCCAACAGCATCGCCAGCGTGGCGCGGCGTGACAGGTGACGGACGGACTTAAGGACAAGCATGACGACTCCCGACGGAAACGGAGCAGTCACACTATCGCGGCATTGTGACAATTGCCCTATGGGCGCGGTGGGCCGTTAAAACTCTACGTCGAGTTCGACCACTTCGTCGGGCTCTGCTTTGGCGCCCTCGACCCATTCCTGCATCGCCGGCAGCGCCATGATGTCTTTGCAGTAGGCGGCGCAATCGCTGTCGAGCTTCACGTCGTAGGTGAGGAAGCGCGTTACCACCGGCGCGAACATGGCGTCGGCCATACCGGGCCGCTGACCGAACAAGAACGGCCCCTTGGTGCTCGACAGGCATTCACGCCAGATGCTGAGGACGCGGTCGATGTCGGCCTGCGCGCCGGCCCAGACCTTGAAGCCCGGGTGATGCGCTTTCAAGTTCATCGGTAGCGCCGAGCGCAAGTTGGTGAAGCCGGAATGCATCTCGCCGCAGATCGAGCGGCAATGCGCGCGGGCGGCCTTGGGCGTCGGCAGCAGGCCGGCATCGGGCAGGGTCTCGTTGAGGTACTCGCCGATTGCCAGCGTGTCCCAGATCTTGACGCCGTCATGTGTCAGGCAGGGCACAAGGAATGAGGGCGAAAGGAGAAGGAGTTCGGCGCGCGCTGAAGGGTCGTCGCTGGCGACCATCCGTTCTTCGAATTCGAGCCCAGCTATCTTGCACAGCAACCAGCCGCGTAGCGACCAGGAGCCGTAGTTCTTGCTGGCGATGGTGAGAGTAGCCGGAGCAGCCTTGGGCATGGGCGCACTTATCCCTTGGAATCGTCGAAGCCCGGCATTCTCAGCTTAGACGAAAGGGGTGGGAGATCAATACCTTCCCGTGCTGCAAAAAAGACGGCGTGACGAATTGTCCCCACCAATGGCCCAGAAAACGCACGGACCAAAATTTTATCTCGCAGTGCAACATGAAATGAACTAGCGTTCTAACAACGATCTGCCGGGATCGCCGGGGTACCGATGCTGTATCAGGTCTATCAGGCTCAATCGGACATCATGGCGCCGGTGCGGGCGTTTGCCGGCATGGCGCTGGAGAACATCGGCCAGAAGCTCAACGGTTCGGCGCGGCCGACAGCACTCGGCAATCTCAACGCCGCCTATGAGCTGATCGCGCGGGCAGGGTTGACCCACACGCGGCCGCCTTACGGCATCGACAGCGTCGTATTCGGCAATCGCGAAGTGGCGGTCACCGAGGAGGCAGCCGACGTCACGCCATTTGGCACGCTACTGCACTTCAAGAAGGATATCGATCAGGCGCAGCCGCGTGTCTTGCTGATTGCGCCGCTGTCCGGGCATTTCGCGACGCTGCTCCGCGCAACAGTCAAGACAATGCTCGCCGAGCATGACGTTTATATTACGGACTGGCACAACGCTCGCGATGTGCCGCTCAGCGACGGGCCGTTTTCCCTTAAAGACTACACCGCGCACATCATCCGCTTCCTCGAGAAGATCGGTCCCGGCGCGCATATGGTCGCAGTCTGTCAGCCCTGCGTCAGCGCGCTGGTGGCGGCAAGCGTGATGGCGCAGCGGGACAACCCCGCGCAGCCGCGTTCGATGACGTTGATGGCGGGGCCGATCGACACCCGCGTCTCACCAACCAAGGTCAACGAGCTTGCTAAAGGCAAGCCGATTGAGTGGTTCGAGGACAAACTGATTGCCACCGTGCCGTCGCGTTACCCCGGCGCGGGGAGGCGGGTTTATCCCGGCTTCGTGCAACTCGCCGCTTTCATGAGCATGAATATGGAGCGCCATGTGAAGGCGCACCGCGAGCTCTATGAAAATCTGGCGAACGGCCAACTGGAAAAAGCCGCAACGACCAAAGCTTTCTACGACGAATATTTTGCCGTGCTCGATCTGGCGTCGGAATTTTATCTCGATACGGTGAAGCTCGTGTTCCAAGATCACGCGCTGCCGCTCGGCCAGCTTACCTACGAGAACGACAAAGTCGATCCGTCGGCGATCCGTCGCACGATGCTGTTTACGGTCGAAGGCGAGAAGGACGACATCTGCGCCGTCGGTCAGACGCTTGCCGCGCACGACCTCTGCACCTCGCTGCGGCCGTACCGCAAGCGTCACCACATGCAAGCCGGCGTCGGCCACTACGGCGTGTTCTCCGGCCGCACCTGGCAGAACCAGATTTACCCGATGGTGAAGAACGTCATTCTGCAGAGCGATTGAGCGCTCTATCGCCAGCAGGGCAATCTGCTAATCTTTTGCCCGAATCTGCTGGGGATTTTGGCCGTGATGACGACAAACCGATTGCCCATTCTACCTGCTGCAAAAACTGCATACCGGGATCTGCTGCACGTGGTGTTGGCGATGCCCGTTCTGTGCGGCTGCGCGCTGCTCATCGTCCTGGCTGCCGCGGTCGCCGAAAACGTGGTGCCTCTGAGTTTGTGGGTAACGCCGTTTCTCGGCGGCTTTCTTGGTTTATTGCTCAGCGTCGCCCGCAGCTTTCTACTGACGCCGATCATGATCGCGGCGCACCGCTACATCATCCTGGGCGAGGTCACTCAGGGTTACGTGCTCGATCCATTGACGCACGGGTTTCAGATCTTTTTCGGTTGGCTTGTTGCGCTATCGGTATTGAGTTCGGCGGCGACCTTGGTGCAGGAGCTCGTTATGGCGGCCGGCCTATGGATTGTCGTGACGGCCGCCGTTTTTATCATTGGCATTGTCGTCGTGGTTGCGATTACCGCCCGGCTTTCGATCCTGTTTCCGGCCGTCGCTGTCGGTGCGCCACAAGCCAATGCCGCCAACGCCTGGGCTGATAGCGAGGGGCATGTGCTCCGTATCTTTTTGGTCTTCGTGGCGGCTTCGGTGCCTCTCATGGCAGTCACGTTGCTTAAAGTCTTCGCACTCGGCCCGGGCATCACCAAACGCGGCTCGGTGCTCGAAGTCGTCGATATGATCGTCAGCAGCCCGCTCCAGGCAGGTTTCGTCATTCTGTACGTGGCCGTTGCCTCCCGGTTGTTTCAGGCACTGGGCCGCCGCTTGATCGGCCCGGCTAACGCCACTCCGTAAAAGAAAAGACCGCCGGCGTTTCCACCGGCGGTCTTTTGCTTTTCGATTTAGCTCAAGCGGCGCCGAGCAGCATCAGAACGATGATGAGGCCAACCGGCAGACCCAGCAGATAGAGAATGATCGGCATAGTGAACTCCTGTGTCTGTGTTTGATTACTCGGCCGGCACGGTGCGGGTGCGCGTGTCTTCGAGATACCAGTCGCGGTTACGCAGGTTGCCGCCTTCGATCGCGGCGAGCGCCGCCGACAGCGCGCCGGCCAACATCGAAGCCGCGAGCCACAGGCCGAACAAAGCCGTCGACTTGCGCGCCTTGTCGGCTGCCTGTTTCGCCTGGTTGATCACGTAGTCGACGCGGGCGTCGGCATCGGCCTGCGAAAGACCGCCGCGCGCCGCGACGATGCTGGCGAGATACTTCTTGTCGGCGTCCGACACCGAACCGCCCCTGAGCATGGCGGGCGCGACGATGCGCGAGATCTCCGCGCGGTTGCCGGCATTCTGGTTGGCCGCCGCGGCGATCTGGCCGCCCTGTAGCGGCGCCGCGGTCTGGTCACCACTGGTGGGCGAGGTGGCCTGCGCGGCGGACGCTGCGGGGGTCGCGGCGGCATTGCCTTGCGCGGGATTGGTGCGCAGCAACTGGTCGACGTAAATGTCGGAGGGCTGACTCGCCGCAGCAGCAGTTGCCGCCGTTGCGACGGTCGACGCCGCGCCGCCGATCAGGCCGGAGACGGCGCTACCGAGAACGGTTGCAGTAACGATGGTGGCCAAAGCCCACACGACAAAGCCATGCGCTGAATCGCGGAAGAAGCGCTCGTGTTCGTTAACTGTAGTCCAGCGTGAACGCAGGCGGCCGGCGATATAGCCGCCAATGGTCGAGGACAACATGGCGACGACGAAAAGATAAACGCCGGCAGCGGCAGTGAAGGTCGTGGCCGAAACGCCTTGACCGTTCCAGGGCGAAATTACGGAAAAGCCGACGCCGATGCCGAACGCCACCAAGATCATGGTGATGGCGATAGAGCCCGTCGCGCCTGCGAAAATTGCCCTCCAGCTAACAGCCGAGTCGGCGTCTTCAATCTGAACCCCGGTGTTCGTGATCATCGTCGTCATTGCCTCCGTACAAGCGGAATTATTCGCGCTTGGCAGCGGCATAACCGCACCATGAAGCAATTGTTCCAGCGCTGCTGCTTTGTTTGCGCGCCATCACACGACGGAACTTATCGGTGCGCCCGCGGTTGTTGCGGCATCAATCCAATGGAGGCTGCGATGGGTTTTGGACGAGGAGCATTGTTGTGGCTGCTGGGTGTGCCGCTGCCGATCATCCTTCTGCTGGCGCTGTTCATGCACCACTAAGTTTTTGCACCGCTCCGTCTCCGCTGTTCGAGGCAAGGATTCGGGGCGTGGAGATGTGAGGTTTATCAGACGCGGCCGTCGTCCTATCCGGGGCGGCGGCCCGTTTATTTTCAGGGTGTTTTGGCGGTGGCCGGGTGCCGCAAAGCGGCCACCTTTCTTTTTCGCGGCGGCTTCCTACATCTGAGGCTCGGGACACGATCCCGAAGAACACCCAAAGAGCCAGCCATGCTCGATTTTACATCGCCTTTCGATGAACAAGAACCTGTCGAAACGCCGGCGGCCGAAGCAGCGCCGCCGGTGTCCGACACCGAACTACTCGATGCGTACTCGCACGCGGTGATTTCGGTCGCCGATGCGGTGGGACCTGCCGTGCTGCGCGTCGAGACGCGCGGCGGCAACGGCAAACAGGACGGTGTCGGCTCTGGCGTGACCATTGCGCCGGACGGCCTGGTGCTGACCAACTGTCACGTGGTCGAGGGCGCCAAGGAAATCCATCTGCGCGACTCGGAAGGCCGCGTCATGGAAGCGCGCGCGCTCGGCGTCGATCCCGACACCGACCTGGCGTTGCTGCGTGCCGGCTCGGTGCGCGACCTGCCGCATGCGCCGCTTGGCGATTCCAAGAAGCTCAAGCGCGGGCAACTGGCGATCGCGATTGGCAATCCGCTCGGTTTTGAATCGACCGTCACGGCGGGCGTCATTTCCGCGCTGGGACGTTCATTGCGTGCGCGCAACGGACGGTTGATCGAGGACGTTATCCAGACCGACGCTGCGCTCAATCCTGGCAATTCCGGTGGCGCGCTGGTGAGTTCGCGCGGCGAGGTGATCGGTATAAACACCGCCGTCATCATGGGCGCGCAGGGCATCTGTTTCGCGGTCGCTTCGAACACCGCGGAATTCGTGCTGAGCGAATTAATCCAGCACGGCCGCGTGCGGCGCGGTTACATCGGCATGTCCGGTCAGACCACGGCGGTGCCGCGGCGGTATGCGCGCAACGCCGGCATCGAGAACGCCTCGGGCGCGATGGTGACTGCGCTGGAGCCGAACGGACCTGCGGCGCGCGCCGGCCTGATGTCGCTCGACACCATCGTGCGGGCCGACCGCCTGCCGGTGACCGGCGTCGACGATCTGATCCGCGTGCTCAACGCCGAGCGTATCGGCCGTGCGATCGAGATCGATGTGTTGCGGCGGGGAACGCTGCGGACTTTCGAGGTGGCGCCGCTGGAGCGGCCCACCGCGAAAGCGGCTTAGAGATACTACTGCTTCGGCGCTGCCGGATCGGCGTCAGCGGGAGCAGCAGCCGGAGCAGCGGCTGGCTTTTTGGCCGCCGGTTTTGCGCCCGTCTTCTTCATCTTCATCGCGTCCTTGCGCGCGGCCGCTTCGTAATTGGCGTTCGACATGCACTTTGTCATGTAGGCAGTGCGCTTGGCGCCCTCTAGCTTGGCGTCGTCGGCGCCGAAGGTGCAGGTTTCCTTCTTCTGTTCGGCGGTCGCGGCCGAAGCCGGCGCGGCGCCCAGAAGGACGGGGAACAGGCACAGGGCGGTGATGGCGATCAGGGTCCGGCGCATCGGCAGCTCCTCTTCAGAATCGTTGGCGGCACCTTATACCGGACGCATGAGCTTGTCCGCGTCCCCACTTTAGGGCTGCCGCCTAGCGCAGGGCCGCCGCGATGTTCCCGCCGTCGACGGTGGCTATATCGGCGGTGGTTTTGAGGGCAACGGCCTGGGCGAGGAAAGCCTGCGCCACATCCTGCGCCGTGACCTCACGCGCCAGCAGATTGCCGCTCATGTAGTCCTTCTCGGACAGGTCCCGCGCTTTTGAACGCTCCTTGATGAAATCGTCGGTCAGCAAGCCTGAACGGATACGGTCGGCGTTGACGCCATTGGCGCGGATGCCATCGGCGCCGTAATCGAGCGCATATTGACGGACGAGCAACAGCAGCGCCGCCTTCGGTAATCCATAGGGACCGAAATTCGCGCCAGGGTTCACGGCCTGCTTCGATACGTTAAACAGCAGGCAGCCGCCGGCGCTTTGGGCGAGCATGATCGAGACGGCGGCTTGCGCCACCTTCTGATGCGCGAAGAAGTTCAGCTCGAAGCTCTCGCGCAAAATCTTCTCATCGACGTCGCCGATCTTGCCCTGCGAGGCTGCGCCCGCGTTCGAGACGACGATATCGACGCCGCCGAACGTCTTCGTCACCTTGGCGAAAGCCGCGCGCACGGAGTCGGTATTGGTGACGTCGCATTCGATCGCCAGCGCCGTGCTGCCGATGGCCTTGGCTTTCTCGGCGGCGGCTTTGCCGTCGCAGTCGAGCAGGGCGACTTCGGCGCCGGCCTGCGCGAACAGCTTGGCGGTGGCCGCGCCGATGGCGCCACCGGCGCCGGTGATGACCGCGACCTGGCCTTCGAGCGGCAACGCCTTGCGCGCGCCGAGCTTGGCTAGCTCCAGCGACCAGTATTCCATGTCGAACATGTCAGGCTCAGAGATCGACGTGAAGGTGCCGAGCTTCTCCGCGCCGCTGATGCCTTCGATCGCCGCTTCGTAAACGTCGGCGGCGATGCGCGCCGCCTTGGCGCTTTCGCCCATGCCGAACATGCCGAGCCCCGGCACCAGCACGACGCGCGGCAGAGGATCGTGCATCTTCGCGGCCGGCGAGCGCGACTTGTTATGCTCGAAGTAGGCTTTGTATTTGTCGATGAAGTCCTGCGCGGCTTTGTGCGCGGCAGTCTTGAATTCGGCAAGCTTGCCGGCCTCCGGCGCAGGCACGATCAGCGGCCAGGATTTGGTGCGGATGGCGTGGTCGGGCGTCAGCGCGCCGGCCAGCGCATAGCGCGACACGTCCTTGCCGTTGACGAAGGCGAGGATCTCGTCGTTCGTGCGGAATTCCGAAATCAGCCGTTTGTGCGCGCCGTCGGCATCCTTGAGCGTGCAGGCGCCGCGAATGATCGGCGCGACGTCTTCGATGCTTGCGATTTGCGCCGGCAACGTCATCGCAGCGAAACTCTTCTTGCCTTTGGCAACGTGCTGCTCGGCGAGCGTCACCATTTCGATCATGCGCTCGTAAGCTTCGCGCGCGTCGGCGCCGAAGGTGAAAATGCCATGCTTGTCGAGGATCAGGCCCTCGACGTTCGGATTCTTGTCGAACGCATCCGCCGCCGCTTTCGCCAGCGCAAAGCCGGGCATGATGTAGGGCACATAGCCCATGCGCGTGCCGTAGATGTCGTTGCAGAGCGCGGCGGTGTCGGGCTGGTCGATCAGGCTCAGCACCGCGGTGGCGTGTGTGTGGTCGACGACCTTGGCCGGGATGAAGGCGTGCAACAGCGTCTCGACCGACGGCGAGGGCGATTGCGGATCGATGAGCGTCGAGCGCAGCACGCGCGCCATATCGTCGTCGGAAAGCGTGTCGCGCGCGCGCATCCGCAGCAGCGGCTCCATGCGCACCGCCGGCATGCCGGGCGGCTCGATGAAGCCCATGTCCCAGCCGGAGCCTTTGATGTGCAACGCCGGCACATCTGCGCCGGTAAGGTCGCGCGTCGTCAGTTTGATCGAGGTATTGCCGCCACCGTGCAGCACAAGTTTCGCATCGCGGCCGAGCAGGCGCGTCGAATACACGCGCAACGCCAGCTCAGGCCCAATGCCAGACTTCCCGTAGTGATCGATCGCGGCCTTGGCGTCTTGCTCGCTCCAGGCGGATCGCATCGGTGCGTCCTATGTCAGTCGGTGCCGCCGAGCAGACGCTTGCCCCACCAGCCGCGCTTTGGCGCTGCGGCGGTTTCTGGCGCTGTGCTGGAGACCACCGGAGCGGGCGGCTCGTAGGCAGGAGCCGGAGCGGGCGAGGGCGCCGATGGCGCGCTGGAGCTGACCGGCGCGGCCTCGCGGATGGTCGAACGGCGGCGCGGCGCTTCCTGAGCGGGCGCGGACGACGGCGTCATCTCGGCGTGAACCGGTGCCGGGGCACGTGGAGCCTCGTAGACCGGCTCCTGCGCCGGGCGTTCGGAGTGCGGCGCCTCGAAACCCGGCGAACTGTAGGCCGGTGTGTTCTGTTCGGCGCCGACGTGACCGGTGGCGCCGTCGTGTAGAGCGTCGTTGCCCTCGTGTCCGGCTTCGTTCGCCCCAGCTTCGTTCGGTTGATCGCCATTGCGGCTACGGTTGCGGCGTCCGCCGCGGCGGCCACGACGGCGACGGCGGCGAACGTCGTCACCACCTTCTTCACCGTCGGCGTGTCCATTACCTTGTGAATTGCCGTGCGCGCCTTCCTGACGCGGCTGCTCACCGGCGAACTCTTCCGTCGCGCCGCCATCATGATCTTCATGCGCGATCGCGTGTTCGCCGCCATTTTCCGCGGCGAGTGGCGCGCCGCCCTCGTGCGGCTGACGTGCACCGTTTTCGCGCGGCTCACCATCGCGACCGCGTCCACGGCCGCGACCCCGGCGACGCCGGCGGCGTCCGCCTTCGCGCGCCTCACCAGTCCTGCCGTCACGCTGTTCGTCGCGGCCTTCGCCACGTCCACCCTCGCGCGGTTCCATGCCACCGGCATCGACCTGCTCGATGTGGTCGTCACCGTGGTCGCGCGATGAAGTGAAAGTCTCGCCGTCTTCGGCTTCCAGATCGTCCTCGACCTCATCCTCGGCTGCGGCATCGTCCAGCACATCTTCTTCGGCTTCGAGCACCGAAATCGCCTGCGGCTGCGCGGCGAGGATCGCCTTCGCGGCCTCGGGCGTATGCATCAGCTCACCGCGGTCGACATTATACGATATCTGCGCGTTCACGGTCTCATCGGCCGAAACGGTGATGGTGATCTTGTAGCGCTCTTCGAGCGCGCGCAGATGGCCACGCTTGTGGTTGAGCACATAGAGCGCGACTTCGGAACGGGT
>DASYCM010000201.1:0-1567 GCA_036500165.1 Pseudolabrys sp.
GCGTAGCCCGCGACCAAAGCCAGTCCGCACAACAGACCGAAAGGCGTGGCCCAATCGAATGTGCCGCCGGCATAGGCGCCGTCGCGCACGGAGATGCCCTGGATCAAGCCGCCGAGAATAACGCCTTGCGCGAACGCAGCCAGCGTCGAGCCGATGGTAAAAGCGATATTCCACCCGGTCTTGCTGCGCGACACGGTGCGAAACTCGAACGCGACGCCGCGGAATACCAGCGACAGCAGCATGACGATCACCGGTAGATAAAATGCCGGCATCAATATTGCGTAGGCGCGCGGGAAGGCGACGAACAATCCGGCGCCGCCGAGCACCAGCCATGTCTCGTTGCCGTCCCAGAACGGGGCGATCGAGCGCATCATCTGGTCGCGTTCGCCCTCGGTCTTGGCATACGGAAACAGGATGCCGATGCCGAGATCGAAGCCGTCGAGGACGACGTACATTGCGACGGCGATGCCGATAACCGCGGCCCAGATCAGCGGGAGATACCATTCCATCAGGAGCCCCCTTTGAGAGCTTCGCGGCCTTCATCCCGTGCGGCAGCAATCGGGCTCGCCGAGAAATTGGCAGGCTCGTGCGTATCGCCGGCACGCGGGCCGAGCGCGATCAGCCGGTTGATGTAATAAATGCCGAACGAGAACACGATGCCGTAAGCGACGACGAACATCACCAGCGTGCCGAGGATTGTCGTGCTGAGCACGGGCGACGTGGCGTCGGCGGTACGCAGGATGTGATACACGAGCCAGGGCTGCCGTCCGCTTTCGGTCACGACCCAGCCCGCGATCACCGCGACAAAGCCCATCCACCAGCAGTGCGCCATGACGCCGAGATACCAGCGTTGATCGAACAGAACACCGCGCCACCACATGAAAGCGCCAAGTAAAGCCGCGGCGATCATGAAAAGGCCGATACCGACCATGATGCGGAAGGCGAAGAACACGGTCTTGACCGGCGGCCTTTCGTTTTCCGGCACGCTGAGCAAACCGGGAAACAGGCCGTTCATTTTGTGCGTCAGGAGCAGCGATGCGCCTTTGGGGATCGACAGTTCGAAGTGGTTGGTGCCGGCTTTTTCATCCGGCCAGGCGAAGAGGTGGAAATCGCCGGGTTTGCTGCCATCCCAATGCGCTTCCATCGCCGCGATCTTGATCGGCTGGTGTTCCAGCGTGTTGAGGCCGTGCTGGTCGCCGAGGAAGAGCTGCAAAGGCGCGAGGATGGCGGTGAGGCCGATCGCCATGCGCAGCATGGTGCGGCCTTCCTCGACGTATTTTCCGGCGAGCAGATAGCGCGCGCCCACCGCCAGCACCACAAAGCCCGTGGTCAGATAGGCGGCGTTGAGCATATGCGAAAAACGGTAAGGGAAACTCGGATTGAAGACGATGGCCAGCCAGTCGGTGGGGATCGCAACGCCGTTGTGCATCTCGTAGCCGGCCGGCGTCTGCATCCAGCTATTGGCCGCCAGAATCCAGAATGCCGAGAACGCCGTGCCGAGCGCGACGATTGCGGCCGACATCGCATAGAGCCAGGGCGGCACCTTGTTGAAGCCGAACAGCAGCAC
>DASYCM010000202.1:0-4821 GCA_036500165.1 Pseudolabrys sp.
GCCAATGGCTGGCGGAAGCGGTCGCGACCTTCGGCCTGCTGCTGACGATCTTCGGCTGCGTAGCGCGTGCGCCGGACTCGGTCGCGTACGCCGTCGGACTTTACATAACGGCGGCCTACTGGTTCACCGCGTCGACATCATTCGCCAATCCAGCGGTGACATTCGCCCGTGCCTGGTCCGATACATTCGCAGGAATAGCGCCGGGCGGCGTGATGGCTTTCATCGCGGCGCAATTGCTGGGCGCCGGACTGGCGCTTGCTGTGGCGCGATGGCTTTGGGAAAATCGAACGGTTAATTCGCGTTCAGCATAAATCTTCGGGAACTCGTAACGAGCGCCTTTTATATAACGGTCACCCCGCGCGGCAGAAGCTCGCGCATTTTTCCTGACCGTCCAGAAGGATATCCACTCGAGCCCAGCCGGGCGACGGGAGATATCACTATGTTTGCCTTGCTCAAGCGCTTCGCCGCCGATCAATCGGGGGCGACGGCGATAGAATATGGCTTGATCGCCTCCGGCGTGGCGCTCGCCATCATCACGGTCGTCAACGGTCTCGGCACCGGCCTCAACGGAAAATTCAAAAGCATTTCGACGCAGCTCAAGTAGCAGCGCGCGAGTGCAAACGTAATTCGACGCGGCTCCCTAGCCGCGGCGAGTGATTGCCGGGATTTCGTCTGAGCCCCGGCAACTGAGAAGAAGGCCCCGGAACCACACGCCGGGGTCTTTTTCAGTCTTTATCGACCGGCGGTTTGGTATCGCGGGAGGATGCCGCAACCTTATCGTTCTCGCCTGCATCCGCTTCGTCAGCGATTCCGCAGGACGGCATGATGACGCCAGGCATCAGCATTTGCCACAGGCGTTTAGTGTCGGCGTCAGGTTTGCAAGGGCGGTTGGCCATCACAACAATATGGGCGTGCGGACACGGCCGCGCTAGTGGTCAAACCACATGCGCCGGCGCCAGCGGGCAGGGACCGGCGTCGGCCAGTTCGATCTGGAAAGTCGGGTGCCTGATTTTGAAGCGGTGTTCGAGGTCGTGCGACACCCGCACGAGAAAGGCGTCGCCCGGATGTCCTTGCGGCATCACAAGGTGACACGTCAGGGCATTTTCGGTCGTGCTCATCGCCCAGATGTGCAGGTCGTGAATGCTGACGACGCCGGGTAATGTTTCGAGATAACCGCAGACATCGGACGGCTGGATCGCCGACGGCACCGCATTCATCGACAACCGTACTGACTCACGCAGCAAGGCCCATGCGCCGTAAACGACGACGACGGACACCAGCAGGCTGACCACCGGATCGATCCAGTTCCAGCCGAGCCAGAAGATCAGAGCGCCGGCGACGACCACGGCGGCGCTGACGGCGGCATCGGCGACCAAATGCAGAAATGCGCCGCCGATATTGATGTCGTCCTTGCGTCCGGCCATCAGCAGCCAGGCCGAGCCGCCGTTGACGGCAATGCCGATGGCGGCGACGATCATGACCGTCAGGCCGCCGACATTGCCGGGGTCTGAAAACCGTCCGATGGCTTCCCACGCGATGGCGCCGGTGGTGACCAGCATCATGACGGCGTTAATCAGCGCCGACAGGATGGATGCGGAGCGGTAACCGTAGGTGAAACGTTCGGTCGGCAGCCGTCGCGCCAGCACATGAGCGCCCCAGGCCAGGAGTAGAGACAGCGCATCACCGAAATTGTGACCGGCGTCAGCCAAGAGCGCGATGGAATTCGCCGACAGGCCATAGACGACTTGCGCAATGACCAGCGCGAAATTCAGTGCCGTCGCGAGCGCGAAGGCCGGGCCGAAATCGGTGGGAACGTGCGTGTGGATGTGACCTGAATGGTCATGGTCTGAATGGTTATGGCCGTCGCCGCCATGCCGGGCGTCGTGAGTATGAGTCATGTTCGTTTATATGGGCCAGCCATCGCCCGTTACACAATCACACTCACGGCGAATGATGCAGGCGAAGGCGCCGCACCAACGTGCACTGCTGCAATTTCGTCGGCGCGCGCTGGATCGGCAGCTTTGCCGCCAACGTAGTGCTATTTGCCGGTTTTCATCTTGTAGAGCTGATAACCGGTGCCGGCGATCGACTTTTCGATCACGTCGCGGGACAGATTATTGGGCGGCGCTGCGTCCGGCTTGATTACGCCGACCGCATGCCACGGCCGAAATTGCGCCGGCAGCTTCTGGCCACCCCGGTCGTCGGAAAACGCGCGCAATTCAGGTTTGGCTTGCGATTTGAAAATGTAGATGTTCATTTAATCTTTCCGGCAAGGCCGCTCACTGGAACCGCGAGACGGGGCCTACGCTCGTGTGCGATGGGCATAGGCTCATTGCTGCTGCGCCACAAGGCAAGTTTACCGCGGTACCGTTGAACTGAAAATAGTTTCGCTGCACGGGCAAATAACGCCGTTCTATCCACAGTGGCCCTATCGCTGCCGGATCAAGGATGCGCATGGTGGGAGCAGGCGCAAGGCTGTGATCCCTTCCAACTTTTGAGACGACATGACTATTCCTTTCACTCAGCACTTCGACGCCTGTCTTCCCTCCGTTCCCAACCCGGTTCGGATCACATCCTTCTTCGATGCCCAGGTTTTCGCCCGCCGCTGGGTGATCCGTGACAAGGATCCGGCGTTGAAGGTTCTGTTGCGCAAACTTGAGAAGGCCAACAGCGCGGTGCTGATCGAAGAAGCGACGGCCAACTTCAAGCGGGAGCTCTCGTCGCGCGCTTTGCTACCGGGCAAGGCTTCGTAACAGGCCGCCGTCCGTTGCGGGATGCATGGTTAGCAATTGCTAACGGCAGCCGTCGTATTTCGACAATCTGTTTCACGATCGGATAAACCGGAAGCCGTATCCTTTTGATCTTAGTCATTCGTCCAACTGCGGCAGCGCCATATCAGGCGCGCCGATGGGGGAAGCGATGAACCAGGCTCATGACGATTCCACCGTTCTCGAACCCGTCGAACGGCGCAAGGTTTCCCGGCACCGCACACTCAAGGGCGGCAGCATCCGTTTCAACAACGGCGCCGCTTACGATTGCCGCGTGCGCAATCTGTCGCCGGCCGGCGCCATGCTCGAGGTGGCGGGTCAGCTCGGCATCCCCGAGGCGTTCACGCTGGTGATCGAGACCGACCATCTCAGGCAGAACTGCCGGGTGATCTGGCGCACGACAACCCGGCTCGGCGTGGCCTTCGCCTGAAACGGTCTGTGGCGGCCTGCCGCAGGCGAATACCTAAGCTATTGAATGTGATTGGCGTTTCGCCTCTCGGTGGAAACAAAGCCGGCGTGTCCACACTGTGGCCAGCCAGCCACAGCCGTCAAAATTGCGCATAAACCACAGTTAACACACGATTTTCGGGCGCTCTTCGATTGAAGCCTGCCTGGAGACTCGTCACGATGCTCCCAAGCAAGCGCCTTCTGCATAACGGCGCGGCAATTGGGGGCTCTCATGTCATTCCGTAGCTTGAAATCCGTTCTTTTGGCGTGCAGCGGCGCGGCCGTTCTTCTCGTCGCCACCACCGCAGCCAACGCCGGTGGTTTTGCCGTCCGCGAACAAAGCGCGGCGGGACAGGGCGCCTCCTTCGCCGGCATGGCCGCGGGTGGTCCGCTGTCGTCGATGTTCTGGAACCCGGCGACCATGACGCAATACGCGGGTAAAGCGTTTGAAGGCGATATCACCGGCATCTTCCCGAAGGCCAACCAGACCGCAACGACGAGCGCATTGTCTGTCTTTGGCAGCGGCGCCAGCAACACGGGTGACGCGGCGGCGGTGCCGGCGAGCTACTCGAGCATCCAGCTCAACGACAAGCTCTGGATTGGCATGTCGGTCAACTCGCCCTTCGGTCTGTCGGTTTCGGCCCCGGCGCTCTGGGCCGGCGCGGGTTACATGCAGAATTCCAGCGTGCGCACGCTGAACGCCTCGCCATCGATCGCCTACAAGATCAACGACATGATCAGCGTCGCCGCCGGCGTGCAGATCCAGTGGATGTCGGTCAACTACGGCCAGCTCACCAGCGCGGTTCCGTTCAACACGCTGCAGATCGGCGGTAGCGGTTATGGCTACGGCTTCACCCTCGGCACCACCATCACACCGATGGTCGGCACCACGATCGGCATCGGCTACCGCTCGTCGATCAACCAGAAGATCGACGGCACCTTGTCGACGTCGAACACGCTGCCGGCGACGACGACGGGTTCGGTGAACACCAACCTCAAGCTGCCCGATCAGCTCAGCATCGGTCTGCGTCAGCGCTTCACCGACCGCTGGACCTTCCTCGCCGGTTTCGAGTTCGCCAACTGGGCGCGCATCGGCACCGCGACGATCAACCAGGGTAGTGGCGCTCCCGCGACTTTGGGCGGCAACGCAATTACGCTGCCGTTCCAGTACAGCAACAGCTACTTCTACTCGGCCGGTTTCGAATATGCCGCGCTGCCGAACCTGACTCTGCGCACCGGTATTGGCTACGAGAAGAGCCCGATCACCGATGGCGTGCGCACGCCGCGCCTGCCTGACAATGATCGCATGTGGTACTCGATCGGCGCGACCTATCTGGCGCCGTTCAAGGGCCTGTCCTTCGATGTCGGCTACTCCTACATCGACGTGAAGAACACGCCGATCAACATCAGCGCGGCGTCGGGCAATCCGTGGCTCAACACCTCCGGCACCTACATCGGCGACGTAAAGTCGAACATCCACATCTTCTCGGTGGCCATGCGCTACCAGTGGGATAACGGCGAGCCGGTTCGCACGAGCAAGCTCATCACCAAGTAAGCGCTCGCAAAGACCTCAACGAAAAGGCCGGCATCGCTGCCGGCCTTTTTT
>DASYCM010000203.1:0-21567 GCA_036500165.1 Pseudolabrys sp.
GCGTATTTTGACCATCGATGATTCCAAGACCATGCGCGACATGCTCATGCTCACGCTGGCCGAAGCGGGCTTCGACGTTCTCCAGGCCGTGGACGGTCAGGACGGCCTCGATGTGCTGGAAGGCATGGACCGCAAGCCTGACGTCATCATTACCGACATCAATATGCCGCGCATGGATGGCTACGAAGTCATTCGCAATCTGCGCAAGAACCCCGCTCACAAGTCGACGCCCATTCTGGTCCTGACGACCGAGAGTGAAGCCGAGAAGAAGAATCTCGCGCGCGAGGCCGGCGCCACCGGTTGGATGGTAAAGCCCTTTGACCCGGAGCGGCTGATCGCGACGGTTCGCAAGGTCGCTCCGTAGGTTTCTTGGAATTCATAAAGGCCGACGCTCATGGCAGGTTTAGACCAACTTAAGATCACATTCTTCGATGAGTGCGATGAGGCGATGCAGCAGATTGAAGCTGGTCTCACCGATATTCGCGAAGGACAGGGATCGGACGATACGATCAACGCAGTTTTTCGCGGGGTCCATTCGGTCAAGGGCGGTGCCGGCATTTTCGGCTTCGAAGGGCTGGTCGGATTTGCCCATGTCTTTGAAACCGTTCTCGACGGTTTGCGGCGCGGCAGCTTGAACGCGACGCCTGAGAATATCGACGTGCTTCTGGCTTCGAGCGACGTGTTGTCCGATCTCGTTCAGATGTCACGGTCCAACCAGCCGATCGGCGCCGATGTGGGCGCTGAATGCCGTGCGGCGCTTGAAGCCATCATCAAGCAAGAGGGCGGCGGCGCGGCGGAAGCCGCGGAAGACGACAACACTCCGGCGCCGGCCGATTTCGACGGCCTCGAATTCAAGCCGGTCATGGCGAGTATGGATGAGGCTCCGGCTGATCCGTTCAAGACCTATTCGATCACCTTCAAGCCGAAGCCGGACCTTCTGAAGAAGGCCAATGAGCCGCTCTTCGTCATTCGCGAGCTAAGCAAGCTCGGCGAACTCGACCTTGTGGCGCAGACGGACCGTCTGCCGCCGCTCGCCGAGATCGAACCGGACTATCCGTACATCTGGTGGGTCGGTAGCCTGCGCACCGAAGCGGAGCGCGCCAAGATCGACGAAGTGTTCGAATTTGTCGCCGGTGACAGCGAATTGGAGATTACGGAAGTCGTTACCGAAGAGGTGGCGCTGAGCCAGGTGATCGATTCGATCGATGACTTCAAGCCGGTGATGTCGAATCTGCCGATTGAAGCGCCCTCGCTTGTTCCCGACGCCCCGGTTGCAAAGGCTCCGGTTGCCGCCGAAACCGCCGAGGCTCCCGCCGCCGTGCGTGCGGCCACGACCAAGCCTGCCGCGACGACCACCCGCATTGAGCTCGAGCGCATCGACCGCGTCGTGAACATGGTGGGCGAACTCGTCATCTCGCAGGCCATGCTCGGCCAGGTCGTCCAGGACTTGCCGGAGACCGCCAGCGGCCGGCTGATCCAGATTTTGGAAGAAGTCGTTCACCACACACGCGAGCTCAAGGACAGTGTCATGTCGATGCGCGCCCAGCCGGTCGGCTCGGTGTTCCAGCGCATGCCGCGTCTCGTGCGCGAAGTGGCGGCCAAGACCCACAAGAAAGTTCGTCTGGAAATGGTCGGTGAGACCACCGAAGTCGATCGCTCGATCATCGAGCGCCTCGGCGATCCGCTGACGCACATCATCCGCAATTCGGTCGACCACGGCGTCGAATCTCCCGCCGCGCGTATTGCCGCCGGCAAACCGGAGGAGGGCGTCATCCGTCTCTCCGCCGAGCATCGTGGCGGCAAGATCATCATCCAGATCAAGGATGACGGCGCCGGCATCAACTCGGAGCGTGTGCTGCGCAAGGCCAAGGAAAAGGGCCTGATACGCGCCGATGCGACCCTGACGGACGACGAGATCGCCAACCTCATCATGTTGCCCGGCTTCTCGACCGCCGAGACGATTTCCGACATCTCCGGGCGCGGCGTCGGTATGGACGTCGTCCGCAGCAATATTCAGGAAATCGGCGGCCGCATCTCGGTGAAGTCGACGCCTGGCAAAGGCATGGTCATCTCGCTTGCCCTGCCGCTGACCCTTGCGGTCATGGACGGCATGGTCATCAAGGTCGGGACGCAGACCTACGTCATGCCGCTCTCGTCGATCGTCGAGTGCTTGCGGCCGGCTCGCTCCGACATCAGCAATCTAATCGGGACGCGCGGCATGCTTCAGCTGCGCGGCGAATTCGTGCCGCTTGTTCTGTTGAGTGAATTGCTCGACGTTGGCACCGAAATGAAAGATTCCGGCGAACGCGTGGTGATCATCACCGACGCGGGCGAAGGGACGCATTTCGGCCTGATCGTCGACGAGCTTCTCGGTCATCAGCAGGTCGTCATCAAGAGTATCGAGGAAAGCTACGGCGCGGTTCCGGGCATCGCGGCCGCGACCATTCTCGGCAACGGCCGGGTCGCGTTCATTCTCGATGTCGAAAAACTATCGGATATAGCCGCAAATTCCTCGGTCGAGGGTGCAATGCCGCAGGCGGCCCCGGTCGAGAAACTTGCAACGAGTGCCGCGTAACGGCGGGTCCTGTCGAGCGTAATTAGTTTGGGCGCAATGCCCGGGAGTACGAAGAATGCCAAATGCAACTGCGATTAAGGTTCTCCTTGTCGACGATCAGAACAGCGTCCGGGCAATGGCCCGCATGACCCTGGAAGAGATCGGGTTCCGTCAGATCTCGGAAGCTGAGAACGGCGTCCAGGCGATGACCACCGCCGGACTGCAGCCGATCGACCTCATCATCTCCGACTACAACATGCCGGAAATGGACGGATTGGCCCTGCTGCGAGCGGTGCGCAGTCATCCTGTCGTGCGCAAGGTTCCATTCATTCTGCTGACGGGCCGCGGCGATCGCGAACTCGTCGTCAAAGCAGCCGAAGCGGGTGTCAACAACTATCTGGTCAAGCCGTTCACGGCGGCGATCCTGCGCGAAAAAATCGAGCAGGTCATGGGCAAGCTGGCGTAACGGGCGCTAGCGCCGCAGCAAGAGGTAAAGCGTACTAATTTTGCGGAAAGACCCTGTGCAAGAGTCAGAAGACGATGTCGGCGCATTTTTAGCGGTGTTCGCGGCGTTATTGCTCGATAACGCGCTGAGCCTCGATGAAACGGTGAGCCGCGTGACCGACCTGGTGATGGCAAGCGGCAAGCCGAGCCGGGATCTGGTCGTGGCGTTGCAGAGCTTCGACAGACTGAAACAGGAGTTCGAAGGCCTGGGCGAGGCGCTGACGAGGTATGCGCAAGCGCACGG
Source organism: Pseudolabrys sp. (assembly GCA_036500165.1). Taxonomy (GTDB): domain Bacteria; phylum Pseudomonadota; class Alphaproteobacteria; order Rhizobiales; family Xanthobacteraceae; genus Pseudolabrys. The sequence continues at coordinate 3,303 of DASYCM010000203.1, forward strand.
CACGACGCCCGCCGCTGGCGACAAACGCGTCGAGCTTGGGCATAGTGTCATCGCCGGTATCACGGTCGCGGATCTCAAAGAACGGCTGTTACAGCGGTTTCAGGAAGGGCTGGGCGTATCGCCGGCGCCGAAGCTGTCGCCGGAAGTTCTTGCCGAGATCGGTGTCGACATTACCTTTTAGCCGGAAAGGCACTGCGCGATGAGTCAGCAAAATGCGATCATCAGCGAGCTCGAAGAGGCGCTGTCCGATGGCTCCGCCGACCGTCGCATCAAAACCTTGCGCCGGGTCACCGATCTGTTCGTGTTCGGGTCCGCGCATTTTTCGGTCGATCACGTCACCCTGTTTGACGGCGTCTTCAGTCATCTGATCGCGGATGTCGAGCTGTCAGCACGTGAAGCCCTGGCGCAGCGGCTCGCGCCGGTCGTGAATGCGCCGCCCAACGCCATTCGCAAGCTTGCCTTCGACGACGAAATATCGGTTGCCGGGCCGGTGCTGGAACACTCGCCCCAGCTCGAAAACGCAGCCTTGATCGAGAACGCTCTGACCAAGAGTCAGAAGCATTTGCTCGCGATTTCGAACCGCAAGGAAATTGCGGAGACCGTCACTGACGTTTTGGTCGAGCGTGGGGACCGGGATGTCGCGCTCAACGTAGTTCGTAACAAAGGCGCGCGATTTTCTGAAACCGGCTACCTGCGGCTGATCAAGCGGTCCGAAGGTGACGACGAGCTGACGCACTCAGTCGGGTCCCGGCCGGAAATCCGCCGTCAGCATTTTCTCAAGCTGCTCAGTACGGCGTCCAATGCGGTGCGTATCGCGCTCGAGGCGGCGCATCCCGAGATCGCAGCGGAGATCAGAAGTGCGGTGGGCGACGTGGCCGCCGCTATCCAGGAAAAGGCGGCTGCGAAGTCGCACAGCTACGCCGCGGCGCGCAAACATGTCGAGGGGTTGCGAGCCAAACGCGCGTTGAGCGAAAGCGACGTTGCTGCTTTTGCCAATGCCAAGAAGTTCGAAGAGACGGCGGTTACACTCGCGATGATGTGCGCCCTGCCGGTCGACGTGATCGAGCGCGTGATGGTTCAGGATCTGGAAGAGACCATCCTGATCGTTGCGAAAGCGATCGGGCTGTCGTGGTCCACCGTCAAATCGGTGCTCCGGCTATGCGCCGGCAAGGACGGGCTATCGGAACAGTCGTTGGGGCGATCTTTGGCGGTCTTCAGCAAGCTGAAGCAGGATACGGCGCAGCAGGTGGTTGAATTCCAGCGGAGGAAGCGCCGCCCCGAAAGCGGACAGCCGGCTTAAGGTTCCGCCGGCTATTCGTCTTTGGCGGGGCTGATGCTAGCGATGTCGGCGAGGCGCCGCAGGCCGGCCGTCAATTCCGGCACATCGTCGGGCGACATATTGCGATACGGCTCACGCACAACGAAAAACAAGGCGTCGACGTGACAGGTCACCATGTCCTTGTCGTAAGGCGCGCCAGCTTTGACGGTTTCGAGAATTTCGTAAAGCGCGTTGGCGACGAAGGTGACGAGGCTAAAGCCCATGGTCGTACCGGTGTCCTGGACTTCCGCGCAAATGCGCTGTCCAGTGTCCATCGGTAACGAGAATGCCGCACCGTCATTAAGCCCGCCGAGAGCCAATCTGAGATCCTGCAATTGCTTTTCGAGCCAGGGCTCGAAGTCGGGCTTAATCTGATCGAGCTGCTGTTGCGCGCCCTTCATCGCCTCTTCGCGCGTGAGACCGCCGCTGCGCCGTGCCATGCGTTCGAACCGCGTGTCGGGAAAAAATATCGCGACATCCTGCGTGGTCGACTTCGGTGGGCTCATGTTTGTCCACTCCGGGCAGCAGTAAAGAGACTGTCGATGTCGTTCTGCGCCAGCGCAGGCCCGGTTTCCTCGGACACGTTGACTACCTGATCGCCCTTGCGGCGGCCGACGCCGCCCGGGAAGCCCTCGATTTTGAAGCGCCGGTCGGGCCCAAAATAATTTGGCGAATCGACAAAGGCCCGCGGGTGGAAGGCCATCCAGCTCAGCCTGTCGTACAGGCTGTTCGGCGACATCGGCTTGGCGACGACCATATTGGCGCCGACATCCCGGGCGCTCTTGACGATCTTCTCGCTTGTATTGCTGGTCATCAGCAGGATCGGCATCGTGCGGTTTTCGTTGTCGGCATTGCCGCGGATCGCGCGCGTCAATTCAAGGCCGCCATGGGGAGGAAGGTTTAAGTCGCACAGCAGGATGCCGATCTTTTGAGTCGACAATGCCTGGAAGAGACCGGTCGACTGTTCGACTTCCACGACTTTATTGGCGCCGAAGCCGCGCAACATGCCGTTGATGACGCGACGCGTGTACGAACTCGGATCGGCAACCAATATCGTCAGGTCGCGCAGATTGACGGTCGTTTTCATGCGGCCCCTTGCCGGCACCAGACTTCGAAAGCGGACACAGAATCGTATGCAAAGCGTTTGCGATCTGAGTCGACGCCGCACTATGACAAATCGAGATAAGGCGCTGATTAAATTTCCACGCAGCGCAGAATGACAAACTACAATAACAAAAAATTCCCTATTTTTGGATGTAGATATAACTGACGAGCGCGTTTGCCCTTGCTCGCCGCGTCAACTGATTCGCGGCACAAGCGTGGCGTAATCACGCTATCGCCATTGCACATATGTGATATGCGGTATCGACGTAGCTAAATGCGGTATTTCCGTAAACCGGAGGCGAAAATTCATGCGAGAGACATAATCTAGTTTATCAACTTTTCCTTTTGCGGAACTTTAGAATTACCTAATCTTTAGAACGACGCTGCGATATTGCGAGACGACGCGCTTAGAGAAAAAATTGCAGCGCGCCGCTACGTACAACCCCTGAATTGTCAGTGATGTTCAGATAGATAGTCAGTCTGCCAGTGCCGAGTACCAAAACAACATGGACAAACATTCGGAATGGAGCGTGAGGCCGGTCGAGTTCTAGAGTTTTCGATTGCCTCATTGCGACTAACCGGCAACTGGAAATGGAAGGCCTACGTGAGCGCACTTTCAAACATCGTTGAAACGGACCCCAACATCATCCCCGCACACTTTCCCGTGGGATCGATAGACGACAACAGCCTCTATTCCACTTTTTCGACTTGGGCGGAGTCGGCGGCCGAGCAGCAGCCCGGTGCGTTGCCCCTCAACACCTCGACACATACGATCCCGGCGCGACGCACCATCCTGCATCCGTCCGAATCGCCGGACTTCGTGATCGTCATCTGCAAGGGCTGGGCGACTTCGTCGATCTCGCTCTCCGACGGCCGTCGCCAAATTCTCTCGTTCTTCTTGCCCGGCGATATCGTATCGACGCCGAGCCTGTTCGAACCTATGTCGGGCCGTCTCATCGAAGCCGTGACCGACGTAACCTACCGCAAGTTCAAGCGCAGCGAGCTGAAGACGCTCCTGTTCAAGAATCCCAGCCTGTTCGAAAAGATCTCCAAGTGCTGGATCGAAGAGAAAGCGAATTCCGATCAACTCGCGCTTGATCTCGGCCGCCGTACCGCCGACGAACGTATTGCACGCCTCATCCTCAATCTGGTGGAGCGTCTAACCAAACGTGGCATGGTTCACGGTCAGACGCTGGACTTTCCGTTGCGTCAGCGTCAGATCGCCGATGCTACCGGTCTCACCCCGGTCCACGTCAGCAAGGTTCTCGGCGAATTCCAGCGTGCCGATCTGATCGAAATCAGCAACCGCTCGCTCGTGATCACCAACGAACCGGCGCTGCGTCAGATCGCCGGCCCCAAGTGATCGCGTAAAGTAACTGGTCTTTAAGTCAGCGCCGCTTCCATCTCGCTGATCTGCACCTGCGGCAGCAGGCGCTTGACGTCGGCCTCGTGACTCAATTCGGTGCCGGGGCTCATCACCGCCGCGGTGCTTGCCGCTACGGCGACGCGGAAGGCCTCCACCAGCGGCTTGCCTGCGGCCAGTGCCGCCACCATGCCGCCGAGGAAGCTGTCGCCGGCGCCGACGGTGCTGGCGACTTCGATCTTCATCGGCTGCGCCCGCCAGACTTTGTTGTCCGTTACCAGAAGAGCGCCTTGATCGCCGAGCGTCAGTGCGACGATCTCGGTGTGCCCGCCGGCGGTGAGTTTACGGCAGGCATCAACGCGATCTTTGTCGTTGTCGAGCGTCGCGCCGGCAAACTCCGACAACTCCGCAAGATTCGGCTTGATCATCGTCACGCCTTCCTTGAGCACGGCGGCAAGTGCGTCCTGGGTGGTATCGACAATGGTTTTGGCGCCCATCGCCTTCGCCTGTTTGGCGACCCTCGCGAAGAAGTCGGCCGGCACTCCGGGCGGTTCGCTGCCGCTGGCGACCACATATTTCGGTCGTGGCGTCACCGCCGCGAGTTTATCGAGGCAGGCCTGCCACTCGGAGTCATGCAGCCGAGAACCCGGCAAGACGAAGCGGAATTGTTCGCCACTGTCGTCCTCGAAGGCGGTGAAATTTTCGCGGGTCTCGACGTGGGACGGCGTCACCAGACTGGCGATACCCTCGCGTTCGACGAGCCGCTGCAACAGTTTGCCGATCGCCCCGCCGGTGGGATAGATCGCCGCAACGTCGCCGCCGAGGCGGTGTGCGACACGTGCGACATTGATGCCGCCACCGCCAGGATCCCGCTTGGGGGCCGAACAGCGCATTTTCCGGGTCGGCTCGACGTGGCCGACATTCACGAAAATATCGATGGACGGATTAATGGTCAGCGTCACAATGTCGGGCACGTTTGATTCCCATCAAGCACGGTCGGTGGAAACGCCCCGCTCGCAAGAGCGTTCCTTTCGGGAGATATGGGGAATGTCCGGCGAGAGTCGTAGGGCGTCAGGCTGGAAAATTCGTATCGCAGCTGTCGGCGTGGTGGCGGCATTGGCAGTCCCGATGGCCGGTCCGTTCAACCGTGCCGATGCTCAGACGCGGTTAAAGGCGCACTATACGCTATCGATGACCGGCGTGCCGATAGGCCAGATTGCCTGGCTGGTGGCGATGGGCGAGCAGCGGTACACGACGTCCGCTAATGGCAAGGCCAGCGGCGTCCTCAGCGTTCTCGTCAACGGCGAAGGGTCGGTTGACGTGCGCGGGATGATCGTGGACGGGCGCGTGACGCCGCGATTTTTTACGTCGAAAAGCAACGACGACGAAGGCGATGCGGAATTGCGGATGACGTTTGAGGATGGCTCCGTCAAGGAGTTGTCGGGCACCGCGCCGCCAGCCGGTGTCGATCGCGTGCCGGTCACCGATGCCGACCGCCGCAACGTGTCCGACCCGCTCAGTGCGATGCTGATTCCGGCCAACGGCGAACCTTTGCAGGCCGCCAATTGCAATCATGTCTTGGCGATCTTCGACGGCCGCCGCCGCTACGATCTCACGCTGTCCTACAAACGCGTCGACAAAGTCGCGCTCGAGCGAAGCTTCTCCGGAATAGTGCTGGTCTGCGGCGTGGTGCTCAAGCCGATCGCCGGTTATCGCGCCGACAGCATGCTGGTGAAACATGTTGCGGGGAGGCGGGACATGGAGCTGTGGTTTGCGCCGGTTTCAGGAACACCGGTCATGGCGCCGATCCGCGTCGTTATGCCGACGTTGCTCGGGACGTTGGAGATCTCGGCCGATCAGTTCGACGTTCAACCGCCGGCGCCGGCTTCGATCACACCGCGCTGACCATTGGAGGGAGGAATGACGGGCAAGCGCGTGCAGTTCGACCCGGAAACCTGGGCCTCGGTCGATCTTCTCGCCAAGGATCGGATGATGACGTTTCAGGAACTGGCCGACGAGGCCTTCCGCGATATCTTGAGGAAATACGATCGGCCGTTCAGCCTGAAAGAGGCGCTGCGCAAGAGTGCGGGTGTTTCCGCGGATATTGTAGTCCTGAATAAGAACCGAACGGCTGCGAAGAGCGCCAGTAACCGGGGTAAGAACAAGCCGAATAAGTCTGCTAAAAAAAGAATGTGACGCACGCGCTGCGATTGGCGCAATAAAAAACCGGCCGCGCAGGTGATGCGCGGCCGGTTTGTTAAAGCGAAGACGTTCTTAGTTGCCGTCGATGCTCTTGATAATGCTCGACATTGGCTTGGCCTCGTCGAGACCGCCGCCCATTTCCTTGAGCACGGCGGCAACGACTTCAGGCTTCGGCTCGATCGGTGTCTTGCCGGTGATCTGAACGACCTTGTAGCCACCTTCCTTGAGCATCGCGAGAATGGACGGCAACGCTTCGGCGGTCGGACGCTGGAAGTCATGCATCAGGATGATGCCCTTGCCATGTTTTTCCAGCTTTTCCTTCACCGACTTCAACACCTGATCGCCTCTGCGCATCTTGAAGTCGAACGAGTCGAAGTCGGTCGAGAACATGGCGATGTGGCGCTCGGCCATGTACTTCACCAGTTCTGGCGGATGACGCAGGGCCGGAAAGCGGAAGAACGGCGCGACCGGTTTGTTGCCGAGCGCGATGCTGACCGCGGCGATGCCCTTTTCGATTTCGAGTTTGCCTTCCTCAGTCGTCATCTTCGACAGGTCTTTGTGCGACCAGGTGTGCGTGCCGATGGTGTGGCCCGCCGCCGCGACCTGCTTGACGATTTCCGGGTAATAACCGGCATGCTTGCCGATGTTGAAGAACAGCGCCTTGGTGCACTGATCGGCCAGCGCTTTGAGGATAGCCGGGGTGTTGCCCTGCCACGGACCGTCGTCGAAGGTCAGAACGACTTCCTTGTCGCGCAGGAAGTCATAGGCCTTGAAGTGTTCGAAACCGAAGCCGGGGCCGCTCTCGGTGTCGATTTCCACCGTGCGGGCAACGCCGAGAGCATTCGGCTTGTCGCATTTCGCCGCAGCGGGGGCGGCGGCCGGCGCGTTCTGCGCCCATACTGCGCCCGTGGCGGACACAGAAAGCGCGAGAGCCAGAGCCAAAGCGGTACGCATACACATCTCCAGAATATAGTGGCTTAAGCCGTTCATCCATACATTGCGACTTTAACCTTTTGAGTCAACGAGCGGACCGAAACGACAGGATTTATAGCCTTTTACAAGGTATCATGGTTAACGGCCGCCATGGCCGGCGCGGCAGCCAGGCCTGCATTGCGCAGTTCCACAAACGGTCTTATTTGAGCTGTACGAGGGATTGAAATGCCCGCAATTACGTCCAGTTCCACCGCTTCGCGCCCGTTGATCTTAGCCGCTTTGGCAGGCGCGGCCGTCTTGGCTACGACGCTGGTGCTATGGGGCTATCACGGTACCACTGTCTTCTTCGAGATGGTACAGGCCGGCTGGATGGCCTGCTTCTGAGTCTTGGCAACTGCCGACAACAAGAAAAGCAAGATGACCACGAAATCCTCGCACGTTCTTGTAGTGCTCGCCGCCTTTCTCACCGGGCTGGTAATTTTCCTCGGCGTGTTCCTTTACGCCACCGGGCAATTCGGTAACGGCGGCGCTGCCGGTCCGTCCGCGATTGGCGGCCCCTTCAACTTGGTCGATCAAAAGGGCAATCAGGTTACCGACGCGGACATCAAGGGCAAGCCGACGCTGGTGTTTTTCGGCTACACCCATTGTCCCGACGTTTGTCCGACCACCTTGTTCGACGTCTCGGAAGTGTTGCGCGCGCTCGGCACGGACGGCGACCGCGCCGGTGCGCTGTTCATCACGGTAGACCCCGAGCGTGATACCGCGCCGGTGCTGAAGGACTACCTGTCCAGCTTCGATCCGCGGCTGCGCGCTGCCACCGGCGACCAGAAGGCGATCGACGCCGTCGAGAAGGCCTACCGCGTCTATGCCAAGAAAGTGCCAGGCGATAACGCCGACTACACGATGGACCATACCGCGCTGGTCTATCTGATGGACAAGCAGGGCCGCTTTGTCGCGCCGTTTAGCCTCAAGCGGCGGCCCGAGGAAGCCGCCGCCGATTTGCGGAAGTACTTCTAGCCGCATTGATGGATGGTAATTTACCGGCCTCTTTTTGAGTTTTGAAATAACGTTCCAGCTCGATCAGTGATCGCGTCAAGCTCGCGGCGAGCCGGGATGTTTTCGCCAAACCATGCTCGGTCTTTTCCCAGGCATAGGGTGCGACAATGAGTTGGCAGAGTGCGCGCCATGCCGCCAACGACAGCACGAGCCAATGCACGGGCGTCAGAAGCAGTATCCAGGCGGTGGCCGCCAAGCCACGGCGCATGAGTCCCAGACATCCGAGCAGAGCTGACGCCAGATATCCGGCGATAACACTCGTGCCATACAGCCAGATCAGCATCGAGGCTCCGTTGGCTTCCGAATTCCAGAACGGCTTGATCACACTGAAGTAGATCAGTCCTAGCGTGAAGGCCGGATGCACCAGTGCCGCAAGCGCATTGCCCCCAACGATCAATTGAAACGTGATGAAACCGGGCACGCCCAGGTCGCGCAGTAGTTGGACCGGATGCCGCATATGCACCAGCCAGGTTTGCATCCAGCCTTTGAACCAGCGCGTGCGTTGGCGCAGCCAAGGGCCGAAATGTGCCGGTGCTTCCTCGTAGGTTGTCGAACCGATCATCGCCGACCGGTAACCGAAGCGTGCGAGCCGCATGCCGAGATCGGCATCTTCGGTGACGTTGTAAGGATCCCATGCGTGGACTTCGCGCAGCGTCGCAGTGCGGAAATGATTGGATGATCCGCCGAGCGGCAGCGGCAAGCCCCATGCGGCGAGGCCCGGCAGGAAAACATCGAATTGTCCGGCATATTCCGCGGTAAAAATCCGCGTCAGCCAACTGTCTGCGGTGTTGTCGATGCACAAGGGAGCTTGCACGCAGGCGAGCCTTTTGCCGCCGCTGCCAAACGCTTGCAAGGCTTGCCGAAGTTGATCCGGCTGCGGCCGGTCTTCGGCATCGTAGATCACGGTGAAAGTGCCGCGCGCGAATGGCAGCGCGAAGTTCAGTGCCTTGGGTTTGGTGCGCGGCTCAGCCACGGCGACCGGGATGACAGTAATCGGAACACGGTTTTTTCGTCCGGCGATGGCATCGCGGGTGGCGCGGTCGTCAGCTTCGACCGCGATAACGATGTCGAGTTTTTCCGGAGGGTAGTCGAGCTTTTCGATCGCGCGAAGCAGGCCCTCGACCGAGGCGGCCTCTTTATAGAGCGCTGCGATGATCGTGTAGACCGGCAATGCGTGATCGGACAATTCGCCGGTGGTCGAGGGCTTAAAGTGAATGACGGCGCTGCACACGCGTAACGCCAGCCACGCAATGAAAATTGCGGTGAGTATCAATTCGGCCGCATGTGTGACGATGCTTGGCGCAAGGATAAGGGCGCCGAGAATGAGGATTGCGGTTATCGCCAAAGGGAGAACATTGAATCGCCAGCGCGGTGGTGCTGCGGATAGGGCAGGCCAGGTTTGCTTCAGGTCGTTCGATGCCCGCGCGATCAACGCGTCACTGGCATGGCGCAAGACGAAGCGATTAAGTCGTTCTGCGCTGGTCAGGCGAAACCGTGGCGCCAACGACAAGTTGCCTTGGACCTTTGTGATGATGCGCCGCGCCGCGATGCCGCGGGGTGCAACGACAAGGCAAAGCTGGCCGTCGACCTCCAGCGGCAGCAGACCGGCGGAGGCGGATTCGATAAGGCGCTCGTCACTGACCGGGCAGGAGCTCCGGGGCATGCCGTCGAGCGTTTCGAACTCGACGCCCAAACTCTTGCCCAAGCACCTGAGATAGACCTCTTCCTCTAGCGTGCCGGTGGCGACAAGGACGCGGTCGGCGCCGACGCCGAGCCTTGCCGCCCTGTCTTCAGCAGCCCGCACGACGCTGCGGATGAGGGTCGCTCGAACGCAATCGATCTCGGGAAAACGACCGGCCGCGCCGCCATCGGATTGCCAGTCCGCTGCCTTGGTGCCGAATGCCGTTCTCGCCATGCGGTGGATAATACCAAAATACAACTAAAAGGCGATATATTTTGGATTTGGGTTGTACGAGCCCCGATTGGCCTAGGCGGAGTGCGGGGTGTAGAAGCGCGACGAAGAGATACCCAGATAGGTCCTCATGTCGGATTTCATGTCACATTACGCTGTGCCGGTGGCGATCCTGGCGGTCGCCGTGGTCCTAGTGCTCGGCCTCATCAATATGATGCGGGGCGGGTCGCCGAACCGGTCGCAAAAACTGATGCGGATGCGCGTTTTACTGCAATTCGTCGCCATAATTGTCATCATGGCGACGATCTGGATGATGCAGAAATAGCGGTCAGTTCGACGGCACCGCGCGCATATATTCGACCTTCGCCTTGATCTTCCTGGTTTTTTTGACCGGCTTCTTGGCCTGGGCGGAGAGGTCGGTGACCGATGCTTGAGCTTTCACGCCGCAAGCAAACGCCGGTGTCGCCACAATTGCCAAGGATACAACGGCTGTTACGAGCAATACGCGCATGGGTATTCTCCCTTGTTCGGTTCTAAAAGCCGGTAATATTTCCCGACGCTATCCCCTTTAACGCCGCGGACAAGAGCCAACCCTGAGAGTAAAGCCGATGGTCGTCCTCAACCGCATCTATACCCGCACCGGAGACGACGGCACGACGTCGCTCGGCTCCGGAGACCGGCGCAAGAAGTATGACCTCCGCGTCGATGCCTACGGCACCCTCGACGAGGTCAACGCGGTGCTGGGTCTTGTCCGGCTGCATACCAAGGACGATGCGGCACTCGATAAGGCGCTGGGCCGCGTCCAGAACGACCTTTTCGACGTCGAGGCCGACTTGTGCCTCGCGGAAAAGGGGCCAGGCGGCGCGCGGCTGACCGTTACCGATGCCCAGGTCGAATGGCTGGAGCGCGAAATCGACCGGCTGAACGGCGATCTCGAGCCGTTGCGTTCGTTCATCCTGCCCGGCGGCAGCGCCGCTTCGGCCTATATGCATCTGGCGCGCACCGTGTGCCGGCGCGCCGAGCGCATTATGGTGGCGTTGAAGGACCAGCCGGGCGAGGAGGTTTCCGCCCCGTCGCTGAAATACGTCAATCGGCTGTCGGACTACCTGTTCGTCGCCGGCCGCTACGCCAACGACAAGGGCGCCAGCGACGTGCTCTGGGCGCCGGGTCAAAACAGATAGCCAACTCAGATATGCTGCACAGCCGCGCGCTTGCGCCGCAGCATAAGCGTTGACATGCCAACGGCGCGGACATTAGCTTCCGCCCGCTTTGACTTTCGTCTTTTTGCCGCCTCCATTTGGGATGGATTATGAAGATTCTCGTGCCCGTAAAACGGGTTGTTGATTTCAATGTCAAAATCCGCGTGAAGGCCGACGGCTCCGGCGTGGAACTCGCCAACATCAAGATGTCGATGAATCCCTTCGACGAGATCGCCGTCGAAGAGGCCATCCGTCTTAAGGAAGCCGGGACGGCGACCGAGATCGTCGCGGTTTCGATCGGACCGGCGCAGGCGTCTGAAACCATCCGCACCGCGCTCGCCATGGGCGCCGACCGCGGCATCCTCGTGAAAGCCGACGGCGTCGTCGAGCCGCTGGCCGTTGCGAAAATTCTCAAAGGCATCGTCGACGCTGAAAAGCCCGGCCTCGTCATTCTCGGCAAGCAGGCGATCGACGACGACAGTAACCAGACCGGCCAGATGCTCGCCGCGCTGCTCGGCTGGGCTCAAGGCACCTTCGCCTCGAAGCAGACCATCGAAGGCGACAGCATCAGCGTCATTCGCGAAGTCGACGGCGGCTTGCAGACCGTAAAGCTGAAGATGCCGGCCATCGTGACGACCGATCTGCGTCTCAATGAGCCGCGTTACGCTTCGCTGCCGAACATCATGAAGGCGAAGAAGAAGCCGATCGAAGAAAAGACCCCGGCCGATTACAGCGTCGACATCACGCCGCGGCTGCAAGTCGTGAAAACCAGCGAGCCGTCCGGCCGCAAGTCCGGCGCCAAGGTCGCGTCGGTCGCCGAACTGGTTTCGAAACTGAAGAACGAAGCGGGGATCCTCTAAATGACAACGCTGCTCCTCGCCGAACACGACAACAAGTCGCTGAAGGATTCGACCAACAAGGCGCTCACCGCTGCCAAGGCTTTGGGCGGTGACGTCCACGTTCTCGTCGCCGGTAAAGATTGCAAGGCCGCCGCGGACGCCGCTGCCAAGCTCGACGGCGTCGCAAAGGTGCTGGTCGCAGATAACGCGACATACGAGCATGCGGTTGCCGAGCCGCTCGCCGCGCTGATCGTCTCGCTCGCCGGGCCCTATGATGCGATCGTTTCGCCGGCCACCACTAACGGCAAGAACGTCATGCCGCGCGTCGCCGCCTTGCTCGATGTCATGCAGATCTCCGAGATCATCAAGGTCGTTTCGCCCGATACTTTCGAGCGGCCGATCTATGCCGGTAACGCGATCCAGACCGTAAAGTCGACGGACGCCAAGAAGGTCATCACCGTGCGCACCTCGACGTTCCAGGCGGCGGGCGAGGGTGGCTCGGCTCCGATCGAGAACGCCCCGGCCGCAGCCGATCCCGGCGTGTCGTCTTTCGTCGGCGAGGAATTGTCGAAGTCGGATCGTCCCGAACTCACTTCTGCGAAGATCATCATCTCCGGCGGTCGTGCCATGCAGAGCCGCGAGAACTTCACCAAATATATCGAGCCGGTCGCCGACAAGCTTGGCGCTGCGGTCGGCGCGTCGCGCGCCGCCGTCGATGCCGGCTATGCGCCGAACGATTGGCAGGTCGGTCAGACCGGCAAGGTGGTGGCGCCCGATCTGTACATCGCCGTCGGCATTTCCGGTGCGATCCAGCATCTCGCCGGCATGAAGGATTCCAAGGTGATCGTCGCGATCAACAAGGATGAAGAAGCGCCGATCTTCCAGGTCGCCGACTACGGTCTGGTCGCCGATCTTTATCAGGCACTGCCGGAACTGTCGGCGGAACTTGATAAAGTCAAGCGCTGAGCCTCGGCGTTTTTGATTGTTCGCCGGTGGTAACGCCCACCGGTTCGGCGTAAAAGTGCTGACCCCGATATGCGGGCATCGATCGGATATATTTAATGGCGGTGAATATTCAGACGGTCGGAGTTGTCGGTGCCGGGCAGATGGGCAACGGCATTGCCCATGTCTGCTCACTGGCCGGCTTTGACGTCGTCTTGAACGACGTCTCTGGCGACCGCCTGAAGGCAAGCCTTGCCACGATCAACGGCAACATGGCGCGCCAGGTCGGCAAGAGGCTGATCAGCGAAGAGGACCGCAAAGCGGCGTTGTCGCGTATCAAGACCGGCGAAACATACGACTCGCTGGCCGGCTGCGACCTCGTCATCGAAAGTGCGGTCGAGAAAGAAGATACCAAGCGCAAGATTTTCGCCGAGCTCTGCTCCGCGCTGAAGCCCGACGCCATCGTCGCCACCAACACCTCGTCGATCTCGATCACGCGGCTGGCGTCCTCGACCGACCGTCCGGAGCGCTTCATCGGTATTCACTTCATGAATCCGGTGCCGTTGATGGAGCTGGTCGAAGTCATTCGCGGCATCGCCACGGACGACCCGACCTTCGAGGCGAGCAAGACCTTCGTCCGCAAGCTCGGCAAGACCATCGCCGTGTCGGAAGATTTCCCGGCCTTCATCGTCAACCGCATTCTGCTGCCGATGATCAACGAGGCGATCTACACGCTGTACGAAGGTGTAGGTAACGTCGAGGCGATCGACACTGCCATGCGGCTCGGCGCGCATCATCCGATGGGTCCGCTCGAACTCGCGGACTTCATCGGTCTCGATACCTGCCTTTCGGTGATGCAGGTGTTGCACGAAGGTCTGGCCGATTCGAAGTACCGGCCTTGCCCGCTGTTGGTGAAGTACGTCGAAGCCGGCTGGCTCGGCCGCAAGACGCAGCGCGGCTTCTACGATTATCGCGGCGAAAAGCCGGTCCCGACACGGTAATTAGTTATCCGTCATCCTGAGGTGCGCGTTCACGCGCGTCTTCAACGCGCTATGGCGTGCCTCGAAGGATGCACGGCTCGGGGCTGTCGCCCTTCGAGGCTCGCTGCGCTCGCACCTCAGGGTGACGGTCTGGATGGGTCGTTACGCAGCAATCACACCAGCTTCCACAAATTCAGTAGCGCCAGCACGGCGATCGATCCCCAGGTGAGGACCTGACCGATGCCGCGTCCGGGCTTCGGAATGTCGGTGCCCCACATCGCCCAGGTCTGGATCAGGCGTCCGGCAATCAGGGCAATGCCGATGACATTGACCGCCCAGTGCCAGCCGCCGTTGAGTTCATAGAGCGCCATCAGTACCAGCGCGAGGGGCAGATACTCGACGGCGTTGCCGTGCAGGCGGATCATGCGCAGCATCTGCGGATTGCCGCCGTCGCCGAGCGATACCTGAAGCTTGACGCGGTGAACCGTGACGTTGATGCCGAGCGCCACGACGATGAGCGCAAGGATTGCAGCGTAAAGCGCGGTCAGTTGTAGCGGCATGGTAATCCCTCCTGTTCTAAAATCAGCCGCAGCAGCACGATTTGGCGATGACGGGCGCCTGCTCATATTCGTCGTGGCGCTTCACCCAGGACATCGTGAACGGAAGGCCGGATTCGTCACGGCCTTTCGGCGCCATGTCGAGGAGATTGTAAGTGCCGACGATAATGTCGAGACCGCGAGCGTAAGTGGAATAGGTGCGGAACACCTCGCCGGCCTCGTTCTTGATGAAGACGCTGATGCCCGGCATTTCCTCGCCGTAGACCTTCGTCGTGCCGAAATTATAGATGCCTTCCTTGCCGACTTCGCCGTCCGGAAATGAAACCTTGAAGTCGTAATTGAAGTCGTTGCCGTCCGATGACACCCATTTGAACTTCCAGCCCATGCGGTTCTTGTAGGCTTCGATCTCGTTCAACGGCGCGCGCGACACGGCCAGCATGGTGACGTCGCGTTGCGCGAGGTGCGGTATCGCACCATCGAAGTGATCGGCGACATACGAACAGCTCTTGCAGCCTTCGTTCCAGCCTGGCGCCAGCATGAAGTGATAGACGATGAGCTGGTTCTTGCCGCCGAACAGGTCGGACAGATTTTCACGGCCGTGGGGGCCGTCGAAAACATATGTCTTGTCGACCTTCACCCACGGCATGTCGCGGCGTTCGGCGCTCAAGGCATCGCGCGCGTCGGTGAATTCCTTTTCCCTGGCGAGCAGCGCCTTGCGCGCTGCCAGCCACTGATCCTGCGATACGACGGTGTGCTGCATGAGAAACTCCGTACTCAACGAGGGACAGGGGTGATCCAGCCGACGCCGGCGCCGCCCGGCTCGGTCAGGATGGCGATACGGCCGACGCCTGGAATGTCGAAGGCGGGCCGCATCAGTTTCGCGCCCGCGGCCTGCGCTTTCGTGACGCGGGCATCGACGTCGTCGACGGCGATGTAGGACATCCAGTGCTCCGGAACGCCGTCCCATTGCGGGCCGGCGATCGGAAACAGGCCGCCGACCGGGGCGTCGCCCATCTTGGCGACCCAATAGGTGCCGTCCGGCATCGGCATGGCATCGAATGCCCAGCCGAGCGTGGCGGTGTAGAACTTCTTGGCCTTCTCTGCGTCTCGCGTGACGAGTTCGTTCCAGTGGAAGTGTCCATGTGCGGTCATCGGGTGTCTCCGTTAGTTGTCTGATGTAAACAGCGCGTCGAGGCGGGGGATGATGACGGTCCAACCTTGCTCATGCCTGTCGCGCGCGGCTTCGTCGAAGAACTGTTCGTGATGCAGCGTCATCAGCGTGCCGTCGCCGTCCGGCATGAAGGTAACGGTAACGAGCGACTCGCGTTCCGGAGTCGAATGCCAGCCCCAGGTGAAAACCAGTTTCCGGTTCGGCACGATCTCGCGGTAGACGCCGGTCACATTATGCTCGTCGTTCGGCACGATCATCTGGATGGTGTAGCGGCCGCCGATGGTGACGTCGGTTGTCGTATTCACCTTGATGACGTTCGGCGGCCCGAGCCAGCGGCTCATTTTTTCCGGGTCGATCCACGCGGCGTAGACTTTTTCGGGCGCGACGTTGAAGCGGCGCTTGATGGTGAGGCTTGGTTTGACGGCGGTTGCAGTGGACATGAGTGTTACTCCAAATAGGCAGCGAGTTTTTCGAGCGCGCCGTTCCAGCCGCCGTTGTGGTTATCGCGGGCCGCTTCGTCGGGGAACTGCTCGTGGGTTAAAGTGAGCAAGGTGCCGTCGCCGTCGCGCTTAAAGGTGACGGTGATCAGGGTCTCGCGCTCCGGCGCGAGAGTGCCGGCCCATGTGTAGACCAGCTTCTCGTTGGCGATCACTTCGCGAAACACGCCGCTGATGTCGAATTCATCGCCGCTCGGCGATTGCATCACAATGCGGTAGCGGCCGCCGACGCGCAGATCGCTCTCAGTGTGCTTGGCGAAGACCTGACCCGGTCCCATCCAGCGCTTCATTTTTTCCGCGTCTGTCCAGGCGCTGAAGACTTTTTCCGGTGGGGCTTTGAAGTGCCGCTTGATGGTGAGGCTTGGCGAGGTACTTGGTTTGACGGCGGTTGCGGTAGACATGACTCTTCCTCCAGGAAGGCAGCGAGTTGATCGAGGCGTTCGGTCCAGAAGCGCTGGTAGCGGTTGAGCCACTCATTGGCGCGTTCCATCGGTTCGGCGCGCAGGCGGCAGGCGACTGTGCGTCCGGTTTTGTTGCGGATGACGAGGCCGGCGTCCGACAGGACGTCGATGTGCTTCATCACCGCGGGCAGCGACATCGTGAAGGGCTTGGCGAGTTCGCTGATCGAAATGGTGTCGGCTTCGCTCAGGCGTGCGAGCAGTGCGCGCCGGGTCGGGTCCGCCAGGGCCGCGAAAGTGCGGTCCAGATCTTGAGCTTTGTCTTGGGTTTGATAGTCAACCATCTGGTTAAGTATAGGGGCGTGAGGCTGCGAGTCAAGGGAAGGGGCGTGGTTTATCTTTTGTTGAGAAAGTGCCCGTAGTTTTAGGGAATGTCAGTGTCAGCAGTTGCTCAGACGATGGTCGGCGCCCAAGCCTCCGATACGCAGTCCTCGCTCGCGGCCATCATGTTGAAAATGAACGCTTCGTCGGCCAATGCCATTGCTGACCTCGTCGAGAAAGCGTCACAAAATCTCCAAAGCCTCTCGAACGTCGCGCCGGGCGTCGGTCAGAACGTCAACGTCAGCGCGTGATGCCGGCGAGCGTACTGTAGCCCGCCCATAAGATCTGAATACCGATACACAGCAGAATGAAGGCGGAGAGGCGGACCACGACATTGGTGCCGCTCTTGCCCAGCAGTGCGATTGTGCGCTCGGCGAAGCGGTAGCAGACGTAGATCGCCGATCCGCCGATTACCACCAGATGCGATAGTCGAGCGGTCCGGCTGGGCGCTGACTGCCCAGTGCAATGGCGACAGAAATCGATCTCGGTCCAACCGTCAGCGGCATTGTCAGCGGATAAAATGAATCGATGGCCGCTGAGCGGCGTTCTGCGTCGGCGGAGCGCTGGTCTTCGGAGTCGGCGCCGGAATGCAGTAGCTTCCAGGCAAAGGCGATGAGCACCAGGCCGCCCGCGATGCGCACGACGGGCAATGTGATGCCAAAGAACACCAGCAGGTGAGAGCCGACGAACATCGACCCTGCCAGCAGCAGGGAACGGGGGAGCGGAAACCCCCGCGAGCGGGGCTAGTTCTTCCCCAGTGCGGCTTCGATCAGCTTCACCGCGTCGCCGCTGGCCCATTCGGCGGGCCCGGCGATGGTGCCGATCTCGCAGCCTTCGGGGCTGATGAGCATCGTCGTCGGCATGCCGAAGGCGCGGCCGATAGACTTCAAATCCTGGAAGGTCTTGGCGGCGGGGTCGGCGTAATAATTGAGTTTCGTGACGCCGACTTCCTTGAGCCAGGTCTTCGGCTTCTCGATATCGCGGGTGTCGATATTGACCGTGACGACCTCGAAATTGGGGCTGCCGAGCTTCTGCTCCAGCGCGTCCAGCGCCGGCATTTCCTTGCGGCAGGGCACGCACCACGTCGCCCATAGGTTCAGGAGGATCGTGCGGCCGCGCCAGTTCTCCAGTTTGAGCGGCTTGCCGGAGGCGTCCTGGAAGGCCAGATCGGGCACCAGCAGCGGGCCCTTGGCGACATTGACTGCGGCGACCTCCCCCTTGGCAAAAGGGGCCACTTTCCGGGCCAATTCGACGGCCGGTTTGCAGGCCTCGGAGGCGGCATCCGCCCCTGCATTGCGAGTCAGGGTCGCAATCCCGTATACCCCCGCCAGCCCGACGACGACGCCGGCCACGCCACCCGCCAGAATGATGGCGAGACGTTTTTTGGCAAAGCTGGACGAAGGCTGGTCGGTC
>DASYCM010000204.1:0-31780 GCA_036500165.1 Pseudolabrys sp.
GGCTACCTGAACTGGCTGTGCGACAACTACATCATCGGCGGCAATGGCCCGGGCGACCGGTTGCACCAGTTCCCCGAAGAGGTCGTCGAAGCCGGCTAAGGCCCCGGCCCATTTGGCCTTTCGGCGGTCTTGACCGCCAACGCGTGTAACGTCAGGGTTCGCCACCAACTGTGGAGGATACCCCGATGAGAAAAACAATAATCGCCGCCCTTGCCGGCTCTCTTGCCGGCGTGCTGGCGCTGACCGGCACGGCTTCGGCCCAGAAGTTTCCAGACCACTCGCTGACGATGATCATCCCGTTCGCCGCGGGCGGCCCGACCGACGTGCTTGGCCGCGTCATGGCGCAGAAGATGGGTGAAATTCTCGGCCAGACCGTGATCGTCGAAAACGTCGGCGGCGCCGGCGGCATGACTGGCTCGCGCCGTGGCGCGGATGCCAAACCGGACGGCTACACCTTCGTGCTCGGCACCGTCGGCACCCACGCGCAGGGCCAGACGCTTTACAAGAAGCCGCTCTACAATTCGCTGACCGATTTCACCCCAGTCGTGCTGATCGCCGACGTACCGATCGCACTTCTCGTGCGCAAGGACCTGCCGGTGAAGGACTTCAAGGAGTTCGTCGCCTACTCGAAGGCCAATGCCTCCAAGATGCAGTTCGGTTCGGCGGGCGCCGGCTCGGCGACGCATCTCGGCTGCGTCGTTCTCGACACCGCGATGGGCACCAAGATCACGCACGTGCCGTACAAGGGCACGGGCCCGGCGATGCAGGACCTGATCGGCGGCCGTATCGACTTCCTCTGCGAAATCCTGTCGACCGCGAAGCCGCAGATCGACGGTGGCAGCGTCCGGGCGCTGGCGATCATGACAGCGGATCGTTCGCCGGTACTGCCAGAGCTCAAGACCACGAAGGAACAGGGTCTGGACGTACAGGCCTATACCTGGAACGCGATCTACCTGCCGAAGAGCGCACCGGCCGATGTCGTGAAAACGCTTCATGATGCGGCGGTGAAGGCGATGAACGACGCAACGGTGAAGGATCGTTTGCAGGGCATCGGCGCCATGATCGTCGCGCCCGAGCGCCGCAGTCCGGAATATCTCGCCAAGTTCACCGCGGACGAGATCAAGAAGTGGGAAGCGCCGATCAAGGCGAGCGGCGTCAGCGTCGAGTAAGAGCGCTTCGCGCAAATCAAACGCCGCGGTCTTTAGGCCGCGGCGTTTTTATTTGTCTTCACTTCCGCTCGTTCCCGCGTAAGCGGGAATCCGGAGCCAAGAAATAGAAAGAGCTGGGTCCCCGCTTCCGCGGGGACGAGCGGAGAGAACACCTGTTACTTCGGCGGATCGATCATGCTGACGTGGGCGGCGACGACGCGCCAGCCTTCCGGAAATTTCACCCAGGTCTGCATCTGCCGGCCGATCTTGCCCGGTGCCGTCGGACGTTGGTAGAGCGTCGACGCGGTGGCGAATTCGCGGCCGTAGGTCGTGATCACCGTGCGCGAGATGGTGCGGCCGAGCCCAACCGGCGAACGCGCGCCGCGGAACGCCTTGATCTCGCTGTAGCCGTACAGGTTTTCACCGGCGCCGTAGCGGATGGTGCGTGGATCGTCGCGAAACAACGTGTCGAGCATCGCGACGTCGTTGTTCACCAGCGCCACCTCGTATTTGTCGAACGCGGCGCGAACTTCGGCCACGACCTCCGGCAGGTCGATTTCCATACTGCTTCTCCCTAGATTTTTGGCTGGGTCGTTGCACAGACGCCCATTTTTTCCAGTGCATAGGCGATACGCAAGGCGACATCCTCGCGCCACGGCGCGCAGATGATCTGCACGCCGATGGGTAAAGGCTTGAGTGGCACCGGCACCGCCACCACCGGCAGACCGATGAACGAAATCGGCTGCGTGAAGACACCGAGATTGGCGCGCACCGGCAGTTCGACGCCGTCGAGGTTGAACATGACCTGGCCGAGTTTCGGCGCGGTTATCGGTGTCGCCGGCGCGAGGATGGCATCGCAGTCCTTGAAGATGTCGAGCATGCGCTCGCGATACCAGCGGCGGAAGTTCTGCGCCTTCACAACATAAGTCGCGGGCACCATCGCGCCGGCAATAAAGCGGTCGCGCACGGCGGGATCGAAATCGTTCGGTTGCTTGCGCAAACGATCGAGATGCAACGCCGCGCCTTCGGTCGTGGTGATGATGTAGGCCGCGGCACGCGCCCTCGCCGCTTCCGGAATTTCGATTTCCTTCGCGGCGCCTAAAGCTTTCGCCACAGTGCCGAGCGCTTCCAACGCTTCGGGCGACGCGCCCTTCCTGAAATAGCCACCGGCAGTGACGATGCGTAGCCCATCGACGCCGCGCTCGAGCAGCGGTAGCGTTGGCTCGAACCCGCGATCGACACAAGCAGCGTCCTCGATATCGGGCCCCTGCATCGCGTCGTAGCTCAGTGCCAGATCGCGCACCGAGCGCGCGAACGGCCCAAGATGATCGAGGCTGGCGACAAATGGGAAGCTGCGCGCCCGCGTGAGACGTCCATAGGTCGGCTTCAAACCGAAAATGCCGCACAGCGACGCCGGTACGCGAATGGACCCGTTGGTGTCCGAGCCCAGCGCTAGCGGCACCATGCCGCCGCCGACCGCGCTACCAGAGCCGCCGGATGAGCCGCCGGTCATGCGCGTAATGTCGTGCGGATTGCGTGCCGGGCCGTCGTGCACATTCTCGCCGGTGAAGTCGTAAGCGTATTCGCCCATGTTGAGCGCGCCGACCAGCACAGCGCCAGCAGCTTCCAATCGCGCAATGAGCGGCGAATCCGCCTTGGCCGCCGGATGCGCACGATTGATCTTGGAACCAGCGACCGTCGTCATGCCGGCAATGTCGAACAGATTCTTCACTGCAAAGGGCACACCGGCGAGCGGCAGCTTCATTTTGTCGCTGGCGTCGACCTTCTTCGCCTGCGCGCGGGCGCGTTCGGCGGTCACGGCGGTGAAGGCATTCAGCGCCGTATTGGTTTTGGCGATCCGTGTCAGCGCGGCTTCGGTCACCGCCGACGCGGTGGTCTTACCGGAAGCGACCGCCTTGGCGATGTCGGCGGCATTCGCCCAGTCGAAATTGTCCGCCATCGCATCAGGCCTTGAAGATCGGCGCGGGTTCAGCCGCGTCGGACAGCGGGAATTCTGCGACCATGGCGCCGAGCGTCAGGCTGACTTCGAGATTGGCCTTGATCGCCGGTTGCCAGGCCGGATCGAACGGCAAATCGAGCGTCCTGGCTGCGACGGCGATGAAGTCGTCAAGAGGAGAGGCAGCCATGCGAAATTCCTTTCAAGCCTTGAGAAAGTAAATTCGCCGTCAATGGCATGAAGGTCAAGCAACCCACATGCATCATCGCCCGTGTTCTTTGAGGCCCCGGGCAGGCCGCCTTCCCTTTTCCCTTTTCCCCTGAGGGAATGGAGCGCCGGAAGGCGCCAGGGGTTTGCGAGACCCCTTAAGCGGCCCTTGCCCCCCGAGTCATGAGATCCCGATGTCTTGGGCCTTCATCTTTCGAGACGCGCCCCGCGAGGATTTGGAGCAGGCGGCCGCTAAACCGCCGCCGCCACCCTCGCCCCGAACGCATCGGTGCCGAGCTTGCCACCCATATCGGGAGTGCGGCCATCCGGCGTGGCAATGACCTTGTCGAGCGCGGCTTCGATCGCCGCCGCAGCCCTCACAAGCTTGTCGTCATTGCGGCGGTCGCCGAGCCAGGCCAGCATCATTGCCGCCGAACCGATCAGCGATGATGGATTGGCGATGTTCTTGCCGGCGATATCCGGTGCCGAGCCATGCTGCGCCTGCGCCACGCCATATTCATCGCCGGCGTTGACCGACGCAGCAAGGCCGAGGCTGCCGGCAATCTCGGAGGCTTCGTCCGAGAGAATGTCGCCAAACATATTGGTGGTAACGATGACATCGAACTGGCCGGCATCGCGGATCAGCAGTGCCGCCATGGCGTCGATAATGCGCTCTTCGTATTGCACCTGCGGATACTTCGCCGCCACCTTGCGGGTGCATTCAAGGTACATCCCGTCGGACATGCGCAGCACGTTGGCCTTGTGCACGCTCGTGACCTTCTTGCGGCGCTGCATCGCCAGCTTGAACGCCGTCTCGGCGATGCGCATGCAGCCCTGGCGCGTCAGCTTGCGCACAGCGAGCGCGACGTCGGGCGTCGGCATGAACTCACCGCCACCCATGAACATGTTGCGGTCGGCATAGAAACCTTCGGTGTTCTCGCGCACGACGACGAGATCGAGTGCCTTGCCGCAGCGGGGCGGAAAACCTTCGCGAGAGCGCGCGGGCCGCACGTTGGCATAGAGATCGAGACGCTTGCGCAATTCGCCGGACGGATTGAGGCCGCCTTCGGCGCGCGGCGGATAATCGTTGTGAGACACAGGCCCGAGCAACACGCCGTCGGAGGCCTTGGCGGCAACTTCGACCGCGTCGGGGAACGTGGTGCCGGTGACCTTGTGGGCGGCCCAACCGATGTCGGCTTTGCTGAACTCGAAACCGAGGCCGAACTTCTTGTCAGCGGCCTTGAGCACCTCGAGCGTCGCCGCGGTGATCTCCGGACCAATGCCATCGCCCTCGAGTACCAGAATACGCAAAGCCATGAAATTCTCTCCTTTGACCGCTCTTCATGCGACGGCGCGCCGGATATAGCCGGAAACCGCCGACCCGGCCATGCACCACAGGCTGTACCGCTATGAGCGAATTTGCCGTGACAGTTCAGCTTTCGTCTAAGACGCTCATGCCCTAAGATATACTTCTACGGCATAGCTTAGGCAGCGCCCATGGAACTGAGAGAACTCCGCAACTTCATGCGTGTCGCTCGCGCCGGCAGCGTCAGCCGCGCCGCACAGGAATTGCGCCTCGCCCAACCTGCGCTGAGCCGCCAAATCAAGAAGCTGGAAGACGAACTCGGCGTGCAGCTGTTTGCCCGCCACGGCCGTGGCGTGCGCCTGAGCGCCGCCGGCTCTTTGTTGCTGGAGCGTGCCGAAGCGATCACACACCTGGTGCATCAGACCGGCGAGGAAATCCGGGAGGAACGCTCGCCCGAGACCGGCCGTGTCACCATTGGCCTGCCGCCGGGCGCCGGTAAGCTCATTATCCCCACTTTCGTCGAACGCTTTCAGCAGACTTGGCCAAAAACGAAACTGCACATGCGCGAGGGCGTCACCAGTTCATTGCAGGAATGGCTGATGGAAAAGCGCATCGACGTGGCGTTGCTGCACAACCCGCCGCATCTGGCGGCACTGGAAATAAGCCCTGTTTTGAGCGAGCGGATGCTCGTCATCGGACCGCCCGCACATCTCATCACGGACAAGAAGCATCTGGCGCAATTCCGCGTCGGCGACCTCGCCGAACTCCCCCTCATCCTGCCGAACATGGCGCACACCAACCGGCGGCTGGTCGAACATTTCGCGCTGGAGCATGGCGTGAGGCTGCGTATCAAGATCGAAGCCGACAGCGTCGTCTTCGCCAAGGCGCTGGTCGAGAAAGGGCTGGGCTACACCATTCTCACTTATGCGGCGGTGCAGGACGACGTCGAGCGCAAGAAACTGACGGTCTATCCGATCGTGCGGCCGGCCCTGTCGACCCAAGTGAGCATCGTGACGCTGCGCGATGATGCGCCGTTAACTTTCGTACGGCCGGCCTGCGACATGCTGCTCGATATCTGCCGCACCCTGGTGCGCAGCAAGATCTGGTCCGGCGCGCAGCTCGCCTGACGCCGCCACTTTCGCCATGCCGAGAAAGTATCTCTGCCGAACTTTCATTGGCATTCGCCCTGCACTAGCTTCCGCGCCGAACCAAAAAACTCTGCAAAACAAACCCCGTTTTGCGACTGGAGGATTCCGTGAAGACACTCAAAATTATCGCCGTCGGCCTCGGCCTGCTCTCGCCCGCGCTCGCGCAAACCGCCGCCGTTGCGCAGGATTTCCCAAACAGGCCGATCCGGCTCATCGTGCCGTTCCCGGCGGGCGGCCCTAACGACATCATCGCGCGCGTCGTCGGCAAGCGCATGGGCGAGATTCTCAAGCAGAACCTCATCATCGATAACCGCGGCGGCCAGGGCGGCGTGCTCGGCACCGACATAGTCGCGAAGGCGACACCTGATGGCTACACCATCGCGCTCACCAGCGCCGGCGCACTCTCGATCTCGCCGAGCATGGAGAAGGTCGCCTACGTCACGCTGACCGACCTCGCGCCGATCACGCTCGTCGCCAAGGTGCCGGAAATGCTGGTGGTCGCCACCAGCGTGCCGGCCAAGGACATGAAGGAACTCGTCGCGCTCGCGAAGTCGCAGCCCGGCAAGATGAACTTTGCCTCGTCCGGTCCCGGCTCGCTGCCGCATCTTGCCGGCGAGTTGTTCAAGCTCACCGCCAAGATCGACATCACGCACGTGCCCTATCGCGGCGCGGCGCCGGCCGTGAACGATCTGCTCGGCCAGCAAGTGCAGATGGTGTTCCTCGACCTGCCGGTGCTACTGCCGCAGGTGCAGGCCGGTAAGCTGCGTCCCATCGCCGTCGGCGCGCCGCAACGCGTACCCACCGCGCCGGATGTTCCCACCACCACCGAAGTCGGCATGCCCGACCTTCAGACCGAGAACTGGTACGGCCTCGTCGCTCCGGCCAAGACGCCGCGCGAGATCGTCATGGCGTTGAACAAGGCCGCGGTCGAAGCGATGAAGGACAAGGAAGTGCTGGAAAAGCTCGGCCAGCAGGGCGCCATCGTCGGCGGCGACAGCCCGGAACACTTCCGCGACTACATCGACGCGGAAACCAAGAAGTGGGCCAAAGTCATCAAGGAAGCCGGCGTTCAGACCGAGAAGTAACGCCTGCACACCCCGCGGATTAACGCGATGTCACCGAACGACCCCAGCTTTGTGCTGCGCACGACGGTGACATCGCCGTTCGGCCGCAAGGTCCGCATGGCGATCGAGGTGCTCAGTATCGGACACCTCGTCACCATTGAGCCAGCCGACACGCTCGATGCCAACGACACACTGCGGCAGCAGAACCCGCTCGGCAAAATGCCGTGCCTTCTGCTGCCGGACGGCATGGCGATCTACGACAGTGGCGTGATCATCGAATTTCTGGCCGAGGGCGCCGGCAGCGATGCTCTCGTGCCGAAGGATGGCCCGGAGCGCTACATCGCCCTCACCCGCGCGCGGCTCGCCGACGGCATTACCGAAGCCGCGCTGCTCCTGGTCTACGAGAACCGGTTCCGCGATCCGGACACCCAGTCCGAGCGCTGGCTGGCCCATCAGCGTGGCAAGGCCGAACGCGCGCTCGCTGCGTTCGAAGCCGATCCGCCCGACCCGGCTAGGACCGATATTGTTTCCATCGGATTATCCTGTGCCCTCGGATATCTGGACTGGCGCCAACCGGTAAAATGGCGCGACAATCACCCCGGGCTGGTGAAGTGGCTGACGGACTTTGCCCGCTTTGAGCCTGCCTTCCAGCGCACAGCCGCGCCTTAATACCGGGAATGATCATGAACGAAACGACGAGGCCGAAAATGGCGCAGACGCATATGTCGTCGCCAACCAAGCCGAAGCTGAAACTGCCGCGCGGCTCCGTCGATACCCACTTCCATATCTTCGGGCCGGGCCGCCGCTTCCCCTACCGCAGCGACCTCACGGCGACGCCGAACGACGCGCCAAAGGAAGCGCTGTTCGCGCTGCACGAGTTTCTCGGCGTCGATCACGGCGTCATCGTGCACACCGCCTCGCACGGCAACGACAATTCGGTCACCGAGGAAGCGCTCAGCGTCACCAACGGCGCCTACCGCGGCATCGCACTGGTGCCGATCGACGTTTCGGATGCCGAACTGAAGCGGCTCAATGCCGCGGGCTTTCGCGGCGCGCGGTTTCACTACATGGGCCATCTCGCCAAGGCCGCGACCATCGACGAGGTCGTCGACTTCAGCAAGCGGCTCGCCAATGTCGACTGGCATTTGCAGATTCATATGGCGCCGGAACTGATCGCGGAGCTGTCGCCCGCGATCAAGCGCTCGGCGGTGCCGGTGACGATCGATCACATGGGCCGCGTCGATGCCTCGCTCGGTATCGAACAGAAGCCGTTCCAGGATTTGCTGCGGCTGATGGACGACATCAAAATCTGGACGAAGGTCTCCGGCTGCGACCGTTCTACCAAGGCCGGGCCGCCCTACACCGACTCTATTCCGCTCGCGCAAAAGCTGGTCGCCGAATTCGGCGATCGTTGCGTCTGGGGCACCGACTGGCCGCACCCCAACCACACGCATATCCCGGACGACGGCGTACTGGTCGATATTCTTTCGCAAATCGCACCGACGCCGGCCGATTTGCATGCGCTGATGGTCGACAATCCGATGCGCTTCTACAAATTCGGCCCGCCGATGCGGCGCACCGCCTCGCCCGAGATGAAGCAATGACCGGAACGCAAACCGGACGCCTTGCCGGCAAGATCGCCTTCGTCACCGGCGCCGGTTGCGTCGGTCCGGGCTGGGGCAACGGCCGGGCCACCTGTGTGCGCTTCGCCGAGGAAGGCGCGAAGATTTTCGCCGTCGACCGCGACCTCGATACTGCCGTTGAGACCGTCGAGCGTGTCAAAGCCGCGGGCGGCGAGATTGTGCTCAAGCAGTGCGACGTTACCGACAGCAAGTCGATTGCCGCCGTGGTGGCCGACTGCATGAAACATTACGGCCGCATCGACATCCTCGTGAACAACGTGGGAGGCTCGTCGCATGGCGGGCCCGTCGAACTGTCCGAGGAAAACTGGGACAAGCAGATCGACACCAACCTCAAGAGCGTGTTCCTGACGCTCAAGCACATTCTGCCGATCATGGAGGCGCAGAACGGCGGCGCGGTGATCAACCTCGCCTCTACTTCTGGCATCCGTTTCACCGGCGCGCCACAGGTCGGCTACGCGGCGTCGAAGGCAGGCGTGCTTCAGCTCTCGCGCGTCACCGCCGTGCAGTACGCGGCCAAGAACATCCGCGTGAACACCGTCATTCCGGGCCAGTTGCATACGCCGATGGTCGAGGCGCGGCTTGCCGGGCAGCGCGCCGGCGGCGACGTCGAGGCGCTCATCAAGTCGCGCGTCGCGCGCATTCCGATGGGCTTTATGGGTGACGGTCGCGACACCGCCAATGCCGCACTGTTTCTCGCCTCCGACGAAGCACGCTTTGTGACGGGCGCGGAAATTCTGGTTGACGGCGGGATGGCGCAGCGCTGCGGGTGAGTTACTTCTTCTCGCCGACCGCGCCGCGCTCGATAGTGAAAGCGCGGGCCAACAGATCGAGCACGTGAAGCTCGTTCGATTCCGCGATCAGGACCGAGACGCCTACCGTCTTGAGGTTCGCCAGCACCTCGCCAAGCCGCCGCGCCAGCGCGGGCGCCAAACCTTCGAACGGCTCATCGAGAAGAAGAATGCGCGTGCCGGCCATTAGCGCCCGCGCCAATGCCACCATCTTCTGCTGGCCGCCGGACAATTCGAGCGCGCGGCGATCCTTGAAGCGCGCCACTTCCGGCATAATGGATAAAATCCAGTCCAGCCGCGTGCCGGCACCCTCAACCTCGGTCGACCAGGTCGGCAACAGGATGTTTTCGCCAACGGTGAATTCCGGCACCAGACGGCGATCTTCCGGCATATAGCCGATGCCATGCGCGGCGCGGCGGTGCGCCGGCAGCGCCAGCAGATCGATGTGCTCGAACAGCACCGTGCCGGTCGCGGGAATGGCGCCCATCAGCGCGCGGAGCAGCGTCGTCTTGCCAGCGCCATTACGGCCGATCAGTCCGCACATCTGGCCCTCGTCGACCTGAAGCGACGCATTCCGGATAATCGGGATCGGACCGATGGAGACGTTGAGGTTTTCGACCTTAAGCATGGGCGCCGCCTTTGATGCGAACGCCGCTGATCAGTTCCTGCACTTGTCGGTTGTCGAGCGTCTCATGCGCCGTGCCGTCGGCAATCACGGTGCCGTCGTAGAAGGCCAGCACCCGGTCGGCGAAGCGTGCGACAATCTCCATGTCGTGCTCGACGAACAATACGGTGATCTTGCGCGTCTTGAGCGCCGACATCACCACGTTCATCAGATCGAACTTTTCTTCGATGGAAATGCCGCTGGTCGGCTCATCGAGAAGCAGCAGGCGCGGCGAACCCGCCACCGCCATGCCGATGTCGAGAAGCTTGCGAATGCCCTGGGGCAACGCGCTCGCGATAACATCGCGGTAGCGGCCGATTTGAAACAGATCAATGGCGGCTTCGGCCGCCGAGGTGGTGCCCGGCGAGCGCACCGGCGTCGTCAGATTGCCGAAGAAACCTGGTTTACGGTGTGCGATGGCCGTGGCGATGCACATGTTTTCGAACACCGTCAGTGTCGGAAAGATTTGCGCCACCTGGAACGACCGCGAAATACCCAGCCAGGTGATCTCGCGCGACGGCTTGCCCGTGATGTCCCCGTCCTCGAACAGGATCGTGCCCTTGGTCGGCCGCAGGTGGCCCGTGATCATGTTGATGAAGGTGGTCTTGCCGGCGCCGTTAGCGCCGATGACACCGACAGTCTGATGTTGCGGAACGCTGACATTGATGTCGCGCGCCGCCACCAGCGAGCCGAACGTCTTTTCCAGATCGCGCACGGCCAAGATAGGCTTATCGTTGGGCTTATCGTTGGGTTTGGCGGCGCTCACGATTTCGTCTCCCCGCGCCGCCGCAGGCGCGACACCAACGAGCCAAGGCCTTCGGGAAGGAACAGAATAGTCAGCAGCAGCACCGAACCGAGCGTCATCTGCCAGAGTTGCGGCATGAAATCGACGGCGAAGGAGCGAACTGCCTCAAATACCAGCGAACCGACGAAGGCCGCCGCGACGTAGCCCGAGCCGGCCAGCACCGTGACGAAGACAAAGCTGCCGGACGTCGTCCAATACGCCATCGCCGGATCGACGTGACCGATGGTCATGGCGGCGAGCGCGCCGCCGAGCCCACCGAGCACGCCGGCAATGATGACCTTGATGTGGATGACGGTCGTGACGGAGACGCCGAGAAATTCGACACGGATCTCATTGTCACGGATGGGCGCAGCCAGCGACCCCGCAATCGACCGGAAATACAGGCCGACCAGCAACGCGGCGATCGCGTCAACCGCCAGTGTCAGCCAATAGAGTGAGCGCGACAACTGCGCGCCGTGCGGCGCATAGCCGAAGAATGTCGGCGTGAGCACGGTGAAGCCATCGGTGGAGCCAAGCGACTCTGTCTTCACCAGCACGCCGTAGAGAATCATCGACAGCGCCAGACTGAGCATGGCGAAAAAGATTTCGCGGTAGCGCGCCAATAGGAAGCCGATCAATACCGCTACCAGACCGGCGCCGACGCCACCGAAGATCACCAGCAGGAAGGCGTCGGTGAGACCGGTCCAGCGCGCGATCAACGCGACTGAATATGCGCCCAGACAATAATAAAGTGCCTGCCCGAACGAGACGAGGCCAACGCGCCACAGTACGATGAGCCCGAGGACCACCAGCGCGTTTGCGAAAGCAATGGTGGCAATCGAAGCGACCCAGTCAGGCACGAACGGTCCGGCCGCGGCGGCGGCCGCGAAAAGCAAGCCTCCAGTGAGATGAGCACGGTTGGCCATCTCAGATTTTCCTCGGCCGGGCGCGCACGAAAAGGCCGTAAGGGCGCGCCACAAGCACCAGCGCCATGACGCCATAGACGACGAAAAGCTCGACCTGCGGCATCAGATGCACGGCCGCAGCGCGGCAAATCCCGACGATCAGCGCGCCAATCAGCGCGCCCTCGATCGAGCCCATGCCACCGATCGCCACGACGGCGAAAGCAAGCACGATGACCTCGACGCCGATGCCGAGCGTCACCGAAATCTTCGGTGCCATCACCGCCCCGCCCAAGGCGCCGAGCATGGCGCCGACGATAAAGGTCACGCTGTAGACCAACGTGACGTTGATGCCGAAAGCGGCAGCCGTTTCGCGGTCATAGATGACGGTGGTCAGCAGCTTGCCATAGCGCGTGAACTTGAGCGCCCAGTAGGCGACAAAGGCCAAGACTCCAGCAATCGCCACCAGCACGATATCGTAATTAGACAAGACAAGGTCGCCCAACTCCGTATTGCCAGCGGAGACCATTGGCTGAAACGCGCCATAGGACTGTGCGCCCCAGATCAGCACGATGACGTCTTCGAGGATTAGGAACGTGGCGTAAGTAACGAGCACCACAACAACTTCGTCTCGGCCGTAGACCAAACGCAGCAACCCACGCTCCAGTATGACGCCCATGACGAGGCCGATCGCCATCGCAAAAACGATCATGAACAGAAAGCCAAGCGCCGCCGGCCAGTCGCCATTCGTATAGATGCCGACGGCCGTCGCCGCGCCGTAAGCGCCGAAAGCATAGAACGAGCCGTGCGTGACATTCAGTATCTTCATGACGCCGAAAATCAGCGTCAGGCCGATCGCGACGATAAAGAGATAGGCCGCGTAAACGAGGCCGTCGGTCAATATGGCGGAAGCAGTCAGCACAAAAGGACCGCAGGGTTGTGAGCAAAGACCGGGATATTGATACGGCGGAACAAGGCCTCAAGCCCTCCCCCGCCGCGATCGTTTCAGCTCAGCACTTGGCACCCGGCATGCCGTCGGCGATCCACTTTTCGGCTTCGACGCCGGGAGGCGGGTTCACGCATTCGGCCGGATAACGAACGATGTCGTAGATCTCCGGCTCTTTCTTCTGCTTGTTCCAGCGATACGTGCCGTAGGCCGTCTCGGTAACACCCTGGTGGCCATCGCCGAGCGTCAGCCTCACTTGACCCGCCGGGCCGGTAAATTCGATGCCCTTGAAGGCCGCGGAAATTGCATCGGCGTTGGGCTTAACGCCGCCAGCCGCTGCCTTCTCGTATGCGAGCTTGAGGCCGAGCAGCGATTGCACCATCTGATAGGCCGGATAGGTCGGCGGCGTGTCGTAACGGTCGCGATAGATCTTCTCGAACCACTTGCGGATTTCCGTGTCACGGGCAAGCACGCCATTGGGGCCGCGACCGCCAATAATGGTGCCATCCGGCAGCTTGTCCTTCAGTCGCCACACCACCGTTTCACCCGCTGTCATGATGATCGACGTGCGTTTGTCGAGGCCCCGCGCCTGCTCCTGATAGATAAAGCTTTCGAGGTCGCCGTCGAAAAAGCTGGTGTGCACCACGTCCGACTTGGAGGTGAGCAACGTGGAAATTTCGGCGCCGTATTCGCCTGCGAACAACTTGGGGAATAGCACCTTATCGGCGGTCGCCTTCGGCGCCAGCGCCTTCATCGCACCGGCGAAATCCCGCCAACTATCCTGACCCCACGCGTAGTTCTGGTTGATGCCTGAATACGTCGCGAGGTTTTTCTTTTTTCCGAGGATGTAGCGCGCGGCGGCGACGTTATCCATCGTGGCGTGGGGGCTGACTCGGAAGACATAAGTGCGCGCCTTTTCCTCGAAAATGCGCGGCGTGCCGCAGTCGTACAGAACGGTGAGCGCCTTCAATTCCTCGGCGACCGGTGTGACAGCCAGACAGCTTCCCGACGAGACATATCCGACGACAGCATCGACGTTATCGCGCTGCACGAGGTTACGGAATTCGGTAACGACATTGGCGATGGTTCCTGCCTCGTCGACATATTTGGCATCGAGCTTTGCACCGCCGAAGCCGACTTTGTCGAAAGGTGCCGGCCCCTTGCCGCTGTTAAGCGCCTCGATCACGGTTTCGGCAGCGTTGCGGCTTGGAATGCCGAATGGCGTCGCGGCAGGCCCTGTTAGAAAGGTCACGATGCCGAGCTTGACCGGCGCCGGTGCAGCGGCTGGTGCTTGCGCGTAAGCCGGAGCGACCATCGCGGCGGCCACAAGGGTCCAACAAGACGCAGTAATGCCTTTGAGCATTTCGACTTCCTCCCCTGAGCCAGCCCTTTTGGGCTTTATCTATTGGGCACAAGCAAACGCGATCCGGGGTTAAGTTTCAACCGCTATTTGGCAAGCACGCTCATCGAACGCGTTCATATGGTCGCGGGCCCGTGCGTGGTGCTAGACTTCGCGTATGACAGTGGTGACCAACAGCGGCGGGCGGGAAGCACGGCTCGCGATCCGTGCCGGCTTACATAAAGGCTCGACCTCGGGCATGGCGCCGGGCTTCGTACAGGGCAATCTTGCAATCTTACCGAAAGCGATCGCGGGAGATTTCCTTCGCTTCAGTCAGCTCAATCCGAAGCCCTGCCCTGTTATAGGAACGTCAGAACCCGGCGACTGGCGCATACCGGAACTGGGCGACGACCTCGACATCCGCACCGACATTCCGCGTTATCGCGTGTGGAAGAATGGTGAGATCGTCGCCGAACCCGAGAATGTGAAAGAAGTCTGGCGCGACGATCTCGTCAGCTTCGTTATCGGCTGCTCTTTCTCGTTTGAAGAAGCGTTGATGGCCGACGGCATCGAGATGCGGCACATCGAGCTCAACAAGACCGTGCCAATGTTTCGAACCTCGGTCCAGACCAAGCAGGCTGGTCCGTTCCACGGGCCGATGGTCGTCTCCATGCGGCCGATGACGCCGGCCAGCGCCATTCGCGCCGTTCAGATCACGACGCGTTTCCCGTCCGTACATGGCGCGCCGGTGCATATCGGCAAACCGGAGATGATCGGCATCAAAGACATCATGAAGCCAGAATGGGGTGATGGCGTACCGATCAACGACGACGAGATTCCGGTTTTCTGGGCCTGCGGTGTCACGCCGCAGTCGATCATCATGACGGTAAAGCCAGAATTCTGCATCACGCATTATCCCGGCACGATGCTGGTGACGGACCGAAGGAATACCGAATTCGCGATTATGTAGGCTGCGATCCGGAGGAGACCATGCCGATCGTTTCCGTGCGAGCCAGCGCTGCCGATACCGCTTTTGGCGCGGTGAAGGACTTCTATTTTAACTCGCGCTACGGCGAACGGCGCGGCCAGCCAGACATAAGCGACTTCACGTTCGGTAATCCGCATGAAATGCCGCTCGAAGGCATCGTCACGGCGCTACGGCAACACGCAGTGCCGCAAAGCAAGGACTGGTTTGCGTACAAGACAAGCGAGCAAGAACCGCAGGCCTTTCTCGCCGAACGCCTCAGCCGTGAACTGGCCCTGCCTTTCGAGGCACCCGATATCGCGCTGACGGCCGGCGCATTCGCCGCCATCATGGTCGCATTCAGACTCGTGCTCGACGCCGGCGACGAGGCGGTCATCTCCGAGCCTGCGTGGTTTTGCTACGAGCCGATGCTGCTCATGGCTGACGCGGTTCCGCGCAAGGTCAAGTTGAAGACGCCGACTTTCGATATCGATCTTGCAGCGATCGAAGCAGCCATCGGTCCCAGGACGCGGCTGGTGATAGTCAACTCTCCGCATAATCCGACCGGCCGGATTTACGACGCCGCCACGTTAACAAAACTCGCCGAATTGCTGGATCGAGCATCGGCAAAATACGGTCGCCGCATTTTCCTGCTCTCGGACGAACCTTACCGCCGTTTGCGGTTCGACGACCGTGGATTTACCTGCCCGGCTACGTTCTATCCTTGGACATTGATCGCTTACAGCTACGGCAAAGTACTGCTCGCGCCTGGACAACGAATTGGCTATCTGGCGATTTCTCCGCTTATGCCCTCGGATCAACGCCAGGCATTGCGGGACGCCATGTTCTCGACACAGATGGCGCTCGGCTGGTGTTTTCCTAACGCGCTGATGCAGTATTCAGTGCCAGATCTTGAGAATATCTCGATCGATCTGGCGGCGCTGACGCGGCGGCGCGATCTCCTGACGGCCACGCTCACAAAGAGCGGTTACGACGTGCTGGCACCGGAGGGTACATTCTATCTTTGGGCCCGATGGCTGAACGGCGACGCCGACCGCCAGTGGAACCGGCTCGCGGATCGTGGCGTCTTTGTCCTGCCGGGCGCAATTATGAACACGCCGGATTATTTCCGGATCAGCCTGACCGCATCGGACACAATGGTCGAGCGCGCCCTGCCGATTTTTTAGTCGCCTACGCCGCGTCGCGCGCGTTCTTGTCGAGCAATCCCGCGTCGATAAGCGCTTGCCGGATACGCGTCACTTCGGCGCGCTCCAGCTTGACCAGCGGCGGGCGCACCACGGCGCGAGGGAGTTTGCCCAACAGCACCAGCGCTTCCTTCATACGGTTGTGCATGTCGACGAACGGATCGGCATAGAACACGCGCGCCGTCGGCTCGACGCGGTCATTGAGACGCTTGGCCTCGGCCAAATCGTTGCGTTGCACGGCGCGGAAAAGCTGCGCCTGCAAATCGGCGATGACGCTACCGGAGCCGGACAGCAGGCCATTACAGCCCAGCACGAGCGAGGAGAAGAGCCACGAGCTGTGCGTGGTGAGCACATTCACCGGGCGCGACAGGCTTTGCAGGTTGCGGATGTGCCATTCGTGGTGCGGCACATTGCCGATCCAGTCCTTGATCGCGCGGATCGTTGGGATTTCTTCGCAGAGCTTGAGCAGCGTGTCCTTAGGATAGCCTTGCCCGGTCGCCAGCGGATACTGGAACACGATCAGCGGCAGATCGGTGGCGTCTGCAATGCGCTTGAAGTGAGCCACGGCCATCGCCGCGTTCTGGCCGAGCGTGAACGGCGCCGGCGGAAAGACCAGCAACGCCGAGGCGCCGCCCTGTGCCGCCATCTTGGCAATACGCGCGGCCTCAACGCTTCCATCGGCCCAGATACCGTTGACGATGGGAAGCTTCGTGCCGATCTCGTCCTGCGCGATGTCGAGCACGCGGCGCTGCTCGTCGAAGGTGCAGGACGCAACCTCGGTCGAGTGCGCATTCAGCGTGATGGCGGACAGTCCCTCCACCGCGGCAACGTCGCGCAGATGCTTGCGGAAGCTCGTCTCGTCGATGGAGAGATCATTCTCGAACGGTAGCAAAACTGCGGGAATAACGCCGTGCGGAGCATAGTTCGGATGACGCGGCATCTTTCCCTCCGTTAGACCTTTTTCCGTCGCATGATCCTATCCAAAAACGGGTTCCGACTTTTTGGGATCATGCGCTACTCCGCAGCGTCGGTCCGCGGTTCGGCCTCACCAGTATAGCCGAATTCGGCGGACAGACGAACAGCCGCGGCGCGCACTGCACGGGCGTGTCTTTGCAGAACTTCGTGCGACACCCGCCACAGCGGGCCGGACAGGCCCAGCGCGCCGATGATCTGCCCCGTGAAATCGCGCACCGGCAGCGCCACGCAACGCAGTTCGCTATCGAATTCGCCGTCGTCGATGGCCATGCCGGCGTGCCGCACGTTCTCGACTTCGCGGCGCAGCAGATCTGGCTTCACAATCGACTTCGGCGTACTGGCGGTGAGTTCGGTCCGCGACAAGAACCGATCGAGCTGTTCGTTCGTCAGCGACGACAGCATGATCTTGCCAATTGCAGTGCAGTTCGCTGGACGCAAACCGCCAACCCGATCCCTCAACTGGAAAGCGCCCGGCCCGCTCATCCGCGCGAGGATCACCACGGCATCGCCCGAGCGCGCTGCGAACTGCGTGCCCTCGCCGGTTTCCTGTGACAGCGCGGCGAGCACCGGCGTCGCCAGCGACGTCATTTCGACTTCATCGAGCGCGCTGGCGGCCAGCGCGAACAGCGGACGGCCGATCCTATATTTCTTTGAGTCTTTCAGTTGCCGCACATAACCGAGCGACACCATTGTTTTGACCAGATGGAACGTCGTTGAGTTGTGCAGGCCGACGCGCTTACTCAGTTCGGCCAAACCGATGCCGTCGCGATGGCGTGCGATCTCCTCCATAATGCCGAAGGCGCGGCCAAGCGACTGCACGCCGCCACGCTGGCTCTCCGATGCATCCCCTTCTGTGGGGACGGCGGCGACGCTGGCTCGCGGGCGGGTGGCTTGCTTGGTGCGGGGACGGGTCGGCGCCATGGTCAGATCGGCGTAACGTCGTCGGTAACGGGCGACGTCACGACGATGAAGACGAGATCGACCAGCCCCGTATTTGTAATCGCGTGGACGCTGCCGGGCGGCAGGAAAACGTAATCATGCTTACGCATGAGATGATCCTTGCCGTCGACGTGCATCAGGCCTTCGCCCTCGATCACGTGGTAGACCTGCTCCTGCACCTTGTGGCTGTGCTGCTCGACGTAAGCCTTCGGCTGGTACATCGAGATGCGGTAGTCGAGATGTTTGGAACCTGCGGTCTCCGGCATCACCAGCGGCTTCGACAGCGCGCCGCCATGATGCGCGGGGAATTCCAGCCACGGCACTTCGGCGATGTTGCGGATGAAAGGCTTCCGTTCGGTCATTGACTGGCCTGTTTTAGTGAAAATCTGCGGGGCGGGACCGCAGCGTGACTGCGATAATGCGAGAGCGACTTTAATCATATCGTTATTGCAGCGACAATGACGTGCCTGCTTCAGGCTGTATTCAAGAGTGCTGCGCGTGCGACAGCACACCTAATGTACTGGTTCAATGAACGACGACATTGGACTTGTTATGGTGCGCCGCAGCAATTTGGCTCGCATTCTTGGCCAGCGCGTACGTAATTGAAGCAGTCTGTGGCCATTTGTCGTATGAGCTAACTTCAACATTGCTACAATTCCAGAATTGACCTAATAGGCCACTGAACGAGTAACGGTGTGTATGACCGACTGGATACCAACCACAGGCCAAGGCGCGGGACCGCGCTATCTCCAGATCGTGGCGGCACTCGAGCACGACATCGGCGGCGGCGCACTGCTGCCGGGCGCGCGGCTATTACCCCATCGCGATATGGCCGAGCGCCTGGGCCTGAGCGTCGGCACCGTATCCAAGGCTTATGACGAGGCGGAGAAGCGTGGTCTTGTTTCCGGCGAGGTCGGGCGCGGGACGTTCGTGCTCGGACGACTAACGCCGGCAAAAATGCAGGACGGCGAAGACCGCACGCGGCGGCTCAACCTCGCGCTCAACGCACCGCCATCCACGGGCGAAGATGCCGTCATCACCGACGCCCTCCTCACTATTGCCGCCGACGGTGCAGTGAGCGATCTGTTGCCTTATCTGCCGCACGCCGGCAGCAACCGGCACCGCACGATGATCGCCGGATGGCTCAGCCGTCACGCCATGCCGACCAGTGCCGACACACTTTTCGTCACGCATGGCGCCCAGCACGCGATTTCGCTCGCCATCGGCTTGCTCGCCAACGCCGGCGACACCGTGCTGGCCGAAAACCTCACTTATTCCGGCATGCGCGCGCTCGCCAATCACGAAGGTTATCGGTTGCGCGGCGTGCCGATGGATGAGCACGGCCTCATCCCTGAATTGCTGGACCGCGCTTTTACTGAGACCGGCGCGCGCGTCATTTACTGCATGCCGACACTGCAAACACCGACCGGCTCGGTCATGCCTTCGCAACGGCGCGACGAGATCGTCGAGGTTGTCTGCAAGCACGATGCTTTCCTCGTCGAAGATGACGCCTACGGCTTCCTGTGCGATACGCCGGTGACGCCGCTTTCGGCGCGCATGCCAGAGCGGAGCTTCTACATCGTCAGTTTCGCTAAATGCCTCACACCCGGCCTGCGCATCGGCGCAATGGTTGCTCCACCGGCGTTCCGCGACCGCTGCATCAATGGCCTGCGTTCGACCGGATGGATGGCGGCACCATTGATGGCCGAAGTCGTCACCAGACTGATCGAAAACGGACAACTCGAACAGCAGATAGCGAGAAAACGCGCCGTGGCTACGCAGCGCCAGGCTTTGGCACAGCAAATCCTTGGCGAGCGCATCCGCGTAAGTAGTGCCGCGCCTGCGTTCCATGTGTGGCTGCCGATGCCGGCCGGACGCACCACCGCGCCGCTGATCATGCAAGCCGCAATGGCCGGTATCACCATCGCCACCCCCGACGCGTTGCAATCCTTCGATCCGATGAGTAATGGCGTGCGCCTGTGCCTTGGCGCGCCCACGTCCGACGCCGATGTCGAATTCGCACTGCGGACTGTCCGCGGCATTCTCGACAGCGCCGAATCCATATCGTTCGTCTAGTCGCGGTAGCCCCTTATGAAAGCAGCACCGTTCGAATATTCCCGCCCCGCCAATATCGACGAAGCCTGTGCATTGCTAGCGGCAGATGAAAATGCGCGCGTGATCGCGGGCGGACAGACTCTCGTGCCCATGATGGCCATGCGGCTTGCGCGCCCCACCCGCCTTGTCGACATCAACCGCATTGCAGCGCTCGATTATATCCGAGAGGAAGGCGACACCATCGCGATCGGTGCGACGACGCGTCAGCTCGATCTCGAGCACAGCAAGATCATCGCGCAGAAAATTCCGCTGATGGCGAAGGCGATCCCGTGGATCGGTCACACGGCGACGCGCGCGCGCGGCACGATCGGCGGTTCGCTCTCGAACGCCGATCCGGCAGCCGAGCAGGCGCTGATGGCGGTGACACTCGACGCCGTCGTGACCTATCGCGAAGGCAAGGACGTTACCGAGATCACGGCGCGCGATTTCTTCGTGGCCGCGATGGTGACGTCGCTGCCGACTGGCGCGTGTCTGACCGGCGTGAAGTTTCCGGTGTGGACCGGCGCCAAGATCGGCATCGGCTTCCACGAAATCAGCGCACGCAGCAGCGACTTCGCTTTTGTGTCTTCCGCCGTGCAGGTTCAGCTCGACGCCGACAATAAATGCAAGCGCATCGCTATCGGCGTCGGCGCGGCTACCGATTTCCCGATCCGTCTCGACACAGCCGAGGCGCAACTCGCCGGCACGGCGCTTGATGCCGGCAAGGTGAAGGATGCCGTCACCGCAGCACTCGCCGACATTGAGGCGCTCGACGACCTTCATGCCACCGCCGCCTATCGCAAACGCGTGGCCGTCAGCCTCGCCTGCCGTGCGGTCGCCGACGCGCAGGCTTTGGCGCGCGGCGAAAAGGCCGAAGGTAAAACGAATGCACATTGAACTCGACATCAACGGCGAAAAGCGCGCGCTCAATGTCGAGCCACGCACATCGCTGCTCGACACATTGCGCGACCATTGCGGCCTGACCGGCGCGCACACCGGCTGCGAACACGGTGTCTGCGGCGCCTGCACCGTGCTGTTCGACGGCAATGCCGTTCGTTCGTGCCTTATATTCGCGCCGCAAGCCGAAGGCTCCAAGATTACGACGATCGAAGGCATCACGCCCGGCCCGGGCGAAATGTCGGTGATCCAAGATGCGTTCTGTGAAACTCACGGCATGCAGTGCGGCTATTGCACACCGGCCATGATCATCGTCGCGCACGCGCTGTTGCGCGACAACCCGAACCCGACGCGCGAAGAAATCGTCGACGCGATTTCCGGCAATATCTGCCGCTGTACCGGTTATGCGCAGATCGTCGAAGCCATTTCGCTCGCGGCGGAACGGCTACGCGGCCAGAACAGTCCCGCGGAGGCGAACAAATGAGCGGGACCAGCAAGTTCAAATTTGTCTCCAGTGATCGCCGCGTCCGCGAAGATCGCCGCTTCGTCGCCGGCAAAGGCAAGTTCGCTGCCGATGTCGACCTACCGAACATGAAGCATGTAGCGCTGGTTGCCTGTCCCTCGCCAGCGGCGCGGATCGTCAGTATCGACAAGAGCAAGGCGCTGGCCCTCCCGGGCGTCCATTACGTTCTCGACGGCAAGGAACTGGCTGAAGCAACGACGCCGCTGATGAGCGGATTGGAAACGCCGCACGTGCCGCGACACCCGCTTGCCGTGGACATCGCTCGCTATGCCGGCGAATGGGTCTGCGCCGTGGTCGCCGATACCCGCGCGCTTGCGGAGGACGCTGCCGAGCTGGTCGAAATCGAATACGAACGCTTGCCGTTCGTGATCGACGCCGAGGAGGCAATCGCGGACGGCGCAACGCTCGTCCATGAGAAGCACGGCACCAACATCATTCTCGACCGCCTTTTCACCTGGGGCGATGTTGACAAGGATTTCGACGCCGCACCGCACAAGCTCAAACTCCGCGTCAAATGGGGCCGCTCGTCCACCGTTCCGATCGAAACCTTCGGCGTGCAAGCGAGCTGGGATCCGTGGCGCGAAATCCTCGACGTCTGGGCCTCGATCCAGATGCCGAAATATCCCGAGCAGATCGCCAGCGTACTCAAGATACCGGCCTCGAACGTACGCGTGCATTACGATATCGATGTCGGCGGCAGCTACGGCGTTAAACGCGGCATCAAACACACGGTACTCGTCAGCTATTTGACACGCCGGCTGGGTTTTCCAGTGCGGTTGATGGAAGACCGGCTGGAGAACATGTCCGGCGGCGACGCGCACGGGCCCGAGCGTCTGTTCGATGTCGAGGTCGCTTACGACAGCGACGGCATCCTTCACTCGATGAAAATGCGCGCGCTCGACAATGTCGGAGCCTATGCCGGGCGCTCGCCTTTCCAGCTCGGCAAGCCGATCGGCGCGATCGTCGGGCCCTATAAAATCAGGAGCGTGCGATATCACGCGCTTGCCGTCATCACGAACAAGACGACGCAAGAAGCCGTGCGCGCTTTCGGCCAGGGTCCGACCAATTTTGCGCTTGAGCGCACGGTCGATGAAATCGCCAACAAGCTCGGCATGGACCCCTGGGAATTGCGCCGCCGCAACATGGTCCGGCACGATGAATTCCCCTACATCATCCCGAGCGGCGCAGCCTATGACAGCGGCAATTGGGAAGCCGTCATGGACAAGGTCGAAGCACATGTCGGCTACGATGCGCTGAAGGCCGAACGCGACCGCCTGCGCGAGCAAGGCCTGCTCGCCGGTATCGGCATCGCGGCCTGCCTCGAACCGAGCGGTGGCAATTCATCCTTCGAGCCGCTGCTCAACCCTAAGAACACCACCACAAGCTGGATGGATTCTTGCCGCATCAGCATCGATCTTTCCGGCGCGATCACGGCGACCATGCATACGACCTCGGCCGGTCAAGGCCACGAGACCATGCTGTCGACCGTGGTCGGCGAGGCGCTCGGTATCAACCCGGACTTGATCCGCGTCGTGCGGTCTGACTCGCTCAACGCGATGCCGTCGAACAGCCCCGTCGGCAGCCGCATGGCGGTAATGCTTGGCGGCGCAGCCTTCCATGCTGCCAACAAGCTGAAGGACAAACTGCGTAAGATCGGCGCGCACGATCTGGGCATTCCGTTGGAGCGCGCAGTCTACGATCAGGGCTCGATCCACGACAGCAACGACCCGACGAAGCGCTTGCCTTTCGCAGAGCTCGTCAACATCGCGCACCGCAATTTTCACCGCATGCCTCCAGACATGGACGAGCCCGGCCTGTCCGTCGCGCACGTCATGCAGGTGCCGACCGGCGGTAAACTGCCGACCGCGGACGGTCGAGTGCAAATGTATCCCTGCACGTCGTTCGAGTTTCACCTCGTTCTGGTGGCCATCGACCCGGTGCTCGGCAAACCCGAGATCAAGCGCTACGTCGTCGGCCACGACTGCGGCGTGGTTATCAATCCGAAGGTCGTGCGTGGCATGACCATGGGCGGCATCGCCCACGGCATCGGGGCGGCGCTCTACGAAGAGTTTGCCTACAACGAAGACGGGCAGATGATCGCGCAGAGCTTCATGGATTATTTGCTGCCGTCCTCACACGAGGTGCCGCAGGTTGAAATTATCCATCATGAGACACCTTCGCCGCACACCGTATTCGGGCAGAAGGGCTCTGGCGAAAGCGGCTATCTCGGCTCTCCGGCCGTCGTCGCCAATGCCGTAAATGACGCATTGCGGCCGCTCGGTATTTCGGTCAACACGCTACCGCTCAAGGTTTCAAAGCTCGGCGATGCCATCGCCGAAGCTCAGGAAAAGAAAAGCAAAGGATATTAAATGATCGTCGACTGTCACGCCCATCTGGTCTCGCCCGAGCTGATCTCCGCAGTTCGCAAGGATGCGGCCAAGTTTCCGAGCATCAAGCAGAACGAGACCGACCACGGCCTGGCGCTGACCTTTGCCGCCAGCAAGCCGATCCGCCCGGTCTCGAAGCCGCTGTCGGATATTCCTGGACGTCTGGCCTGGATGGACAAGAACGGCATCGACAAGCAGGTGTGCGGCGGCTGGGTTGATATGTTCGGCTACGAACTGCCCGGCGCGGAAGCGGAAGCGTGGGCGAACCTCACCAACGAAACCTTGATGGCGGTGGCGAAGTCGCAGCCGCGCATTATCCCGCTTGGCACTGTGCCGCTCGGCGATGGCGCCCGCGCCGCGTCCGTTCTCAGAGCCATCCGCAAGGCCGGCTTTCCGGGCATCATGATCGGCACGCTGCCGCGCGGCGTCGGCTCGACGCTCGACCACGCGGACCTCGACCCGTTCTGGCAGGCAGCCGACGAGACCGAGGCCTTCGTTCACATCCATCCGAGCTTCGATGCCGGTGACGTGCGCGTCAACGATTTCGGTCTGGCC
The DNA here is from genome assembly GCA_036500165.1 of Pseudolabrys sp. Taxonomy (GTDB): domain Bacteria; phylum Pseudomonadota; class Alphaproteobacteria; order Rhizobiales; family Xanthobacteraceae; genus Pseudolabrys. Next base: position 24,436 of record DASYCM010000204.1, read on the forward strand.
AATGGCCTGGGCCGCGTCACCGACGCCGTTGTCGCGATCGCGCGCCTGATCTCGTCGGGCCATGTCGCCAAGTACAAGAAGGCGAAGATCTTCGCGCCCATCGGCGGCGCCGCTTTGCCCTTCGTGCTCGGCCGCCTGAAGAAGAACCACTCCATTACACCAGGCATCGGCGATCCAGTCGCGGGATTGGCCTCGCTCTATACCGACACCATCGTGCACGACCCGCGTATCCTGCGCTTTGTCGTCGAGATGATGGGCACCGACAAGTTGCTGCTCGGTTCGGATATGCCGTTCCCGATTGGCGATCACGAGCCGCTCAAGATCGTCAACGACGCCAAGCTGTCGGCCGATCAAGTCGCGTCGATCAACGGCGGCCTCGCCCAGAAACTGTTCAACATTCAATAAGAAGGCGAAAGCCTCGTAACGGAAACACAACGGAGGATTTGATGACCAAGCGCTCCACCTTCATACAGACGGCCTTCGGCGCCGCTGCCCTCTCGCTCGCCGCTCTTCTGGCACCTGCGCCGGCCGCCGCACAGGCTCCGACCAAGGTCTCCATCGTCGTCTTCGGCTTCCCGTCACTCGGCGCCTTCATGCCGCCGGTGATCAAGGCCAAGAAGATGGATGCGGCCAACGGTCTCGACATCGACTTCGTCGAACGCACCCCGGACGCCTACACCACGCAGTTCAATTCCGGCGAGTTCAAGGTTGGCGGCAGCGCCGCGGTGCTCACAGTCGGCCTCGCCGATCTGCGCGGCGTGAAGGTGAAGTACCTGTTCAACCTGTTCGACTTCTGGGGCACCACGGTCACCTCGCGCCCGGCCATCAAGAGCCTTAAGGATCTCGAGGGCAAGCAGCTCGCCGGTGCCCGCTCGACGACGAACTACGTGATGTCGGAGTTCTTCGCCAAGCAAATGGGCGTCGACACCTCGAAGGTCGAAGTCGTCAACACTGCGACGCCGGGCCTTGTCGGCTACGCCATCGCGGATCGGGCCGATGCCATTCAGCTCTGGGAGCCGGCCTACACGCTGCTGAAAGCCAAGAAGCCGGACGTGCGCATCCTCGACAACAATATGGCGGCGACCTGGAAAAAGTTCGCCGGCGGCGACCGCATCCCCTATCTCGGCGTCGCCGCGCATAGCGACTGGATCGACGCCAACCCGGCGGTGGTGCAGAAGCTCTATACCACCTACAAGCAGGCCGGTGAGTTCATTGCCAAGAACCCGGAAGAAGCGGCAACCCTGATCGCGCCGAAGTCGACGTCAGAAGACCGCGCCGCCATCGTCGAACTGATCAAAGCCAATGACCGCCTCGGCATGGCCGTTGTCGGCGCGGCCGAGATTAGCAAGCAGATCGAGGCGGTCTACAAGGCCGGCATCGACGTCGGTTACTTCAAGACTCAGCCGTCCAACGACACCATCTACAACAAACCGCTGAAGTGATGAACGCACGCATCACACGCTTCCTCCAGGCTTCCGCCGGCATGTTATTGCTGGCGGCGGCCTGGCAGCTTTTGTCGATGACATTTCCGCCATTCCTATTTCCGCCGGTACCGGAAATCATGAAGCGGACGATCGAGATTCTCGTCACCGGATCTCTTCTCATCGATGTTCTTTTGACGGCAGGCCGTATTTTCATCGGCCTGCTCGGCGCTTTCGTCATCGGCTCAGCCATCGCGCTGGTTATGGCGCGCTCGCAGGCGCTGGAAAACTTCGTTAGCCCGGTGCTGACCTTCTTCCAGGGCATTCCAGCGCTGTCATGGGTGGTATTCGCAATCATCTGGTTCCAGGGCACCGAATTCCGCATCGGTTTCATCATGGTGATGACGACCCTGCCCGCCTTCACCTTCCAGATCCTCGACTCGATCCGTTCGATGTCGAAGGACCTATTTGAGATGACGATGTCGTTCCGGCCGTCGCGCTGGACCCTGTTCCGCTTCCTGATCGTGCCGACCATCGTGCCGGGCATCCTCACCGCCTGGAAGGTCAATCTCGGCAACGCCGCGCGCGTGGTCGTTGTCGCCGAACTAGTGGGCGCCACCGGCGGCGTCGGTTACGAATTGCTGCGTCAGCAGCAACTGTTCGACATGGCGGGCGCCATGGCCTGGACGCTGCAACTGGTGATCTTCGTGCTCGTCGTGCAACAGACCATCAACGCCATCGAGGCCTGGGCTCTGAGCTATCGCCCGGTGTCGGAGCGGACGATCTGAGATGTCAGCCGAACCCGTTATCCAATTCAAAAACGTCTCCAAGAATTTCCGGCGCGCCGACGGCAAAGGCGAATTCGTCGCCGTCGACAAGCTTTCCTTCGAGATCGCCAAGGGCGAAATCGTCGCCGTGCTCGGCAAGACCGGCTGCGGCAAGTCGACGATGTTCAACATTGTCGCCGGCCTGATCGAGCCGAGTGAAGGTATCGCGCGCGTCGTCGGACACAATCCTTTCAGCGAATTCAATTTCTTCCGTGGCAAGATCGGCATCGTATTCCAGAACGATCGGCTGATGCCGTGGCGCACCGCGCTCGAAAACGTGCGGCTCGGCCTGCAGATTCTCAATGCCGACCCGAAGAAGGCCGACGAGACCGCGCGGCACTGGCTTGAGCGCCTCGGCCTCTCCGGCCACGAGAACGACTATCCACACGCGCTGTCGGGCGGCATGCGCCAGCGCGTCTCCATCGCGCGAGCCTTTGCGGTCAATCCGGACATCTTGTTGTGCGACGAGCCGTTCTCGGCGCTCGACGAAATGACCGCGCGCGACCTGCGCGCCGAATTCGTCAAACTGGTGCGGCAGAACGACAAGACCGGCATCTTCATCACGCACCAGATCAATGAAGCGCTCGAGATCGGCGACCGCGTCATGGTGTTCCACCGCCCGGCGCAGATTGCCTACGAGGCGCGCCTGACGGCGTCTACCGGTGAAGCCGAGCGCAACAACGTGCGCGACCAGATCATGAAGGTGCTGTCGGAAAGCCCGTCCACCGACTAAGCGTCTAGTAGCGCGGGTCGTACATCTGCTCGCTGACGAAGGCGAGCAGATCGTTGGGTGCGTTACCCGCAGCCAGCCCGCGCTGGAACGCCACCGCGGCGACCGACGCAGCAATATGGGCCGATACTTCGCGCAGACGCGGTAGCGCCGGATAAAGACTCCCCTGCGCGATGTCGCCGTCGCTGACGAGTTCGGCAAGCGTGTGCGCCGCGGCCATGAACATTTCGTCGGTGACCAGCCGCGCGCCGCTGGCGATCACACCTAGTCCAACACCGGGGAAGATATAAGAGTTGTTCCCCTGACGCGGTACGAAGGTTTTGCCATCCAGCACGACAGGCCCTTGCGGACTGCCACAAGCGAACAACGCCCGTCCACCGGTCGCGCGATAGGTCTGCTCGGCAGAGCATTCCGCCTTCGACGTCGGATTGGAAAGCGCAAAGATAATCGGCCGCTCGTTGATTTCCGCCATAGCCTCGAGCACGTCGCGCGTAAACGCACCGCCGACACCGGCAGCGCCGATGATCGCAGTCGGCTTTAGCGTTCGAATCGCGTCGACAAAGTCATGGACCGGCGGCAGCGCGCGGGCGTAACGCCGGGTGTGGCCTGCCAGATCGGCCCGGCCCTGCACCACCAGACCATTCACGTCGAAGAACGCGAGGCGCTCCAAAGCGGCCGCTTCCGTCAAGCCTTGCGCCATTATGGCGGAGACGACCAGATCGGCGATGCCTGTCGCGGCCTGGCCGGCGCCGAAGAACAGCAAGGTCTGCTCCTTCAGCGCGCTGCCGGTGACGCGCAATGCCGACAGCAGACCTGCCAGCGCGACCGACGCCGTGCCCTGAATGTCATCGTTGAAGGTGCAGAACCGGTCGCGATATTGACCGAGCAGCCGCACCGCCGTTTGACTGGCAAAATCCTCGAACTGGATGAGTGCGTCGGGAAACCGCTCGTGCGCGGCCTGCATGAACTCCTCGATCAGTTCATCGTAGGCTGCGCCACGCAAGCGCTTCTCGCGGACACCGATATAATACGGGTCGTTCAAGAGCTCTTCGTTGTTGGTGCCGACGTCGAGCATCACCGGCAGGCAAAGCCCGGGGTGGATGCCCGCACAGGCTGAATACAACGACAACTTTCCGACCGGGATGCCCATACCGTTGGCACCGAGATCGCCAAGACCAAGAATGCGCTCACCGTCCGTCGCGACGATCAGCTTGGCTTCGTACGGCCAGTTGCGCATCAACTCCGCGATCCGACCGCGATCATGAGCGCCGACAAACAGGCCGCGTGGACGCTGGAAGATGTGGCCGAACCGCTGACAGGCTAGACCGACGGTCGGCGTATAAATCAGCGGCTGGATTTCATCGATATTGTCGATGACAACCCGGAAGAACAAGGCTTCGTTGCGGTCATGGAGCGCGTTGAGTGCGACGTAACGTTCGAGATCGTTGGGAAGGCTGCGCAGATTCGTCAGGATGCGTGCCGCCTGCATCTCCATCGACTGGACATGCGCCGGCAGCAGACCGCGCAAGCCCAGCGCGTCGCGCTCCTGCTCCGTGAAGCCAGTGCCTTTGTTGAGCAGTGGATCGCGCAAAAGCGCTATGCCGCGCTGAGAATTCGGCAGATCCATGACTCATCTCCTTCCGAAAGCCGTCCATACAACCATATAAAGACGACCGCTTTGTAATACCGCGCCGAACCAGACAGATATCGAGTGGTGGACCTAGCCGGGTAATCCCAGCTCTTTCGACAGATCGTCGAGCCGCTTGAGCTTATCGGGCTCGGCCGCGAGTGAGCGTTTGGCGTCGGCCAAAGCGGCCTGCGCCTTGTCGCGCTGGTTGAGCACGGCATAGGCGCGCACCAGACGCAGCCAGCCGTCGACGTCGGAGCCGTCCTGCTTCAGCCGGTCTGCAAGCCGCGCCACCATGCCGCCAATCATCTGCTTCTGCTCATCAGCGCTCATCTTGCCGGCGGCTTCGACCTCGCCTGTGCTCGGGCCTGGCGCGGGCGCACTTGGCGGCGAGTCGCCCGGCGCAATGCGTGCGAGTTGCTGGCGCACCAGCGGCAGCCAGGGCGCATCTGGCGGCGCATTTGTCAGAAGATCGCGCCAGATTTTCTCGGCCTCGGCGCGCTTGCCGTCCTGATCGGCCGCGAGGCCAAGATAGAAGCGCGTCTTTACATCCTCTTTGTCGAGCGCCAGAGCGCGATCGAAGGCGGCTTTGGCCTCGACCGTGATCATGCCGTTCGCGGCAGCGACCAACGCCTCGCCGTAATCGGTCTCACGCGAGGCGGTCACACCGTTGAGCCGGATCGCATTGCGCCACGAACGCGCGGAGTCCTCGAAGCGTCCAAGCCGCATATAGACCGGCGCCAGCACTTCCCAGGCGCGGCCATCATCCGGATTGGCGGCGGCGCGCTGCTCGACCTGAGCAACCAGTTCCTCGATCGAACGGCCGTCTCGCGGCGCCTGCGCCCGTTCCGCCAAAGGCGAGCCCGGAAGTTGAGGCGAGCCCAGCATCAGGTAAAAAACGGCCGCGCCAACCGGCAGCAGCACCAAGGCAACGAGCGCGACGAGGCGGCGCCGCCAGGCCGGCGTGGCGGTCGTGACGGTAGCTTCGGCGGCTTCGGCTTCGGCCGCGCCGAGAAGCCTGCGGGACACTTCGACCTTGGCAGCCTCGGCTTCCGCTCCGCCGATTAGGCCGGAAGCCCGGTCGCGGGCGATTTCGTCCAACTGGTCGCGGTAGACGGCGACATCGCTACCGCCGCGCTTGGCCGTGCCGCGCGACAACGGCCACAGCACGGCAAAAATCGCCGCTGCCGTCATCAATGCAAAAACAAGCCAGAGCGTCATCGCGCCCTTTTACAGAGAATTCGGTAAAATCAAAGTTCGATCAGACCTGCGCTGCACGCGGTTGGGCCGTGATTTCAAAGCCAACTGACGCCCGGTTTAACCGCAGGGCCGCCTGTTTGTCGTCCCGCAATGCGCTAAACAGGATAATCAAGGGAACGGCGGCAAGGAAACAATGAGCACGCCCCAAGGTACCTCCGAACTAGACACCCCGTTCTGGGCCTTCTCGCTCGCCATTTATGCCGGTGACGGCGTGGCTGAGGAGTGCCTTGGCTTGCAGGAACGGCTGGGGCTCGACGTCAATCTGTTGCTGTTTGCAGCCTATATGGGCGCGGTCGAAGGCGTGCGGCTTGCCCAGCATGACGTCGCCAGCGCGAACGCGGCGATTGCCGAATGGCATGCCGAGATCGTACGTCCGATACGCACCGCGCGGCGCGCGTTGAAGATGCCGGCGGCAAACACCGACGATCCGTTGCAGCCCGCAACGGCCGCATTACGCCTCAGCGTGAAACGCAGCGAACTCGAAGCCGAAAAAGTCGAGCAGGCGATGTTGTGGCAGTGGTCGCGCACGCATCTGCACGACCTGCAGCACGACGGCGGCGCCCTCGCCGCGAACTTGCGCGAAGTGCTGGCGCTTGCCGGCGATGCCGACGCGCCAACCCCTCACCTCATCGAGGCATCGATCGCGTACGCGGCGCGGTAACTCCGCCTAGCCGTTGTTCGGCTTGCCGGGCGGCTTGCCCGGCGGTGCTTCACCGGGACGGAATTTGGTTTCCGGCTTGAAGCCCGTACGCTGCTGGCCCAGGCTGATCTTGCCGTTCTCCAGATACTTGCCCTCGGCCGCACGCTTGGCGGCTTCGTCCCAGGCAGGCATCCAATCACCGAGCGAATAACCGAACCACGGCTTCTGCGGCTGCAACGTCTCGAAACCGAGTTCATCCCATATTTTCTTGGCGCGCTCCATGTATTCCTGAGTCGGCAGCGCCAGCGGCGGCATGCCGCCTTTCATGGTGGCGTCCATGAGCATGGTGGAGTCTTCCTCGTTTTCAGACTCGCGCTTTGGACCGTGGCCCTGACCGCGATGCGGGATCAGCTGCACGTCCTCGACCGGATTCATGCGGTAAGCCATCGCCCACAAAAGCGAGTCCGCATTATCGATATCGATGTCATCGTTGACCGCGATGCAGATCTTGCCGCAATCGCCTTTGAAGAACGCGGCGCCATTGAGCGCGCGCCAGATTTCAGTGCGCGGTGTGCCCTTTTCCATCGTGATAACGGTGACGCGCAGCAGGCCGGTCAGCGGCTCGTGCAGCGAAACCTTCTTGACGCCCTTGATGCTCAGCGTATTGCGCAGGTGCGAGGTGAACAGCGGCTCGTAGGCCACGCGCTTGATGACGCTCGATTCACTCGGCGCCACCTGGCTGATGTAGGACGGGATCACCGCCTTCTTGCGATGCGTGATCGCGGTGACGCGCATCGGCATGTTGAATTCTTCGAGCGCGACGTGGCCGTGCGACTCGCC
>DASYCM010000205.1:0-2582 GCA_036500165.1 Pseudolabrys sp.
CGCTTCATGCACGGTCGAGGTGCCGAGCTTTTCGAACGTAGCCAGCGACTTGGCATCGGCGCGTTTGATGTTACGAACAACGACGTTTTTCATGGTTTCTCTCTAAATTCTGGCTCGCGTAAAAAAAGGCAAGTTGGCTCCCGGATCTGCGGTCGGGACAATCAAGATTTAGCCAAGCGTTTCTGTGACGACGCGTGGGAACAGCGTCTGATAGGCCTCGCCGTAAGTCATCGGGATGCCGGTGTTGCGCGAGCCCTGGATGCCGCGATTGAGTGCGACGCGATCATAGTAATGCCAGAGGTGCTTCTGCGCAGCGAGAATCTGGAATGCCTTGTATTTTGTCTCCCAGACATCGTCGATTTTCAGAATAAGATCCGGCTTGAAGTTGCACTGCTCGGGCTGATGCGGTTCGAACAGGTAAACCGGCGGCGCGGAGTATTTGTATTTGGCGCCGGGCTTGTGGCCCATGGCCTGCGCGACGACGCGCGTTTCCTGCGCGAAGTGGGCGGCGTTCGGATGATCGAAATTGTAAGGGTCTTCCAACGCGTGCGTGAGCACGAAAGCCGGATTGGTCTCACGATAGATGTCGACCATGCGATCGAAGTGCTGCTCGTTGAGCTTGAGCGGATAATCGCCGCAGTCGAAAAACTCGATCTCGGCGCCCAGCAAAGCGGCGGCGCGTTCAGCTTCGTCCTTGCGGCCCGCTTTCACGCTTTCGAGCGTCGCGCCGGCTTCCTTCCAGGCGAACTGGCTTTCGCCACGCTCGCCGAACGACATGCAGACGATCTTCATTTTGTAGCCGCGCTTGACGTGCAGCGCGATCGCGCCGCCGGCGCGCCAGACGAAGTCGCCCGGATGTGCGGTGATGACGAGTCCGGTTTTTTGGTCAGCCATGATCTTCCTTCTATGCTTCAAAAGATGCCGCTGGCCGGAGGCCCGCCCAGCGGCTGGATTTCATTTTCGTGTGCTTAGTCGACCTTCAGGCTGAGCTTGCGCACCAGCGAACCCCATTTCTTTTCTTCTTTGTCAACGTCGTCGGCGTATTCAGCCGCCGTCGATGTCAGCGGATCGCCGCCTTCGGCTGCGATGCGCTGTCTGACCTCATCGGTGGTGACCGCCTTGCGCAATTCCGCACTCAGCTTTTCGATGATGTCCTTCGGCGTACCCTTGGGCGCCAGCAAACCGTAGTGAAGAGAACCATCGAAACCGGGCAGGCCCGCTTCCGCGAAAGTCGGAACGTTCGGCAGGCCGGAGAAGCGTTCCTTGCTGGCGACGGCGATGACCCGCAGATTGCCTGACGCAATATTGCCGAGCGCCGGCGGCAGCACGCCGAACGCCACCGGCACATGGCCGCCGAGCAGATCGTTCATCACCGGCGCGGTGCCCTTGTACGGAATGATGGCGATATCGACGCCGGCTTCCGACTTGAACAATTCGGCGCACATATAGCCACCGGTGCCGACCGCCGAGGTGCCGACGTTCAGCTTGCCCGGTTCCTTCTTGGCAAGTTCGATGACCTCTTTGACGGTCTGCGGCTTGAACGAAGGATGCGCCAGAAGCGCGACGGGCATCGAAGCGATCATGCCGATCGCTTCGAGGTCCTTGCGCGGGTCAAACGGGATGTTGGCGTAGAGGCTCGGATTAATCGAGATCGTACCGGTATGCCCGAGCAACAATGTGTAACCATCCGGCGCGGCTTTGGTCACCGCGCGCGTGCCGATGGTGCCGCCGCCGCCGGGACGGTTCTCGACGATGAATTGCCCCTTGAAAGCTTCGGAGAACTTCTGCGCGACGACGCGAGCCATCGCGTCAACGCCGCCTGCTGCCGTGTAGGGAACGACCAGCGTAACCTGACGTGTCGGGTAGTCCGCCGCGTTTGCGTTTTTGAAGGGCGCGCAAGCCAGCACCGCCGTCGCGGACAGCATCAGGTTTCGTCGCGTGAAACTCATCGTTGAATCCTCCATTGCGCTGATTTTTTTGTGCCCGGGTTATAGCCGATCGGTTTCGACACCGCGACCAGCATGGTCTGGCGCGTCCGCGGCAACTAAGACCGCAAACGCATATGGCTGCGCCGGCGGATCAAGGGGCTGCGAAGGCGTCGGACTATTACCGTCCTCGCAGAACGCTAACGAGGGTATTCCCGGCGCTGGCACAGCCCGAATGGCGGGAAATAACCCGCCCACAACGGCGATTGCAGGTGGCGAATTAAGAGCCAAATCTGCCTAATTATTGGACATTGATCTTTGGCCTAAAATTAGGCAATCGCACTACGATTACCCATACACAAGCAATTCCAATAGCTTACCTGTTTTGTGACACGTTGGCATAGGGCTTGCGATTTACACGCTGCGCGGAAGTTCGCCGGGACATCGCGCGCGTCAACCGCAGGGGAATTTTTCACATGTTCAGATCAATTCAGGCGACCGTTATGCGGCCGAATGCCAGGAAATGGCTGTCGGCAGCGGCGGGTTTTGCGTTCGCGGCCACTGGCGCTGTCCAGTCCGCCAACGCCCAGGACACGATCAAGGTCGGCGTTCTTCACTCGCTGTCCGGCACCATGGCCATCAGCGAAACGACGCTGA
>DASYCM010000206.1:0-3523 GCA_036500165.1 Pseudolabrys sp.
ACCGACCGCGATCGACGATCTCGTGCGCATGTCGCGCACCTCGCCGGCCATCGTGCGCACGGTCTTGTTGGAGCTGGAGCTCGCCGGCCGGCTCGAACGGCACGGTGGCGCGCTCGTATCGCTGATATAAGGAACGCACGATAAGAGATTCGCCAGGAGGCGAAACGAAGACACCAGGAAGGCTCTAGGAAAACCACAATGCTCGTTCGCTTGATCGCAGCGTGTGCGTTCGCGTTAGCCATGGTGTACGCGCCGGTACAGGCGCAAGAAAAGAGTTCAGATCAGACCTTTGCCGCGTTCGTCGCCGAACTGTGGCCGGACGCGCAAGCCAAGGACATCACGCGCGCCAGTTTCGATACCGCGATGCGCGGCGTCACGCCGGATCCGCGCGTCATCGCAGCCACCAAGCGGCAGCCCGAATACGGCAAGCCGGTCGGCGCTTACGTCAACGATATCGTCTCGCTCGGCCGTATCCAGCGCGGCGGCGACAAGGCGCGCGAATATGCAAAGACACTCGACGCGGTCGAGAAGCAGTATTCGGTCGAGCGCTGGATCCTGCTGTCGCTGTGGGGCATGGAGTCCGACTTCGGCGCGGCCAAGGACAAATGGGATGTTTTCCGCTCGCTCGCCTCGCTCGCTTACGTGAAATACCGCCATCCCTATTTCCGCAACGAACTGATCGTCGCCATGGGGATCATGCAGAAAGAGCGCTACCCGCGCGACAAGATGGTCAGTTCATGGGCCGGCGCGATGGGCCAGAGCCAGTTCATGCCGAGCAATGTCGTCGACTACGCCATCGACTTTTCCGGCGACGGGCACGTTGATCTTTGGGGCAATATCCCCGACGTGCTCGGCTCGACCGCCAATTATCTGCACAAGTGGAAATGGAAATACGGCGAGCCGTGGGGCTTCGAGGTCACGGTGCCGAAGGGATTCGACTACATGCGCAGCCGCGGCAGCTTTGCGGACTGGAGCAAGCTCGGCTTGCGTCGTGCCGATGGCAAACCATTCCCGGCCTCGGGCAACGGCATCCTGTTTTTTCCAAGCGGCGCCGCCGGTCCAGGATTTCTGGTCACGGAGAACTTTGACGTGCTCAAGGAGTACAACAACTCCGACGCCTACGCGATCGCGGTGGGCCACCTCGCCGACCGCATGAACGGCGGGGCCCTCATCAAGACCGCGTGGCCGACCGACGACCATCCGCTGCCACGCGACGCGCGCGTTGCCTTGCAAATGAAGCTCGCGGCGATGGGCTACAAGGTCAACGAGTTCGACGGGCATGTAGACTTCGACCTGCGCGACAACATCCGCACCGAGCAGGCCAAGTTCGGCATGGTGCCGGATGGCAATCCGACATCGGCGTTTCTGGAGAAGCTGGGCGTGAAATACTAACGACGCCCGGCCGGTATGTGCCGTGCCGAACTCTCGGCCTCCAGCCGCACCATCTCGAGCAGGTAGCCGAGCGTATCGAGGCCCGTACTGCGCGCCATGGTGGCGAGGTCAGCCGACAGGGTCGCGACATAGGTAGCGACTGCGGTCCGATCCCCGGGCTCTTTCCTCAACTCTGGCATGGTTATTCGGCTCCGGCCGTCAAAGTCCAGCAGTCGCCCCCTCGGTAAAATCGCACAGCCTATCCCAAATAGTAACTCAGAATTGGTACGACATCACAAATACATCTTTTAGTTGTATTAGCGCGTAAATCGCTGTTTCAGCCCCAAATTCGCTGTTTTTAAAGGTCTTTGGAACTACCTTGATTTGACACCACGGGTCGCCTTCCCCATGTTCCGGGCGAAACAGGCGGCCGATTCAGCCTTTGGCCGAGGCGGCCTGGCAGCTAACCCATTGGATTCACATGAAAGTTGTCGTTGTCGAGTCGCCGTCCAAGGCGAAGACGATCAACAAGTATCTTGGTCCCGGCTACGAGGTTCTGGCCTCGTTCGGGCATATCCGCGACCTGCCGGCCAAGGACGGCTCAGTCGACCCGGATAACGATTTCAAGATGCTTTGGGAGGTCGACCCGCAGTCGCAGAAGCGGGTGAACGACATTGCGCACGCGCTGAAGGGCGCCGACACCCTCATTCTCGCAACCGACCCTGATCGCGAAGGCGAAGCCATTTCCTGGCACGTGCTGGAAGCGCTGAACGAGAAAAAGGCGCTCAAGTCCCAGAAGATCGAGCGCGTCGTGTTCAACGCCATCACCAAGCAGTCGGTGACCGAGGCGATGAAGCACCCGCGCGAAATCGATAACGCGCTGGTCGACGCCTACCTCGCCCGCCGCGCACTCGACTATCTCGTCGGCTTCACGCTCTCGCCCGTGCTGTGGCGCAAACTGCCGGGCGCTCGCTCGGCCGGCCGCGTGCAGTCGGTCGCGTTGCGTCTCGTGTGCGATCGCGAACTCGACATCGAGAAGTTCATCGCCAAGGAATACTGGTCGATCGTCGCCAAGCTGGAGACGCCGCGTGGTGACGCTTTCGAAGCGCGCCTCGTGGGCGCCGACGGACAGAAGTTTCAACGCCTCGATATCGGTACCGGCGTTCAGGCCCACGATCTGAAGGATGCGCTGGAAGGCGCGAAGTTTGTCGTCTCGTCGGTCGAGGCGAAGCCGGCGCGGCGCAACCCGCCGCCGCCGTTCACGACCTCAACCATGCAGCAGGAAGCCAGCCGCAAGCTCGGCTTTGCGCCCGCCATCGCCATGCGTCTGGCGCAGCGTCTCTACGAAGGTGTTGAGATCGACGGCGAGACCACCGGCCTCATCACCTATATGCGTACCGACGGCATCGACATGGCGCCGGAAGCGATCGTCGACATCCGCACCATGATCGGCAAGAACTACGGCAAGGAATACGTGCCGGGTTCGCCGCGCACCTATCAGAACAAGTCGAAGAATGCGCAGGAAGCGCATGAAGCCGTGCGTCCCACTTCTGCTGCGCGCACGCCCGAGCAGGTCGCCAAGTACGTCGACCGCGATCAGGCGCGCCTCTATGAACTGATCTGGAACCGCGCCGTCGCCAGCCAGATGGAATCCGCCGAGCTCGAGCGCACCACCGTCGATATTCTCGCCACCAACGGCCCGCGCAACATCGAACTGCGCGCCACCGGTCAGGTCGTGAAGTTCGACGGCTTCCTCACGCTCTATCAGGAAGGCGTCGACGAAGCCGCCGAGGACGAAGATTCAAAGCGCCTGCCTGCCATGTCGGAAAAGGAAGCGCTGAAGAAGCAGTCGATCGACGCTGCGCAGCACTTCACCGAACCGCCGCCGCGCTTCTCGGAAGCCGCCCTCGTCAAGCGCATGGAAGAACTCGGCATCGGCCGTCCCTCGACCTACGCCTCGATCCTGCAAGTGCTGCAGGACCGCGGTTATGTGCGCATCGACAAGAAGCGTCTCATTCCGGAAGACAAAGGCCGCGTCGTCGTCGGCTTCCTGGAAAGCTTCTTCCAGCGATACGTCGAGTACGATTTCACCGCCTCGCTCGAAGAGCAGCTCGACAAGGTGTCGAACAACGAGATGAACTGGAAGAAGGTC
>DASYCM010000207.1:0-10449 GCA_036500165.1 Pseudolabrys sp.
ATATTGCGCAACGACCGGCGCCGGGATGCCATGCTCCGCGTAGCCTCCGGTTGAACGGTCGAACCCCGGGGTCAGCAGCGTCAGCTTGTTGGGATCGGTCATGGCAAAGCCCGGCTCCATGCCGGCAAAGCCGTGCCACGCACTATCCGGCCCAAGCTGCCAATGAGCCGGATTGGTGGCGAGCTCATCCGTACTCACCGTTTCCCAGGCAACATCGTGCACAGCGCCCGGCCGCGCCGTGTCCGGGATTTGCACCCGGTCGGGCACGAACGGTTCGAAGAACCAGCGCCGCTCAGGCCGCGTCTCCTTCTCCTCGAACTCGCGGCGCGTTGCGCGGATCTTCTTGCGCAACTCGATACCAAGCCTGATCGTGTCGTCCCAGAGCACCTCACCAGAGCGGCCTTTCATCATCTGCGCGCCGACGTCCAGCGATGCAAACAGCGGATAAAACGGCGATGTCGAGGCGTGTTGCATGAAGCTTTCGTTGAAGCGCCGGTGCTCAATCCTACGCTTCTGGCCTTTGATATGGCGATCCTTCATGTGAATCTGTGAGGCTTGCGAAAAGCTCGCCAGTTGTTTGTGGGTCGATTGCGTGGCGATGATGCCCGGCGAGTCGGCGGTGAGATTGGAAAGCCCCATCGCGAAGCGGCCGGCATAGAGCGGGTGGAATTTCATGAAGCCGGCCCAGGCTTCATCGAACAGGATGTAGTCACAGAGGTGACCGATGCGGCGCAGAATCATCTCCGCATTGTGAATCGTGCCGTCATAGGTGCACTCCTCGATCACGGCGACGCGGAATGGCCGCGGCTTGCGCCACGCGTCCTTGTCCTTGACCAGCGGATGATTGCGGATGCGCTCACGCAATGCGCTTTCCTCAAGCGCGTCCCAACGCATCGGACCGATCAGTCCCCACGCGTTGCGAGCGGTTGGCACATAAACCGGAATGCCGCCGCCAATCAGCAGCGCGCCGTGGTGGGCGGCCTTGTGATTGTTACGATCAAACAGCACCAGGTCGTCATCGGTTACCAGCGCGGTCAGCGCCACTTTGTTGGAGGTCGAAGTGCCGTTGAGCACGAAGTACGTCTTTTCCGCACCGAAAATCTTTGCGGCCTCTTTTTGCGCCTGGAGGGCGGGACCTTCGTGCGTCAGCAAGTCGCCGAGATCGAGCACCGAATTGTCGAGATCGTCGCGAAACACCGCCTCGCCGAGATGCTCCATGAACACCCGGCCGATCGGGCTGCGGCTATAGAACACCCCGCCGTTGTGGCCCGGACAGGTCCAGAGCTGGTTGCCCTCCTCCGCGTAATCGACGAGCGCGCCGAAAAATGGCGTCTTCAGCGTTTCGGCATATTGCTTCAGACGGCTGATAAGGTTCTTGGCGATAAAGGGGGGCGTCTCCTCCGACAGGAAGACATAGCCATCGATGAAGTCGAGCACCTCGACCGGCAGGTCTTCGAAGCGCTTGTTGCGGATCAGGAGAATGATTGGAAAATTCAGGCCGCGCCGGCGCATCAGGTTGATAAGCGCCGCGGTCTTACCCTCCAGGCCCTTTTTGCCCCAGTCGACCATCATGCAGCCGATGGCCGCATCGGTTTTCACGGCAATCTCGGCGTCCTCGATCCTGCGCGCCTTAATGACCTCGAAGCCCGAACGCTGGATTTCCTCGATGATCTGATTGAAGCGGACCCCTTCGAGGTCGTCCGCATCGAAAGACGGCGCCGCAAACAGAAACGTAAAGCGTCTGAAATAGTCCATGAGCACCTCCGACCGCGCGCGGTAGGAGATGTCGGCGTTTGATTACACTTTAGTGACAGCGACCGGGATTCCCATTTCAGCCTCCTGCAATCGCATCGCGGGCGGCCGCATAGACGATATCGACCGTCATTTCGTCGGTCATGCAGCGATACTTCTCGGGCGCGAGGCACCAGTCCGCGTACATGCGCAACAAGGACGGCGGCTTCACCTGCCGCACGACCTCCATGTCATGGATGTATTTGTAGCAAGGCGTGAAGGGACATGACGGCGCCAGCGCCGTCGTCCGCCATTCAAAACTGCCGTGGCGGAACGGCAGCCGCTGCCGGCCGCTGGACACCGAATAGATGCTGACGATGTGGATATCCGTTGCACCGGCAAGCTGAACCGGCCCGCTGTCGGTCGACACCAGAACATCAGAGCGGTGCATCAGCGCCAATGTCTCCAGCAGATTCATCCGCTCCGTGGCGTCGATGATGTTGTCAGCCTCGATCTTGTGGGTGCCGCGGTGGTCCTGCAGCGTCGACGCACCGATCAACACCGCCTGATGACCGTCGCTACTCAGGCGCTCGCACAGTTCAAGCCATTTGGCGGCGGGCCACGTCCGGTTAACGTCGCCAGTCGCGGCGTGAACGAGAACGCGTTTGCGGCCGGAGGCCGGCGGCGGCAGGGAGTCGGCAAACCGTGCATGAGCCGCCTCATTCGGATCGCGCAACACGATCTCCTTGGCACTCGCCGGAGCCATCTGGCCAAAGTGCTCGAGGAAGGCATCGACCTGGTGCAATCGCGACAGACCGAAGAGCGCAGGGCTGAGATCGGTGCGGTGCACACCACCCTGTTCCTTGTATTGCTCGTCCAAAGCGGCGGCCTCGTTCGGGTCCGTGAAGACACCGTCGAGCACGGGACAGGTTTCCGCCAATGAGCGCATCCCCTCTGACGTCATGAGATAGACCGGTTTGCCCGATATCTGCTTCAGCGCGTTGGCTGCGGCCAGCGCCATAAGCACGTCGCCCATGCCGACATGCCGCTCCAGACAAAAGGCGCCGTAGCGTTGCAACGACCGTCCGAATTTGAGGGGCTTGCACACCTGCAACTTTGTTTTAGTCGACTGGATGATGTTGTTGGACGTCCGCGCCAATTCGGCGGCCGACACGCCGCCGGCCATTCCGCGCTCGGCCAGTTGACCATCGAGGTTGTAGAACGCCTCGACGGTCTCGAAGTCGACGTTGAGTATGGGCGTGAGGGAGCGTTTCGGGTTCTTGGTCGCACGCCATACTTCGCCGGCGCTCACATCGTAAAATGCCAGAACTTCAGGCGTGATCCTGCGAATGCAGGTCGGGTCGTCGAAGAAGTCGCTGTGCTGCGGATGACGGCTGTGTATTTCGAGCACGGCATCCGGTTTGGCAATGCGATACAGCTCGCGCATGATGCCGTTGAACACTTCGGTCGATTGACCCACGTGTTCGAGGATAAATTTAAGCAAAATGAAGTCGGCGCTGTTGTCTTCAAAGGGCCAGAGCGGACTATCGAGGTCGAAAAGCAGGTCGGGCTCGACCGTGGGATCCTTGTCGACGTTAATCCACCCAGGCCGGTATTCGCGGCCGCATCCGAGATTGAGCCTCACCGCCCTGCCCCCCAGCCGCTGCCCCCGCGGCGAATCATTTGAAGTTTAGCGGTCCTCGAGCCACACGGTCTCGGGCATGGGTGGCGCAAAGTGCCACAGGGCCCAAAGGGCGACTCTCGTGCAGCACTCACGTGATTGTGAGCCGGCGAGCTTCATGGCAGCCATGCAAGCGGACGCTGTTCGACTGCGTTATTTAACGTAGAAATTACAGACCGATTGAGCCGTTGGGGGTAACTAGACACTCGCACCCTGCTCGTCGAAGGAGCACCAGGCCATGATGAACAAGGAAGTCGTAATGGCAACGCTGCGTCGCGACGTGAATTTCGTCGGCTACGCCGTGGTCGCAGTTGTGTTCGTTGGATTCGCCGGTCTCGCCGTGGCCGCCACTGTGTTCGACCTGATGGCGATCCAGCACTAACGACCATCGCTACGCTTGCCTGTCTGCCGGCGGATAACGATGCCGGTTTCCGTTGAAATCCTCGATCACGATGTGCTCGCCGTTTTCCGGCGCGCTTTCGATATAGTTTGGACCGATCGGCGATTTGCCGTGGCCGCCGGGAATGTCGAGCACATAAGCCGGCTGGCATAGACCCGACACATTGCCGCGCAGGCCACGCATCAGCGCCTGCCCCGCCGCGATATCCGTGCGTAAATGCGACGTGCCGGGCGCGAGATCGCCGTGATGGAGATAGTACGGCTTGATGCGGCATTCGACCAAAGCCCGCATCAGGCCTTCCATCGTGTCTTGCGTGTCGTTGACGCCAGCCAGCAACACCGTTTGCGCCAGCAGCGGCATACCTGCGTCGGCGAGCCGCGCGCAGGCCTCGCGGGCCTGGCGCGACAGTTCACGCGCGTGATTGACGTGAACGGCGACATAGGTTGGCTTGCTCTTGATTTTGAGCGCACGCACCAACTCGGGGGTCACCCGCGCCGGATCGGCAATCGGCACACGGGTATGAATGCGTACGACCTTCACATGCGGAATGTCGCCCAGCGCTTTCATCACCGCGCGCAAGCGGCGTGGCGACAGCACCAGCGGATCGCCGCCGGTGAGGATGACTTCCCAGATTTCCGCATGGTCACGGAT
The DNA here is from genome assembly GCA_036500165.1 of Pseudolabrys sp. Classification (GTDB taxonomy): domain Bacteria; phylum Pseudomonadota; class Alphaproteobacteria; order Rhizobiales; family Xanthobacteraceae; genus Pseudolabrys. Next base: position 4,464 of record DASYCM010000207.1, read on the forward strand.
GTAATTCAGCGCCGTATCGAGCACGGCCACCGACAGCGGCTTCGTCTTGCCCGGCCCTACCATTTCGCGGCGGAAACAGAAGCGGCAATAAACAGCGCAGATCGGCGTGAGCTTGAGCAGCACGCGGTCAGGGTAACGATGCACGATACCTTCGACCGGGCTGTGCACGTCGTCGCCGATGGGATCGAGCAGTTCCTCTTGCCGATGATCGAGTTCGGCTGCGGCCGGCACGAACTGCCGTGCGATGGGATCGTTCGCATCGTTGCGGTCGATCAATTCGGCGAGTGCCGGCGGCAGCGCCACTGCATAACGTTCCGCTACCTGCTCCAGTGCGGGCCGTTCGTCCTCGGGCGCGAAACCGTGATCGCAAATCTGCGCCGCGGTGTGGAGTGTCGAATCCATACCTAACCTCCAAATTGGACGACTGGCGTCCAAATCACCTGCTCGATGCGCTGCGCACCGGTCGCCAGCATCACCAGCCGGTCGAAGCCCAGCGCTATACCGGAGGCTTGTGGCATTTCAGCGAGGGCGCTGAGAAAATCCTCATCGATCGGATAGCGTTCGCCATGAATACGCTGCTTCTCATTCATCGCTGTTTCAAAGCGCGCCTTCTGCTCGACGACGTCGGTGAGTTCGCCGAACGCATTGCCTAGCTCGACGCCGCAGGCATAGAGCTCGAAACGTTCCGCCACTTTGCTGTTGCCCGGCTTGTTCCGTGCCAGCGCCGCCAGCGGCAACGGGTACTCGTACAAAATAGTGGCGCGGCCCATGCCGAGATGCGGATCGATCCGCTCGGCCAATACGCGGCTGAAGATGTCGCCCCAGGTGTCATCATCGGCGATGCGGATACCCGCGCTAACGGCCGCGACTGCAAGCGCGGCGCGGTCGCCCTCCTCGCCATCGACCGTCGCCAGGAGGTCGATACCGGCGTGACGCTCGAAGGCTTCCGCCACCGTCACCCGCTCCGGCGCTACGAAGGGATCGGCGGTCTTGCCGCGAAACGACAACTGCTTCGTCCCGGCCGCACGCGCGGCTTCGACCAGCAGCGCCGCGCAGTCGTCCATCAGCGTCTCGTAAGGTTCGTTGGCGCGATACCATTCGAGCATCGTGAACTCGGGATGATGCAGTGCTCCACGTTCCCGGTTGCGAAACACGCGCGCGAAATCGAAAATCTTGCTCTCACCCGCCGTCAGCAGTTTCTTGCAGGCGAACTCCGGCGAGGTTCGCAGATACAGCGGGTACCGCTCGCCACCGGGGCCGATCAGATCCGTGGCGAAAACATGCAGATGGGTCTCGTTCCCCGGCGAAACCTGAAGGGTCGCGGTCTCGACCTCGATGAAGCCGGCACTGGCAAACCAGGCCCTTAGGCCGGCGGCAATGCGCCCCCGGGCCTCCAGATAGGGCCTGCGGGCGGCATGCGGTCCAGGCAGCCAGAATGGGGTGGATTCTCGCAAATTGACCTCGGAAATCAGCCTTTACCTAAGGAAAATTAGCCCCCGGAGAAGGCTAGCATCGGACGAGAAGATCGGTATGGTGCGGCCCGAAACTCGTTCCAGCTTAAGGATTCTCGTCTTGAAGGTCATCGCTAGCCAAATCCGCAAAGGCAACATCGTCGATCTCGACGGCAAACTGTGCGTCGTCTTGAACGCCGAAAGTTTCCATCCCGGCAAAGGCACGCCGACCACGCAGATCGATATGCGCCGGATTTCCGACGGCGTGAAGACCCAGATGCGCTACAAGACGACCGACCAGGTCGAGCGCGCGCATGTCGAAGAGGTCGAGCACTCCTACCTCTATAACGACGGCGATGGCTATCACTTCATGAACGACCAGAACTATGACCAGGTCGCGTTGCAAGCCGATATCGTTGGCGATACCGCGCCCTATCTTCAGGAAGGCATGAAGGTTCAGCTCTCCATGCACGAGGGCAACGCTATCTCGATTGAAATTCCGCCGAAGGCGACGCTCGAGATCACCGAGACCGAACCGGCGATGAAGGGCCAGACCGCCTCGGGCTCGTTCAAGCCGGCGATCCTATCGAACGGCGTGCGCACCATGGTGCCGACCCACATCACCGTCGGCACCCGCGTCATCGTGCAGACCGTCGACGGCTCCTACGTCGAGCGCGCGAAGGATTAAGCCTTCAGCTCAATTTCTCTGAAATAAAGAACTCGACGTCTTTTCGGTCGTAACCGAGAAGACGTCCGATAATTCGTTCGAGATCGGGCCGCCAGCCCGGCGCGAGCGAGCGGTAGACCTCCTGAACGAGAAGCATGGCGTTAAGGCGCCATTCCTCGCGGGGCAACGCGTAAAGCACCCGCCGAGTTTCCAAGTCGCAATTTTTGGCGTGATCGCGCCACGCCTCAATCAGTTCGCGCTTGATAAGCCTTCCTTCCGAAACCAGTGCGTCAAATTCTTGCTCCGGAAAGTACGGGCCGCCGTCTGGCGGAACAGCCTCTACAAACATGCTGAGGGACTTTAGACCCGCAACCATCAGCTCAAGCTCGCGATCTTCGTGCGGGCCGATACTTTTGTGATTGGCGTCCGACAATCTCGGCCTCATAGACCGATCACACCCTCACGCTCGCCCGCACTTCCGTCGGAAACAGATCGTCCGGCGAAAGCCGCCTCGCCGTGACGCCTTGGTCGTGCGCGAAACGGCAGAACGCTTCGAGCGTTTTGCGGCTGGCTTCCAACCCGTAAGGAAACGGATCTTCGCCAAAGTCCCTGGTGATTTCCTCGGCAATTTCGGACGACCACGGCAGCGGAATAGCCGACACGGTGAGATCTCGTATGCGCGCCAAACTGCGCGCCTTTGCCGCCTCGAACGCCTTGACCAGATTCATGGCCACCCACGGGTAACGCTCGAACACGGCGCGGCGAACCGTAATGATGTGCATGATCGGAAAGATGCCCGTAGCGGCGTGGTACTTCGCTTCGGCTGACCGGAATTCCGGAAACAAACGCACAACCTTGCCGCCGCCCTTAACGAATGCGTCGGGTGCGCGAGCCGTGAGCGCGGCATCCGCTTCGCCCGACTGCAACATGGCGGTGATGCTAGTATCCCGGCGCTGGCTATATTGCATGCCGGGCGGCAGCTTGAACTCGACCTTCTCCTCACGACCGGGCTGGTTCACGCCGGCCTGCACCCATTTGATTTTGGTGAGATCGACTCCTGCGGTCTCAGCCAGGAAACCGCGCGCATAGATGCCGGCCGTCTGCGCCCATTCAGGGATAGCCACCGTTTTGCCCTCGAGATCCTTCGGTGAGGCAATGCCGCGATCGGCACGCACATAGAACGCGGAGTGCCGGAATACGCGAGATGGAAACACCGGCAGGCCGACGAAGGGCGCGTTGCCTTGCGAGGTGTGGCCGATAAATTTGCCAAACGACAATTCTGACACGTCCCAATCGCGGCTTTTGAGAAAGCGGAACGTGATTTCTTCGATGGGAAGCGTGAAGGCGGTCAGCGAAATGCCATCGGCCCGCACCACCCCGTTGCTGAGGTCGCGCACATGATCGTAGTCGCTGGTGGCGAGCGTCAGATGCAGCCGCGCCGTGCCGCCGGATTCGATGATCTCCGGACCGCGGTCGGCGCGATCCACCTGTCCAACCCTACCCGTTTCGAGTCTGCCCGCTTCGTTGACGGTCATTGTTTTTCTTTCGGTACCGGCCCCAGCGGCCGCGCGCCGCACCCTACAAGAAGACCCCTCCCTTGTATGCGGCGGGCCGATGGTTTTTAAAGGTTATAGCTGAGACCATTCGCTAGGCTGCACGGCCCTTGGCTGGCTGCGGGCAGAACGGGGACCGGAATTGAGACGCGCTGCTGCTGCCTATCTGGCCTGTTCCCTTGCAGTACTCGTCGGGGCGCCCGTGGCGGCGGCCGAGATGGAAGCGCCGGCCATTACGCTGTCCAAAGTGGACTGGAACGCGGCGGCGGCCAGCCTGGCCGATCCCGGTACGTCCCGCAGCGAGACCTTCGCCAAGCTCAACAGGATGAGTGAGAAGCGCTTTTCCGGCATCGGGAAGAGCACAGTGCCGGTGCTGCTGCCCTTCGACCTCGACGCCTTTGCCAAAGATGATGGTAAGCCGGACGCCACGACCTCCGACCAGTATTTCGGCGGCTTTCACCCCAACAAATTCTTTCTGGCGGGCCCCGCGGGCTACGACGCCAACTTTGAAATCAAATCGGGCGAACTCGGCTTGAACTTCCGGCACACAAAGCCGGCTATCATCGAAATTTCCGGCGCGGCCTTCACTTACGATCTCGACGGCCCGGACCATCAGGAAGCTTTCCCACCGAAGAAAGAACTTGCCGAGCTCTTCCCCGGCATGAAGCGCATCCTGCGCGAAGCGCATGTGCGTTATGTGTTCGAACGCTTCGGCGTGCCCTACGTGCTGTCGATCCAATGCTTCGATATGAGGCCATCTAAAAAACATTTGTCGTGCCGCGAGGCCGATCCGATCGCCGAAAAGTTTCTGCGGCTCTTGAAAGTCACCGGCGGCACGCCAGCCGCGATCGAGCAGCCCAAGTTCTCACTCGGCCGTCCGGAAAAAGAGTCGCCCGACTTCACCTTTCACAGTCCCGGCGACCTGATTGAGAATTCCGGGTGGAAGAAACTGCCCGGCCGCGCCGACTATCACGTCTATTCGCCGGACATGCGTTTCCCGATCGCCAATGCGCCGGGCTATGTCATCTCGCAAAGCTTCATGCCGTGGGGCGATTGCTACCGCAAAGGCACGGTCGGCCGCATGGGCCGCAAGGACGCTCCCTATCGCTGCAGGATCAACGACAAGCCTTTGGTGTTCAACGAATCCGCTCCGCAAAATTTCAATTATCCGTGGCGCGATAATTTCTGCGAAAACCGCGACTACCTCGTCGGACAATGTCCGGGCGGCTACGGCCATCAGGGCCAAGACATCCGTCCGTCGAACTGCGTGCTGCTCAACGCGCAGGCCGACCGCTGCATGCCCTATCAACACGCCGTTGCCGCGGTGCATGACGGCGTCATCCGCCGCCACGCCGGTAATATCGGCGCCTACATCGTCGTCAACACCGCCGACGAGCGCTTGCGCTTCCGCTATCTGCACATGAATCCGAAGATGATGGACGCCGACGGCCTGCTCAACGGCCAGAAGGTCAGCGCCGGCGAAATCATCGGCAAGGTCGCGACCTGGGGCGACTTCGAGAACGGCACCTCGTACCACGTCAATTTCAACATCCAGGTGTTCACGAAGGTCGGCTGGGTCTGGGTCAATCCGTACATGTCATTGGTCGCCGCGTACGAACGGCTGATCGGCGGACGTGGCAAGGAAATCATGGCGGGCGAAGCCGTCCCGCCTCCACCCGATAAGCCACCGGCGATTTTGAATCCCGATCTGGTTGCGTCCATCGTACCGCCCCAGGTGCACGTGCCGCCACCGCCGACGGCGCGTGAGAAGCGGGCTGCGGAAAATGCCAGGGTGCAGAAACGCCGGCATCATCGCCGCGTCAGGCGCAGGCACCACGAAAATTAAGCTACCGGTGGCGTTTTTCGGTGCGTTAGCCACTTTGGCAGATCGCTCTGCCGACCGGTTTGTAGGCTGATACGGCCCGACTAGACTGCCGTATGCGATTCTCCAGTTCCAAAACGGCTTCCCATATCACCCGCCGCTCGTTGATGACCGGCGCGCTTGGCACCGTGGCGAGCAACGCCTTCGTCAGCTCGGCATTCGCGGCGCAGTCGCCGGGCTTTGCCCGTTGGGTCGAGGCCTTTCATGCGCGCGCCACGCGACACGGCATTTCTGACGCCGTCTACAATCGCGTGATGCGCCATCTGACGCCGGACACGAGCGTCTACGAACAAGTGCACAAGCAACCCGAATTCACCGAGCAGATGTGGCAGTACGTCAACCGCCGCTGCTCGGAATGGCGCGTCAATACCGGCAAGGAACGCGCACGCGAGAACGCCGCACTGCTGGCGCGCGTCGAACGGGACTACGGCGT
>DASYCM010000208.1:0-3459 GCA_036500165.1 Pseudolabrys sp.
GGTGTTGAGCCATTCGCTCAACGACATGCCGGACCGGCGCGCGGCTTCGCGCGCGGACTCGCGCACTTCAGGCCGAATGCCTTTCACACTCCACGGCACGCCAAGTTTCATGCTCACGTCCACAATCGAGGTGGAGTAGCCCAAGAGCCTGGATAGGCTCTCCTGGAACCGGCGCGCGTTAACGGCAGGTGCAAACGGCCGCGGTTCTCAGTCCACGTCCCGACTTTTTGCCGCTTACGGTAAACAGGCCGTTAACTTTTGGCTGAAGTGCTGGATTTTAACGGGAATTTCCCCGGGACCGGGTTCCCGCCGCCCTTAACGCGGCTGTAAGCGGGACAAGTCATGCTTGGGCGCTTGTCGTGGGGAAACTGCGGTCCGATCTTAAATCGGTCGCAACCGCTCCTTAGTTAACGAATGGTTAACGGCGCCGTCGGCGCCAAGGCCCGTACTAAGGGGCGGACAATCGGGAGGGGACGATGCCGACATATAGAGCGCCGGTAGAAGACACGTTGTTTTTGCTCAACGACGTGCTCCACATCGACCGCTACGGCAATTTGCCGGGCTTTGCCGATGCCTCGCCCGACGTGGTCGAAGCGATCCTCGGTGAGGCGGCCAAGTTCTCCGAGGAAGTCCTCACCCCGCTCAATCGCGTTGGCGACAAGGAAGGCTGTACCCGCCATCCCGACGCCAAAGTGACGACGCCCAAGGGCTTCAAGGAAGCCTACAAGCAGATCATCGAAGGCGGCTGGATCGGCATCTCGGTGCCGGAGGAATTCGGCGGCCAGGCGCTGCCGGCCACCATGACCGTCGCGGTCAACGAATATTTCTGCTCCGCCAACATGGCCTTCGCCATGTATCCGGGCCTCACGCAGGGCGCGATCGCCGCGTTGCTCACGCACGCCTCGCAGGAGATCAAAACTAAATATCTGCCGAAGATGGTCAAAGGTGTCTGGACCGGCACCATGAACCTGACCGAGCCGCATTGCGGCACGGATCTGGGGTTGTTGCGCACCAAGGCAGTGCCGCAGGGCGACGGCAGCTACAAGATCACCGGCACCAAGATTTTCATCTCGGCCGGCGAACACGACATGTCGGACAACATCATCCATCTGGTGCTGGCGCGTATCGAAGGCGCGCCCGCCGGCACTAAGGGTATTTCGCTGTTCGTCGTGCCGAAATTTCTGGTCAAGGAAGACGGTTCGGTCGGCGCGCCAAACGGCGCGTCTTGCGGCTCCATCGAAGAGAAGATGGGCATTCACGGCAATTCGACGTGCGTCATGAACTATGACGGCGCCACCGGCTGGCTGGTCGGCATCGAGAACCGCGGCCTGCCGGCGATGTTCACGATGATGAACGAAGCCCGGCTGGGCGTCGGCGTGCAAGGTCTCGCGCAATCCGAGGTCGCCTATCAGAACGCCGCAATCTACGCCAAGGAACGCCTGCAAGGCCGCTCCATCACTGGCACGAAATTTCCCGATAAGCCCGCCGACCCGATCATCGTGCATCCGGATGTCCGCCGCACGCTGATGACGATCCGCGCCTTCAACGAAGCGGCGCGCGCGCTGGTGCTGTGGACTGCGCTCAAGGGCGACATCTCGCACCGTTCGCAGGATGAGAAGGAGCGCCAGAGCGCCGACGACCTCATGGGCCTGCTGACGCCGGTGGTGAAGGGCGTCTGCACCGACACCGGGTTTGCCAACACGGTGATGTCGCAGCAGATGTTCGGCGGCCACGGCTACATCGCCGAGCACGGCATGGAGCAGTTCGTGCGTGACGCGCGCATCGCGCAAATTTATGAAGGCGCCAACGGCGTGCAGGCGATGGATCTCGTCGGCCGCAAGCTCGGCAAGGACGGCGGCCGCGCGCTGATGGCGTTCCTCGGCGAGGTCGGTGCCTACGTGAAGGAAAAATCCGCCGACGAGAAGATGAAGCCTCTTGTTACCGCACTCGGCAACGCCGCCGGTCATCTGCAACAGGCCTCGATGTGGTTCATGCAGAACGCGATGGCCAAGCCCGATAATGCCGGCGCCGGCGCCACCGACTACATGCACATGTTCGGCCTCGTCGCGCTTGGTTACATGTGGTGCAAAATCGCCGAAGCGGCGCAGGCCAAGCTCGGTAACGGCGCCGATCCGCGCTTTGCAGCCAAACTCGTCACCGCGAAGTTCTTCATGGAACGCATGATACCGGAAACCGCGACGCACCTCGCGCGTATTCAAACCGGTGCCGGCTCGATCATGGAATTGCCGGCGGAGGCTTTTTAGCCGCTCGTCATTCCGGGACCGTCCGCAGGAGCGGACCCGGAACGACTGATTAAGTCTAAGCCAGCGACTCGATCGTCGCCGACAGCCGCAAGGTGGGCGGCACGCTCTGCGTTGTCATCAGCTCCCGATCGTCGAAAGCGCCGTCCTCGCAGATAAATTCGAACGAGGCGAGGATACGGTCGATGACGTCGCCGCCTTGCGAAAACGGCAACAACAGCCGCTCGAAGTGAATGACCAAGCCGTTGCGGTCGCGGACATCGTGGATTGTGTACACCGGCCGCGCGCTTCGCAACGACTGGAAGTAGGGCGCCAGCCCTGTCGGGTAATTTCTGGCCGGGATGACCTCGTCGAGAAATCTGCCGCGGCAATCCTGCGAGCCGTAGACCCGAGCGATTCGCTCGTCGTGAGATCGAATCTGGAAGCGTGGTGCTTCAGTTGGGCCGGCGACGTCCAGAACACTGAGGCAGCCGGCCCGCGTCAGGTTCTCGGCTTCCGCCGACTGCCATCGCGGAATTTTGCCGGTCCCCTGGTGCCGCTGCCAAAATTTGAGCAGCCAACGCTGATTGATCGCCCGGACGACGTCCGGACGCGTAACTTTGAAGTCCATCGATAGAGCCCCCGCCAGCGCACGTTTCCGAATGGGTGCCAGTTTTCGGATGAAGCGTTATGCGCCGGTTAGAATGAAAATAACTTCGCCAAGATTCGATTCGTTGCGTGAGCGTATCAAAGCCTCCCTACAACTGGCCATGCGGTTTATGCGCGTGACGCACAGGGCAGATATATATTTGCTGTAACTTTTATTGAGGATCTAAGCGGCCGCCGCCAGAGTTGGCTTTGCTCGCGCGCGCATCAATAGCCACGCCACGATCGATACGTTGAGCAAATTCCACGCGAGACCGTTGAGGAACGCCGCGCGATACGAGCCGGTGAAGTCGAAGATCACGCCGGACATCCAACCGCCCAGCGCCATGCCGAGCAGCGTCGCCATGATGCAGAGGCCGACGCGCGTGCCGGCCTCTCTGGCTGGGAAATATTCGCGCACGATGATGGCGTAGCTCGGCACGATGCCGCCCTGGAACAGGCCGAAGAGCGCGGAGATGACGTAGAGCGAGACCATTCCGTCGAACCACAGATAGAGAAACAGTGCGACGCCTTGCAGCACAGAGCCGAGCAGCAGCGTACGCACGCCGCCGAT
>DASYCM010000209.1:0-3035 GCA_036500165.1 Pseudolabrys sp.
GAGCGCCCACTTTACATAAAGATCGGGTGAGAGATTTTCCGTGAGAGTGAAGGCGGCCAGTCCCGCCCACACCGCCATCAGCACGATGTTCAACCAGCGCAGGTGCCGCACGCGCAACGGATGCACGAAACGGATGGGCACAAAGGTGAGCACTGCCAGCGCGGCAATACCCACGGCCGCTGCCCAGGGCGGAGGCTCCAGCAGATAGAGATAGAACGCCGCCAGATTCCACACGGCGGGAAAGCCGCGAAAATAATTGTCGTCGGTCTTCATGTTGCCATCGGCGAAATACAAAGCGCCGGTGATAACGACGATCATGCCCGCTGGTATCGCCAGCGCATCCGGCAGAAAGCCGCTAGCGGCGATCGCATAGGCGGGAACGAAAACGTAGGTCGTGAAGTCGACGACGAAATCGAGCCCCTCGCCCGACCAGCGCGGCAGCAGTTCCTTGACCTTGAAAGCGCGCGCCATGGGGCCGTCGATGCCGTCGACGATCAGCGCGAGGCCGAGGCAGAAGAACATGCCGGCCCAATGTCCGCCGGCGGCGAGGATCATCGCCAATAACGCCAGCGCCGCACCGGTCGCGGTGAAAACGTGGATCGTGAAGGCTCGGATGTGCGCAAAGTCCGGCATACTCATTAGCGCATGACCCAATCCGAACACCGGTATTCACTTTTCGGGATCATGCGTTATTCATTGCCCCAATTGAGCTTGACGATTTCGGCCGAACGTCCGTCCAGCCGCCAGTTGCGGCCGAAGCCGCGGAAGCGCGACTTCTCCGCCTTCGAGACAATCACATCGGGCCCGATCCAGTATTCGCTGTTGCGGATAACGACGTTGCCTTGATCCTTGTCCTTGCCGCGCACCGGCGTGATCGCGCCCTCGACGTATTTCTCGATGCGGATGAGACGGGTCTCGCCTTGCGTCTCGTAAGAGATTGGCACTTGGCGCACGCCGAGGAATTGCCCGACCAGAATCGACAACAGGTGCGTGGTGCCGCCGACGCGGCCGGTGAAAATGCGCGTGAGGCCTTTTACTGCCATCGCCGACGCGTTGTCGTCGACGAACAAAGCGGCGGTCCAGTTGCCGCGTGACATGATGCCGGGCAGATCCATCATCAGGCCGACTTTGAGGCCGGACAGATCCTCGCTGTCGATGTGCCCGTCATCGATGCGGATGCCGGCCCAGGTCTGGCAACGGTCTTCGGTCGGCGGGTGATCGCCAAGAGAAAGCACGCAGGGACAAAACACCGTGCAACTGCACGATAGCGTCATTTCGCCCTTCAGGGTCCACTTTTCAGCCAATGTTTCGCTCCCGGACTTTCTCGCAGCCTAGACGAAGGTTTTGACAATGAAAACAAGGCCTATGCCGATCAAGCCGACCCCGATCGCGTGACTGAACCGCTTGCCGGTCCCGAGCTTTTCAATGGTCATCAGGATTCCAAGAGCCGCCATCCACACGACGTTCATGACGCCGACGGCAAACATCACCAGCATCATCGCCCAGCAGCAACCGAGGCAATACAACCCCTGCCGCAGACCGAGCCCGAAGACGCCACGCGGCGTCGTCTGCCAGTTCGAGAAGAAGAACTGAAACGGTTGACGGCACTGCCGCAGGCACGCGTGCTTGAGCGCTGAAAATTGATACACGCCGGCGACGATGAAAATGACGCCGGAGAGCAGTCCGCTTGCGGAAGTCAGATTTGCGTCGAGCAATGTCAGCCGCGTGAACAGCAGTTGAACGACTGTAGCGGCGGCCGCAAAGCCGAGCCAGATGACGGTGTAACTAGCCGCGATCACAAACGGCGACACGACCGGCTCGCCCTTGCGCGCGGCGGTGTCGGCGATCTCGGCATAGGTCAGGATCATCGGCGCGGCGCTCGGCAGCATCATCGCCAACGTCATGGCGGCCCACATCCCGGCAACAACCGCGACGCTCGTGCCGGTCGTTTGCCCGCTCGCCAGCGCGCGGCACAGCGCACCAATCATGCCGACATTCGCGGCCTGAAGTGCCAGCGCAAACCAGCCGAGTCCTGCCAGTCCCACGACGCAGACCGCGGCCAGCACCTTGGGCCGCGCGAACACCGCACCCAACCGGCTCGCGGCGGGCGACAGATGGTCGAGTTTGTGGCCAGCAGCCCCGGTCATGTTCCGTCCTACCGCATCGGGCCGCCGGCGGGTACCGGAAGTGAGGGTGATGGTTTCCGGACAGGCTCACTCGTGCTAGTCCGGTGCGATCAATTGGAATGGCGTCTTAATGCCTGAAACGACTGCAAAAATCGGAGGCATCGTGGTCGGCGGCGGCCCTGCCGGCCTGACCGCAGCAATTGCGCTGGCTCAAGGCGGCATTGCAACCGTATTGGCGGGCAAGCGCCCCGCACGCGCCGATAACCGCACCACCGCCCTGCTCGCCGGTTCCGTTGCCGCGCTTGAAACGCTTGGCGTCTGGCCACTGTGCGCCGGTCAAGCCGCGCCCCTGAAAATCATGCGCATTGTCGACGACACGGGGCGGTTCTGGCGCGCGCCGGAAGTGAAATTCGACTGCGCGGAAATCGACCGCGAGGCTTTCGGCCAGAACATCGAGAACCGTCATCTGGTCGCCGCGCTCGAACAGCACGCGCGCACGTTGCCTAACCTGCAGTTGATCGAGGACGACGTCACGAGCGTGTCGCCGCAAACCTACGCGGCGACCGTCACGCTTAAAAGCGGCGAAAGCCTTAGCGCGCCGCTTGTCGTCGGTGCCGACGGCAAAAATTCCGTGTGCCGCAAAGCCGCGAGCATCGGATTTGATGCGCGGGACTACAAACAGGTCGCGCTCACCGTCTGCTTGAAGCATTCGCGTCCGCACCGCGACAGTTCGACGGAATTTCACACACCAAGCGGTCCCTTCACGCTGGTGCCGCTGCCGGGCAATCGCTCGAGTCTTGTTTGGGTGCTCGATCCGCAACGCGCCAACGAGATTGCCGAACTTGACGATGTCGCCCTGGCGGACGAGATCGAGCGCGCCGCGCATTCGATCCTCGGCAAGATCGAGCT
>DASYCM010000210.1:0-5746 GCA_036500165.1 Pseudolabrys sp.
CGGTGAGGCCTTCGACAATGCCGAGGATCGCCGCCTTGAAGAGGTCCAGGTGGGCAGAGACCAAGGTAAGAACGGCTGCCTTGATGGCGTCGAAATTCATGGGCTGTTGCTCCGGAGAAGTGCGCGATCAAAGCTTGGGGGGAATCACACGCGGGCGTTCACAGTTTATTTGCGCTTTTGGCGCAAGGCCGCCAACCAGGCAAATAAAAAAGCTAAATACGGCCAGCTTACGGCGGGCAATTTGCGCGCTGGTACCGGCTTTCTATAGTGCTGTTGCCGATTCTTAAGTCTTTCGACTTAAACCCGGGATTTCATGCTGACGCTGTTTCAACATCCACTGTGCCCGCATTCGCGCTATGCGCGCCTGATGCTCGGCGAATACGGCATCGACGCCCGGCTGGTCGAGGAGCGGTTCTGGGAACGGCGCGAGGAGTTCCTGCTGCTCAATCCGACCGGCGAAATTCCGGTGCTGGTCGCCGACGGGCAGCCCGTCGTACCCGGCGCCACCATCATCGCCGAATATCTCGCTGAGACTCATGGTGATGAGGCCGAACATCGGCTGCTGCCGGCGTCGATCAGCCAGCGCGTCGAGGTGCGGCGGCTGGCGAGCTGGTTCAACGATAAATTCCATGCCGAAGTCAGCGGCCCGCTGGTGCTGGAGCGCGTGTTCAAGCGCCATATGACGCTGGAGCAGGGCGGCGGCCCGCCGGACACCGAGGCGATGCGGGCGGCGCGGCAGAATATCCGCTATCATCTGGCCTATATCGGCTGGCTGGTGCAAACCCGCGACTGGCTAGCCGGCGACCGGCTCAGCCTCGCTGACCTCGCCGCGGCAGCGCATATATCGGTCGCGGATTATCTGGGCGATGTACCGTGGAACGACGACGAAGCAGCGAAGAACTGGTACGCGCGGGTGAAGTCCCGTCCGTCGTTCCGTCCGCTGCTGGCGGAAACGCTGGCGGGAATTCCGCCGGCCAAAAATTACGCCGACCTGGACTTCTGACCGATCTCGCCGCGATCAAGGCTGCGCTGAGCGAGCAGGCGACGCTGCGCGGCTTCAATGTCGCCGGCATCACCAAGCCCGACGCGGTGCCGGAAGCGAAAGCACGGCTCGAACGTTTCCTTGCCGATGGCGCGCATGGCGACATGGTGTGGATGCAGACGACCGCCGAACGGCGCGGCTCGCCGAGCGCGCTATGGGCCGATGTCCGCTCCGTCATCATGCTCGGCATGAATTACGGGCCCGACCACAATCCACTCGCCATTCTCAAGGAGCGCAGCAAGGCGGCGATTTCGGTTTATGCCAAAGGCGACGACTATCACGATCTCATCAAGGCGCGGCTGAAAGAGATCGCGCGCTGGCTGGTGGCGCATGCCGGCGGCGACGTGAAAGTCTTCGTCGACACCGCGGCGGTGATGGAGAAGCCGCTGGCCGCGAGTGCAGGCCTCGGCTGGCAAGGCAAGCACACCAATTTAGTGTCGCGCGATTTCGGCTCCTGGTTATTTCTCGGCTCGATCTTCACCACGCTCGATCTGGCCGCCGATACGCGCATCGAAGACAGCTGCGGCACTTGCCGCGCCTGTCTCGACGCCTGCCCGACCGCGGCATTTCCCGAACCCTATCGTCTCGACGCCCGGCGCTGCATCTCGTATCTCACCATCGAGCACAAAGGTCCGATCCCGCACGAATTCCGGTCGCTCATGGGCAATCGCATTTACGGCTGCGACGATTGCCTCAGCGTTTGCCCCTGGAACAAATTCGCCGAACAGGGCCGTGAAGCAAAGCTCGCCGCGCGTGACGTGTTGCGCGCGCCAAAACTTTCAGAGCTGGCGCGGCTTGATGACGCGCAGTTCCGCACTTTATTTTCAAAGACATCGATCAAGCGCACCGGCCGCGATCGTTTCGTGCGCAATGTGCTCTACGCCATCGGCAACTCCGGCGACGTCACGCTCGCGCCCGAAGCCGAGCGGTTGCTCGACGACGCATCGCCTGTGGTGCGCGGCGCCGCCGTGTGGGCGTTGCGAAAGTTATTGCCGGAAGAAAATGCGCGCGCGCTCAGGCGGGAAGACGCAGACTCTTCCGTCATGGCCGAGTGGGCCTAGAACTCCGCCACCGCGTTCAACAACCGCTCGATATCTTCCGGCCGCGACAAACGGTGATCGCCATCCTTGATCAGCGTCAGCACCACGTCGTCGCTGGCGAAATGCGACATCAGCGCTTGCACATGCGCGAACGGCACGTCCGGGTCCTGCACACCTTGCAGGATGTGCACCGGACAACCTGTTTCAATGAGGCCACCCATCAACAAATGATTGCGGCCTTCCTCGATCAGCTCCTTCGTGATCGGATACGGCGCTTCGTATTGCGAAGGCCGCATCCAGCGACCGGCCGTCTCGATCTGCTTTTTGACGTCGGCGGAAAACGCCTTCCACATCAGCTCTTCGGTAAAGTCCACCGCCGGCGCGATCAGCACCATGCCGGCGACCGGCGCGGCGGGCCGCGATTGAGTCTTCTTGCGCAATTCTCGCACCAGCAGCAAGGCAAGCCAGCCGCCCATCGACGAGCCGATCAGTACCTGCGGACCTTTGGCGAATTCGCGGTAGACCGCCACACTCTCCTCAAGCCAGCGGCCGATGGTGCCGTCGGTGAAGTCGCCGCTGGATTCGCCGTGCCCGGAGTAATCGTACCGTAAACAGGCGCGGCCGTTGGCCTCCGCCCAGGCATCGAGCGCCGCCGCCTTGGTGCCCTTCATGTCGGACTTGAAACCACCCAGCCAGACCAGCCCCGCCTTCTTGTTGTCCCCATCGTTGCTCTTGCCCTCGCGCACGCGCACGGCGATGGTCCGCGCTGGCGGCGATTCTATCGTCAGGGATGTCAGACGGGCCTCGCTCATGATCGGTTCGGCAGTTCCCAAAGAGTCGGTGCATAAAGATAGAGCATGGGGCCCGTGAAGGAAAATCTGCGCAGCAAGCCACGCTCGCTCGCCGGCGCCACGATCCTGCAAATCGTGCCGGCGCTGAGTGACGATCCGGCGGGACATGCCGCCGTCGATATTGCGCTGACATTGTTGCAATCCGGCGCACGCGCCATCGTCGCGGGTGACGGCGGGCCGCTGGTCGGCGACCTGCGCGCCTTCGGCGGCGAATGGCTGCCGATGCCGAATGACACCTTCAATCCACTGCGCATCGGTTCCAATGCACGAAAGCTGGCGCAACTCATTGCCGGCGAGCGCATCGATATCGTACACGCGCAAAGCGCGGGCGCGGCGTGGAGCGCGATCTCCGCCACGCGCCGCATGCCGGTCTTTCTGGTGACGTCGTTCCCCGATGAAGTGACAGCGCATTCGTGGCCGGGCACTTCGTTACGCTCGTCGCTGGCGCGGGGTGACCGCGTCATCGCGCCGTCGAGCTACGTATCGCGCGCCATGATCGAGCGGTACGGGATTTCGCCGGAACGCATCACCGTCATTCCGCGCGGTGTCGACACCGCGAAGTTCAATCCGGCGGCGGTGAGCGCCAACCGCATCGCCGAGACCCGCCGCATCTGGGGCGTCTTGCCGCAAATGCGCGTGGTGCTGGTCGCAGGCCGCATTGCGCCATGGAGCGGCCAGATGAGCGTCATCGAAGCCGCCCGGCTGCTGGTTGCCGCGGGCGACCGCAATTTCACGCTGGTGTTCGCGGGCGACGATCGCGGCCAGGGCGCTTACGTGAAATCGCTATGGGCCCGCGCGAGACAGCACAGTATCGACACGCTGTGCCGGATCGTCGGCCAACCCACCGACATGCCGGCGGCGCTGGCCGCCGCCGACGTCGTCGTCGTGCCGTCGCTCAAGCCACCGCTGTCCGGCCGCGCCGTCGCCGAAGCGCAGGCCATCGGCCGCCCGGTAATCGCCACCACCGTCGGCGTACTGCCAGAGAACGTGCTGTGTCCGCCGCGCATGCGCGATGAACTGCGCACTGGCTGGCTGGTGCGCCCCAACAATGTCAGTGAAATGGCGCGCTCCATCTCGGCATCGTTGGCGATGGATGTGACCGCCTACCAGGCACTCGGTGCGCGCGCGCGCCAATTCGCCGAATTCGCTTTCTCGCCGCAGAACGTTGCCGAGGCCATCCGGGGCGTCTATACATCGTTGCTGGCACGTGTTGCGTAGCGGGGGCGTTTCGAGGTCGAATGCCTGGTTCGGTAGCGCCAGAGACTCCCGCTTTCGAGACGCGCCTCTCGACGAAATCTGCCGCGCACGTTGTTCCGGATCCGCTCACGGTTCTGATCGTGGTGCCGACGCTCGACGGCGGCGCCGCCGATGCCGGCGCGGTCGAACTCGTCCGCATTCTTCAGAACGCCGGCCACCGCACCATCGTCGCGTCCCGTGCCGGACGGCTCGCCGCCGACGTCACCTCGGCGGGAGCCGAGTTCGTCGCGCTCGACACCGGCACCAATAATCCGGTGGCGATCCTGAGCAATGCCGCCGCCCTGAACCAACTGGCACGCGACAAAAAATGCGACGCCATCCACGCCTTCGGCCGCGCCGGTGCCTGGAGCGCCCTGATCGCGGCGAAGCTGCGCGGCATTCCCTTCGTCACCAGCTGGTACAAAGGCTTTCAGGAACAGAACTTCCTCAAGCGTTGGTACAACAGCGTGATGGCGCGCGGCACCCGCGTGTTCGCCGTCAGCGACCAGATCGCGCAACTGATCAACGACCGTTACGGCACGCCGTGGGATAAAATCGCGGTCGTGCCGAGCAGCATCGACTTCCGCCGTTTCGATCCGGCGCAGGTCACGCACGCGCGCATCGACGCCGTGCGCAACGGTTGGGGCGTGAAGCCCGAGACCAAAGTCATCCTCGTCACCGGCCGCATCATCCGCCGCAAGGGCCATCACGTCGTGGTCAAGGCGGTGCGCCGCCTCAAAGACATGGGCCTCAAGGATTTTCTCTTTGTCTTTGTCGGCGAAGATCGCGGACGCACCCATTACACCGGCGAGCTTTGGGACCAGGTGCTGGCGACCGGCACGATGGACGTCATTCGGATGGCGGCGCCGGTGAGCGACATGCCGGCGGCCTATGCCGCATCCTGCGTCGTGGTGTCCGGCGCGGTGCAGCCCGAAGGCGTGCAGCGCGCGCTGCTCGAGGCGCAGGCGATGGCGCGGCCTGTCGTCGTATCCGATCTCGCGGCAGGTCCCGACGTCGTTCTCACCGCACCGGCGGTTCCGGAAGGCCGCGTCACCGGCTTGCGCTTTCCCTCGGGCGACGAGGCCGCATTAGCGGCAGCGCTCCTGCGACTGCTTTTCTTGTCCGAGCCTGCCCGCAACGCCATGGGCCGGCGCGGCCGCGAATGGGTGCTCGGCCATTTCGATGGCGACGGCGCCGCGGAGCAGACACTGCGGCTTTACAGCGAGATCGCGGGGCGCCCCATTACCCAAGAGCTTTGCGCCCCGGCTGCTTTGCCACAGTCCGACAAAATTAGTGCAATTTGAACGCTTTGAGCCGTGAATCCGCCCGAACTTTCGACAATCGGTGCGGAACGACGTTGACTTATTCGCCGTTTCTACCAATCTTTACGGCATCCCAAGGGCGCGTTTGGCGCCGCTTGAGGACCGTCGAAACAGCATGAGGAGATTGTAGCCATTCGTCGTCCGATGAAAGCCGCGCAGCCCGCCCAAAAGGACGGCCCGCGCATCAACGAGGAGATCCGCTCGAAAGAAGTTCAGCTGATCGATGCCACCGGCGACAACAAAGGTGTCGTCGAT
>DASYCM010000211.1:0-12018 GCA_036500165.1 Pseudolabrys sp.
GGCCAAGGAAGTGAAAATCAGCCCATTTCCAACCAACTCCCTGCAGATAGGCGCGGTTACGGTGCCCAACCGGGTCGTTCTTGCCCCGATGTCCGGCATCACCGATACGCCGTTCCGCCGTTTGGCCGAGCGCCTTGGCGCCGGTCTCGTAGTGTCTGAAATGACCGCCTGCGCGGGGCTGGCGACCGGTCAGCGAGAAGCGCGCGTCCGCAGCGAGGGGCAGGGCGTCGGTATCAATGTCGTTCAGCTCGCCGGCTGCGAAGCGCACTGGATGGCGGAAGGCGCCCGCATCGTCGAGGCGCAAGGCGCGCAGATCGTCGACATCAACATGGGCTGCCCCTCCAAGCAGGTGACCAACGGTTCGTCGGGCTCGGCGCTGATGCGCGATCTCGACCATGCGCTTACCTTGATCGAAGCAACCGTCGGTGCCGTCAAAGCTCCTGTCACTTTAAAAATGCGGCTCGGTTGGGATCACGGCAGCATCAATGCGCCGGAGCTAGCGCGCCGCGCGCAAGACGCAGGCATTCAGATGATCACCGTGCATGGCCGCACGCGTTGCCAATTCTATACCGGCAGCGCCGACTGGTCGGCGGTGCGCGCGGTCAAAGAGGCGGTTACCATTCCCGTCACCGTCAACGGCGATATTCGCTCTTTTGACGATGCGGTCGTAGCGCTTGAAGCCTCCGGCGCGGACGCAGTGATGATTGGCCGCGCTGTCCAGGGCCGCCCTTGGTTTCCCGGACAGATGGCGCAATTCCTTGCGACTGGAAAGCGCGGAGCGACGCCGCACCTGTCCGAACAATTCACGATGATCAACACGCTCTACGAAGAGATGATTGCGCACCACGGTGTGGTCATCGGCCGCAAGCATGCGCGCAAGCATCTCGGCTGGGCGCTCGATGCCGCCGCCGCGAGCGCCGGCGTCTCACCGGAAACACTCAAGCATCATCGCGCGCGTGTCTTGACCGCCGAAGATCCAGCGCAAGCGCGCACTTTGCTGACCGAAGCATTCGATGCCTTTGCCTGGAAGGTCGCCGCATGAGCCCTGCCCACGCCGTCAGCGCAACTGTGAACTCGCCCGCGGATGCGGTACTGCACGCGCTGCCGCATCCCGTGCTCACGGTGTCGCCGGACGGCAGGATCGCCGACGCCAACGTTGCCGCCGAGCAATTCTTCGAAGCGTCGATCCCGATGCTGCGCCGTCACATGCTCCGCGATCTCATTCCGTTCGGATCGCCGCTGCTCACGCTGATCGATCAGGTGCGCCAGCGCGGAGCGGCGGTCAACGAATACAAGGTCGATCTCGCGACGCCGCGCAATCCCGGCGAACGTCTGGTCGATCTGCACGTCGCGCCGCTTGCCGAATATCCGGACCATGTGGTGGTGATGCTGCAAGAGCGCACTATCGCCGACAAGATGGACCGCCAGCTCACGCATCGCGGTGCCGCACGTTCGGTGATCGCGCTCGCCGCCATGCTCGCACACGAGATCAAGAACCCGTTGTCCGGCATTCGCGGCGCGGCGCAACTGATCGAGCAATCGGCCGGCGACGACGACCGCCAGCTCACCAAATTGATCTGCGACGAAACCGACCGCATCGTGAAGCTGGTCGACCGCATGGAGGTGTTTGCCGACGAGCGTCCGGTCGAGCGCGAGCCGGTCAACATTCACGTCGTGCTCGATCATGTGAAGCGCCTGGCGCAGACCGGCTTTGCCCGTCACATCAAGTTCGTTGAAGAATACGACCCATCGCTGCCGCCGGTTTTAGCCAACAGGGATCAGCTTATTCAGGTGTTTCTCAATCTCATGAAAAACGCAGCCGAAGCGATCGGTGAAACCGCCATCGACGGCGAAATTCAGATTACTACCGCGTTCCGGCCCGGCGTGCGGCTGTCAGTGCCCGGTATCAAGCAGCGTGTCGCGCTACCGCTCGAATTTTGCATCAAGGACAACGGCCCGGGCGTGCCCGAGGACTTGATGTCGCATCTGTTCGATCCTTTCGTGACTACCAAGCAGTCCGGCAGCGGGCTCGGCCTCGCTCTGGTGTCGAAGATCGTGGGTGACCACGGCGGCATCATCGAATGTGAATCACAGCCACGGCGGACGATCTTCCGCGTGCTGATGCCCATCTATAGCGGCGACGGCGGTGTTGCGGAAGACCCACCGTCCGTCCAGAGCCGGTGAGGACGACAATGCCAGCGGGAAGCATTCTTGTTGCAGACGACGACACCGCGATCCGGACGGTGCTCAACCAGGCTTTGTCACGTGCGGGCTATGAAGTTCGTTCGACCGGCAACGCCGCGACACTGTGGCGCTGGATCAGCCAGGGCGATGGCGATCTGGTGATCACCGACGTCGTCATGCCGGACGAAAACGCCTTCGATCTGATCCCGCGCATCCGCAAGTCGCGGCCCGATCTGCCGATCGTCGTGATGAGCGCGCAAAATACGTTTATGACAGCCATCCGCGCTTCGGAACTCGGCGCCTATGAATATCTGCCGAAGCCGTTCGATCTCAAAGAGCTAATCGCCATTGTCGGCCGCGCACTGTCCGAGCCGAAGGAAAAACGGCAGGCACCACCGAAGAACGACGATTTCGATTCTATCCCGCTCGTCGGCCGTTCCCCGGCGATGCAGGAGATCTATCGCGTTCTGGCGCGACTGATGCAGACCGATTTGACAGTGATGATCTCCGGCGAATCCGGCACCGGTAAGGAGCTAGTCGCCAAGGCGTTGCACGATTACGGTAAGCGTCGCGCCGGTGCCTTCGTCGCGATCAACATGGCGGCGATCCCGCGCGACCTGATCGAGTCCGAATTATTCGGCCACGAGAAGGGCGCCTTCACGGGCGCCAACACACGCTCGTCCGGCCGCTTCGAACAGGCCGAGGGCGGCACTCTGTTTCTGGACGAGATCGGCGACATGCCGATGGAAGCGCAGACGCGTCTTCTCCGCGTGCTGCAGCAGGGCGAATACACCACGGTCGGCGGCCGGACGCCGATCAAGAGCGATGTGCGTATCGTCGCCGCCACGAACAAAGATTTGCGTCTGCAAATTCAGCAGGGGCTATTCCGCGAGGATCTGTTCTTCCGGCTCAACGTTGTGCCGCTGCGTCTGCCGCCACTGCGCGAGCGTACCGAGGACATTCCGGATCTGATCCGGCACTTCTTCGCACAGGCGACGCGCGAAGGCCTGCCGCCGAAGCAGATAGATGCAGCCGCGCAGGACCGCCTCAAGCGTCATCGCTGGCCGGGCAATGTGCGCGAACTTGAAAATCTCGCGCGGCGTTTGTCGGCGCTCTATCCGCAAGAAACCATCACCTCCGCTGTCATCGATACCGAACTGGCGCAGCCGGCATTCCCGGTTGGCGTTGAGGAGCCGCGCGCCGAGGAAAGTCTCAGCGGCGCCGTGGAGCGTCACTTGTCGGCGTATTTCTCCGGCTTCGATGACAATCTGCCGCCGGCGGGCCTCTATCACCGCATCCTGCGCGAGATCGAATATCCGTTGCTGACCGCGGCGCTCGCAGCCACGCGCGGCAATCAGATCCGCGCGGCCGATCTGCTTGGCGTCAACCGCAACACCCTGCGCAAGAAGATCAGGGATCTGGACATCCAGGTTTTCCGCAGCGGCAGCTAGGCCGAGACATATCGGCCAGACAGGTGTATTTACCCCCGCTCGAATGAGCGGAGGTCAGTCATGCCGGTCGAACTCGGTCTCGATACTTTCGGCGATATCACCGACGGTCCGGACGGCAAGCCGCTGCACGCGGCGCAAGTCATTCGCAATTTGATCGAAGAAGGTATGCTGGCCGATCAGGCCGGCATCGACTTCATCGGCGTTGGCGAACATCACCGCGGCGATTTCGCGGTTACATCGCCGGAGATGGTGTTGGCCGGCATCGCGGCCCGCACGCAGCGCATCCGGCTTGGATCGGCCGTGACGGTGCTGTCGTCCGACGACCCGATCCGGGTCTTCCAGCGCTTCTCGACTTTGGACGCGATCTCGAACGGCCGTGCTGAAGTCATCCTCGGCCGCGGTTCGTTCATCGAATCCTTTCCGCTGTTTGGCTTCGACCTCAAACAATACGAGGAGCTGTTCAACGACAAGCTCGACCTCTATGCCGAAGTGCTCAAACAGCAGCCCGTCACGTGGCAAGGCAAGACGCGCGCGCCGTTGAAGAACCAGAGCGTCTATCCCAAAACGGAATCCGGAAAATTGACAACGTGGATCGGCGTCGGCGGCACGCCGGAGTCGGTCGTGCGCGCCGCGCATTACGGCATGCCGATGATGCTGGCGATCATCGGCGGCGATCCGAAACGCTTTGCACCTTTCGCCGATCTGTATCGGCGCGCCTTGAACGAAATGGGCAAGCCGTTGCTGCCAGTCGGCGTGCACTCGCATGGCTTTGTCGGAGAAACCGACGCCCAGGCGAAAGACGACCTCTGGCCGGACTACAAGCGCATGCGCGACAAGATCGGCAGCGAGCGTGGCTGGCCGCCGATGACCCGCGCGGCATTCGAACAGGAAATCGAGCATGGCTCGCTCTATGTAGGCTCGCCCGAAACCGTCGCCCGCAAGATCGCTGGCACGGTGAAAGCGCTCGGCGTCGACCGCTTCGACATGAAATACAGCGCCGGCCCGCTGTCGCACGAGAAGATGATGCGGAGCATCGAGCTTTACGGCCGTAAGGTCATGCCACTGGTCCGCGACTTGGTCGGCTAGGCTTAGGCCCAGCCCGCCACGCCGCGTTTTTGTCGCAATTAGGCAACATTGTTGTATAAAAGCATCAGTGAGTGCGTGGGAATCCCGCGTCACCATGTTAGTCCGCGTTCGTTCGCACCTCGGGATTTCATGAGTCTGGATCAGGCCGCCATTGCCGAAGCTGCTCTTGCCGGTCCTGCGAAGCGGGAATTGGGCATGCTGGGGCCCGTCTCGGTCGCCCTGGCCTTGCTGTCGGCTTTCATCACTTTCGTTGTTCTGGCCGATCTGACCCCGATTTCGCCGACCCACTACGTCGTGGTGTCGCTGCTGGCGATCAATGCCGGCACCGTGTGTCTGCTGCTGGCGATCATCATCTGGGAGGTCTGGCAAGTCGTCCAGGCCAAGCGGACGGGGAGGGCGGCTGCGCGGCTGCACGTACGTATCGTTGGCCTCTTTTCCATCATCGCCGCGGCGCCGGCGATCCTGGTGGCGATCGTCGCCAGCGTCACCCTCGACCGCGGCCTCGACCGGCTGTTCTCGACGCGCACGCGCGCTGCCATCGAGAATTCGCTGATCGTCGCCGAAGCCTATCTGCGCGATCATGCGCAGATCGTTCGCTCCGACATCATGCTGATGGGCTTCGAGATCGCGCGCGCAAAACCGGTCTTCGAGAAGGAGCCCGAGCAACTCAAACAGTTTTTGACGTTCCAGGCGTCGGTGCGCGGGCTCGCCGCAGCGATCGTGTTCGACGACAATCTCAACGTTGTCGCGCGCGCCGATCTCAACAACAGCCAGACCTTCGCCATGCCGCCGCGCGATGCGCTGCCGCATATAGGCGACAAGGATCCGCAGATCGTTCTGTTGCCTGACACCGACTACGTCGCAGCGGTCGTGAAGCTCGAACGCTTCGACAACAAATTCCTCTATGTGACGCGACTGCTCGACCCGCGCGTCGTGCCGCAATTGCAGGCGACACGAGCCAGCGTCACCGAATATGCCGAGATCGAGGCGCGGCGTGTCGGCGTGCAGGTCGCTTTCGCTCTGATGTACACGGTCATCGCGCTCATCGTGCTGCTGTCTGCCGTCTGGATCGGGCTCAACTTCGCCAACCGCCTTGTGGCGCCGATCCGTAGGCTTATTGGCGCGGCCAATCTCGTTTCGACCGGCAACCTCTACGTCCGCGTACCGGTGCGGCCGTCGGAAGGCGACCTTGGCCAGCTCGGCGAGACCTTTAACCGCATGACGCAGGAATTGCGCACGCAACATGACGACATCGTCAAGGCGCGCGACCTCATCGACAGCCGCCGCCGTTTCACCGAGGCCGTGCTGGCGGGTGCCAGCGCCGGCGTCATCGGCGTCGACGGCAATGACGGCGTCAGCATCCTCAACCGCTCGGCGGAAAAACTGATCGGTCGTACCGAAGCGGATGCGCTCGGTAAACCGTTGGCCGAAGTGTTGCCCGAACTCGCCGACATCATGGCTGCGGCCCAGGCGGGAGCGCGGACGCAGGATCAGATCACCATCAGCCGCAACGGCCGCGAACGTAATTTGTCTGTGCGTGTCACCAGCGAGCAGTCCGGCGCGTCCGAACACGGTTATGTCATCACCCTCGACGACATCACCGAGCTGGTCGCGGCACAGCGCACCTCGGCCTGGGCCGACGTCGCCCGGCGCATTGCGCACGAAATCAAAAATCCGCTGACGCCGATTCAATTATCGGCGGAACGCCTGCGCCGTAAATACGGAAAAGTTATCGGCGAAGACAGCACCGGCGTCTTTCAGCAGTGCACCGACACCATCGTGCGTCAGGTCGACGATATCCGGCGCATGGTCGACGAATTCTCGCGCTTTGCCCGCATGCCCAAGCCGGTTATCGCGGCCGATGACGTCGCCGATGCGGTGCGCCAGTCGGCATTTTTGCAGCGCGTCGGCAATGCCGACATCGATATCGACGTCGAGATCACCGAGGATTCGATGCCCGCGCGCTTCGACCGGCGGCTGGTTTCGCAAGCGCTCACCAACATCATCAAAAACGCGACTGAAGCCATTGGTGCCGTGCCGCCCGCGGAACTCGGCAAGGGCAAGATCAAGATTTTCGCCGGCCGCGAAGGCGACAATATCGTCATCGATGTTGTCGACAACGGCATCGGTCTGCCGAAGGAAAACCGCAGCCGTCTTCTCGAACCTTATGTGACGACGCGTGAAAAGGGCACAGGCCTTGGTCTGGCCATTGTCGGACGCATTGTCGAGGATCACGGCGGCAGCATCGAGCTGCGTGATGCCGCCGATAAAATTCCGGGCCAGCGAGGCGCGTGGGTGCGCGTGACGTTCGCCGCCGCCGGCAAACCGGACGCGCCTGCCGCTTCCGACCAATTAATCGCTGCAAAATGAGTGATCGCATGACTGTGGGATCGGAAATTCTGATCGTCGACGATGAGGCCGATATTCGCGACCTTGTCGCGGGCATTTTGCAGGACGAGGGCTACACGGCGCGCACGGCGCGCAACAGCGATGACGCATTGGCTTCTATCGTCACGCGCCGGCCAAACCTCATATTTCTCGACATCTGGCTGCAAGGCAGCAAGCTCGACGGCTTGCAGTTGCTGGCAGCCATCAAGCAGGAACATCCTGAACTTCCGGTCGTGATGATTTCCGGCCACGGCAATATCGAAACTGCGGTCGCGGCCATCAAACACGGCGCGTACGATTTCATCGAAAAGCCGTTCAAGGCCGACCGGCTGGTGCTGGTTGCCGACAGGGCGCTGGAAACCTCGCGGCTCAAGCGCGAAGTCAAGCAGCTCAAGCAGTCGGTACCGTCGCAATCGACTCTGGTCGGCAAGTCGGGCTCGATATCACAGCTTCGTCAGGCCATCGATCGCGTCGCGCCGACGAATAGCCGCGTGCTAGTGGTCGGCCCCTCGGGCGCCGGCAAGGAGTTGGCCGCACGTACGCTGCACCAGTTGTCGTCGCGCGCCAGCGGGCCCTTCATCGTTATCAACGCAGCGGCGATCACGCCCGACCGCATGGAAATCGAACTCTTCGGCGTCGATGGCACCAGTGGCGGGGAGGGACGCAAGGCCGGCGCGCTCGAGGAGGCGCATGGCGGCACCCTGTTCGTCGACGACGTCGCCGACCTGCCGCGTGAGACGCAGAACAAGATCCTGCGCGTCCTGGTCGACCAGACGTTCCAGCGCGTCGGCGGCAGCACGAAAGTCGCGGTCGATGTGCGCATCGTATCGTCGACCGCGCGCAACCTCGAAGCGGCGATTGCCGAAGGCAACTTCCGCGAAGACCTCTATCACCGGCTGTCAGTCGTGCCGATCAAGGTGCCGGCGCTGGCCGAGCGCCGCGAGGATATCCCGGAACTGGTCGAGTATTTCATGGACCAGATTTCGCAGGCGTCCGGTCTTCCGAAACGCCGCATCGGTGAAGACGCCATGGCGGTGCTACAATCGCATAGCTGGCCGGGAAATGTCCGCCAGCTCCGCAACAATATCGAACGCCTGATGATCCTCGCCGGCGGCGATCCTGACGCGGTCATGGATGCCAGCATGCTGCCGCCCGACGTCGGCTCGATGGTGCCGACCATGCCCGGCGGTAATGGCGGCGAGCAATTGATGGGCCTGCCGTTGCGCGACGCCCGTGAAGTGTTCGAACGCGAATATCTGGTGGCGCAGATCAGCCGCTTCGGCGGCAACATCTCGCGTACCGCCGAATTCGTCGGCATGGAGCGCTCGGCGCTGCATCGTAAGCTCAAGGCTCTCGGAATAGGTTAACGCGTAATCCCGAAAAGTGGGAACCGGTTTTCGGATCAGATTACGCGCAAAGGAAAAGTCCTCCCACATGTCTCGCATCGCTTACGTCAACGGCCGTTATCTTCCGCACGCGCAGGCCGCGGTCGGCATCGAAGACCGCGGCTTTCAGTTCGCCGACGGTGTCTACGAAGTCTGTGAGGTGAGGGGCGGCCAACTCGTCGACGAGCGCCGCCACATGGCGCGGCTGGCGCGCTCGCTGCGCGAACTCAAGATCGCGCAGCCCATGCCGCCGTCGGCGCTGAGCGTGGTGATGCACGAAACCGTGCGCCGCAATCGCGTGCGCGATGGCATCGTCTATCTGCAAGTCACGCGCGGCGCCGCACGTCGGGACTTTCCGTTTCCGGCCGCCGGCACGATGCCATCGGTCATAGTCACCGCGCGCAGCAGCGACCTCGATAAACTGGAGCAGGTCGCCGCAGAGGGTATCCCCGTCGTCACCGTGCCGGACATCCGCTGGCAGCGCGTCGACATCAAGTCGGTCGCGCTGTTGCCGAACGTGCTGGCGAAGCAGGCCGCGCGGGACAAGGGCGGCAAGGAAGCCTGGCTGGTCGATGCACAGGGCCGCGTCACCGAAGGCGCGTCGTCGAATGCCTGGATCGTCACGCGCGACGGCAAGCTCGTTACACGGCCGCTCGGCAACGACATCCTGCCGGGCATCACGCGTTCCGTCGTCGTCGAGGTCAGCAAGGCGCAGGGGCTCGCGTTCGAAGAACGCGCTTTCACCGTCGAGGAGGCCTACGAAGCGCGTGAGGCGTTTGTCACCTCGGCGAGCCAGATTGTCATGCCGGTCATCAGCATCAATGGCCGGCCAGTCGGCAATGGCGGCCCGGGCATCGTCTCCTCGGCGCTGCGGCGCGAATATCACCGCCACGCCGAATTCTCCTGAACGGCGGCCACAGAGGCCATCAACGGGCTGACATGCTGCATTGCAGCATAGCGCGCATGCATCCGGCGCTGGGACGGCTCTCAAAATGCTGTAAATGCTCATATTTTTCAGCGGGTTGCCTCCGGTGCCTCCAACTGGCCCCTTGCACTGCAACCGGACCTGCCTTTTAATGGGGGTTCCTGGGCTTCGGACCGCTTTGCGTGGGGCAAGGCGGCGCTGACGGTGAAATCCACCGCCATTGCACTCAGTGTCCGAAGGAACCAGGGCAACACCTCGCGCCAATGACGCGGGCAATAAAGGAAAAACGGCCATGGCAGCCGAACGTGCGCAAAATCTCCAAGACACTTTTCTCAATCATGTTCGAAAAGCAAAAATTCCGCTCACCATCTTTTTGGTGAACGGCGTCAAATTGCAGGGCGTTGTGACCTGGTTTGACAATTTCTGTGTGCTGTTGCGCCGGGACGGTCACTCCCAGCTCGTCTACAAGCATGCGATCTCGACCATCATGCCCGGACATCCGGTGCAGTTGTTCGAAGGCGGCGAAGAGCCGGGCGCGGACAAGCTTTAATTGGAACCGCGGGATCGCGATGAGGACGCCGATCTTCTGACTCCGACGAGTCAGGAGACCGGGCGTGCCATCGTGATTGAGCCGCTGCTCAAGCACGCCGCCGCGCGTAGCGGACGCTCACGCCCGACGGATACGCGTACGCCGGAAGCCCGTCTTGAGGAAGCATCCGGCCTCGCACGCGCCATCGATCTCAATGTCGTCGAAGGCGGCATCGTCACGCTCAGTCAAATCCGTCCGGCAACCTACATCGGCACCGGTAAGGTCGACGAGATTGCAGGCCTGGTGAAGGGCCACTCGGCATCCGTCGTCATCATGGATTGCCCGGTGTCGCCGGTGCAGCAGAAAAATCTGGAAAAGGCCTGGGGCGCGAAGGTCATCGACCGCACCGGTCTCATTCTCGAAATCTTCGGGCGCCGCGCGCGCACGAAGGAGGGCGCGTTGCAGGTCGAACACGCGCATCTCTCGTATCAAAAGACGCGCTTGGTTCGCGCCTGGACCCATCTCGAGCGTCAGCGCGGCGGCTTCGGTTTTCTCGGCGGCCCCGGCGAAACACAGCTCGAGGCGGATCGCCGCGTTATCGAAGAACGCATCGCGCGCATCGAGGAAGATCTCGAGAAGGTCAAGAAAACCCGCAAGCTGCACCGCGACAGCCGCAAGCGCGTGCCTTATCCAATCGTGGCGCTGGTCGGTTATACCAACGCCGGAAAATCGACGCTGTTCAACCGCATGACGCAGGCGAGCGTGCTGTCGGCCGACATGCTGTTCGCGACGCTCGATCCGACCTTGCGCTCGATCGATCTGCCGCACGGCATTCGCGTGATCTTGTCCGATACGGTCGGATTCATTTCGGACCTGCCGACCATGCTGGTCGCGGCCTTCCGCGCCACGCTGGAAGAAGTCATCGAAGCCGACGTCATCCTGCATGTGCGCGACGTGTCGCACGATGACACACAGGCGCAGTCACAGGACGTCGCCAAGATTTTGGGCGAACTTGGCATCGAGGCCAACGACCGCCGCCTGATCGAAGTTTGGAACAAAGTCGACCGGCTCGACGTCGATGGCCGCGCGCAACTTCTCAATCTCGCGGAACGCCAGCCAGCGGATAACCGGCCGGTGCCGGTATCGGCCATCACGGGCGAGGGGCTCGATGCCCTCACCACAGCGATTGAGGCGCGGCTGGGCGAAAGCCGCCTGACGATGGACCTCACGCTCGATATCGCCGATGGCGCGGGCATGAGCTGGCTCTACCGCCACGCCGAGGTGCTGTCGAAGGAGATGACCGAGGACGGCAAGATGGCCGTGACGGTGCGCGCCGATCCGAAGAATGCCGACATGGTGCGGCGCAAGTTTCTGCCGCCGGTACCGGTCGAGTATTAGGGCAGGCTATTCCGCCGCCTGTTTCTTCTCCGCGGCTTTCGCTTCATCCCAGAGCGCATCCATCTCTTCGAGCGTCGCGTCCTGCGGCTTTTTCCCGCGCGCCATGAGGGCCGCCTCGATCGAAGCAAAGCGGCGTTCGAACTTTGCGTTGGTCGCCCGCACGATGCTTTCCGGGTCCGCGTCGAGATGCCGAGCGAGGTTGACCACGGCAAACAACAGGTCGCCGACCTCGGCCGCGGTCTTGGCCTTGTCGTTGGCATCGAGTTCGGCCTCGATCTCGTCGGCTTCCTCGCGGATTTTGGCGAGCACAGCGCGCGGGTCGTTCCAGTCGAAGCCGACGCGCCCGGCCTTCTCCTGGAGCTTCAGCGCGCGGGTCAGGGCGGGCAGGCCGACCGGAATGCCGGCGAGCGCACCCGTCGGCTCGACCTTGCCGCGCGCGGCCCGTTCGGCCTTTTCTTCGGCCTTGATGCGCTCCCAGAAGCCCGACTTGGCTTCGGCGAGCTTGCCATTCTCGTCGGGGAAAACGTGCGGATGCCGCCGGATCATTTTGGCGGTTACGGCCTCGACGACGTCGCCGAAGCTGAAGGCGCCTTGCTCCTCGGCAAGCCGCGCGTGGTAGACCGATTGGAGCAACAGGTCGCCCAACTCGTCCCGCAGGTCGTGCAGGTCGCC
>DASYCM010000212.1:0-5540 GCA_036500165.1 Pseudolabrys sp.
CGTCATGCGGGGCTATGTAGCAGGCTGATTTAGGGGCGGAAAGCCGCAAAACGCGGCGGTTTATCGGCTCAAATCTCGCCCAAATTCGGAAAAGCGGACTTGCCGGCGCGCTTGAGGGAGTTCTTCGCCTGGCTGACGTCGTTCGCCATCTGGCGCTTGAGCGGCTCGATACCGTCGAACTTCTGCTCCGCCCTGATCCAGCCGATGAATGCGACGTCAACGGTCTGGCCGTAGAGGTCGCCATCGAAGTCGAACAGGAACACTTCGAGCAGCGGCGCGCCATTGTCGAAAGTCGGGCGCACACCGAAGCTGGCCACGCCGTCATAGCGCGTGTCGTCGATCACCACGCGCACCGCATAGATGCCATGCTTGAGTTCGCAGGACGGATCGAGCCGGATATTGGCGGTCGGGAAGCCGAGATCGCGCCCGCGCTTCTCGCCGTGAATGACTTCACCCGTTATGAACCAGGGCGCGCCGAGCAGTTCGGTCGCCTCGACGACGCGGCCTTTGCTGAGCGCCTCGCGCACCGCGCCCGACGACACCGGGCGGCCTTCGTCTTCGAGCGGCGGCACGATGTCGACGGCGAAACCGAGTTTGGCGCCCTGCTCCTTCAGATATTCCGGCGAGCCTTCACGTTTGCGTCCAAAATGAAAATCGAATCCGATCGCGGCGCCGCTGATGCCGAATTTTCCGATCAGAATTCTTTCGACGAAATCTTCTTTCGACGTGGCCGCGAGTTCGGCGTTGAAGCTCATGATGAGAGCGCCGCTTAAGCCCGTCGTCGCCAGCAACCGCATTTTGTTTCGCTCGGTTGAAAGCGCAAACAGGGTATCCTGCGGCCGCAGGAAAAGCCGTGGATGCGGCGAGAAAGTCAGCGCCGCGGCCTTGCGACGCAAGACGCGGGCGCGCGATAAGGCGGCCCCGATCACAGTCCGGTGGCCGCGATGCACGCCATCGAAATTGCCGATCGCCACCACCGCGCCGTGCAAAGGGCCGGGATCGCCATCGCGTGCAACATGAAAACTTTTAACGGGCTTGTTCATGACTCGATAAGCCTGCGGCACAGTAATTCAGTCAAGCTTTTGCCCGCTTTTACTGCAAGACATGTTTGCGGGCGTAAACAGGGTTACCGGACCGTTAATAAACTTTCAAATTAACGGCTTATTCAACGGCTGTTGTTAGACTTCGGTATCTAGGGGAGGCGCCCGTCACGGGCGATGACATATGGCTGTCGATCTGTCGATGCCGGTTCTTGTCGTGGATGACTACAACACGATGGTCCGCATCATTCGTAATCTTCTCCGTCAGCTCGGTTTCGAGCACATCGACGACGCCAGCGACGGCTCGTCCGCGCTCGCCAAGATGGAGCAGCGCAAATACGGCCTCGTGATCTCCGACTGGAATATGGAGCCGATGACCGGCTACGACCTGCTGCAAAAGGTGCGCGCCAATCCCGAGATGGCGGAAACCCCGTTCATCATGGTGACGGCGGAATCCAAGACCGAGAACGTCGTCGCGGCGAAGAAGGCCGGCGTGTCGAACTATATCGTCAAGCCGTTCAACGCGCAGACGCTCAAGAGCAAGATCGATTCGGTATTCGGCGTCGAGCCGGAGGCGGCCGCCGAGCAACCCGTCGCGGCGGCTTAAAGAACTACCAGACCAGTTCACGCATCACCGCGGTCGGCATAGCGCCGGCGGCGGTGAATTTTTTTTCGAGCGCGGACGTGTCGGGCCGGTCGCGGCTACCCAATTCCTCCGCATGAATGCCTGAGGTCACGAATAGGAAATCGGCGCCGTAGGCGCGCGCGCCGGTCAGATCGGTGCGCACCGAATCGCCAATCGCCATCACGCGCTTGAGCGGCAGCTTGCGGCCGGTGGCCTGCTCCGCCTTGGCGAGCGCCATGTCATAGATCGGCCGGTACGGCTTGCCGGCATAAGCCACCTCGCCGCTCATGCTGGCGTAAAGATCGGCGACCGCGCCCGCGCAGTAAACGAGCTTGTCGCCGCGGTGGACGACGACATCGGGGTTGCCGCAGATCATGAACACCTTGCGCTTGAGCATCATCTCGAGACGCGCGCGGTAATCCTCTGGCGTTTCGCGGTCGTCATCGTCCAGTCCTGAACACACGACGTAATCGGCGCTTTCCAGCGGGGCGAATTCGACGTCGAGGCCCGTGAAGATTTCGATGTCGCGTGTCGGCCCCATATGGAAAACGCTTTGCCCGGGGCGCTGCTCGATCAACGAGCGCGTCACGTCGCCGGACGAAACGATGGCGTCATACGTTTCGCGCGGCACATGCAGCGCTTCGAGCTGACGCGCCACCACATTGTTGGGACGCGGTGCGTTGGTGATGTAGACCACCGCGATACCGGCGGCACGCGCCCGCATCAACGCGTCGCAAGCGTGCGGAAAGGCAACGACGCCATTGTGCACCACGCCCCAGACGTCGGACAGCAATGCGTCGTAACCGGGCGCGAGTGTGGAAAAATTCGGAACGAGCTCTGTCACTGAAATCAGGCGCCGATACCGGCGAATTCGCTGACGCTGTCGCCGGTCAGCGGCTTGTTGGCATCGCCGTTTTGCAGCGCTTCGGCGCGCACCGGGCGCGGCGCCGAGAACAGGAAACCCTGGCCGAAACGGACGTCA
Source organism: Pseudolabrys sp. (assembly GCA_036500165.1). GTDB lineage: Bacteria > Pseudomonadota > Alphaproteobacteria > Rhizobiales > Xanthobacteraceae > Pseudolabrys. Next base: position 2,648 of record DASYCM010000212.1, read on the forward strand.
TATTCGAGCAGATCGACCACCATGTTCTCGCTCTCGATGCGTTCGGCGATCAGATCGATGCCGTGACGTGCGAGCAAATCGGCCAGATCTTCGGGATGAATATCGCTTTGCGCGGTGGCGGCTTTGTTGAGCAACAGCTTCGCCGGCACTTTAAGGAAGCGGAACCAGCGGTCGGACAACTCCTTCGGCTCCATGCGCAGATCGGTGATGTGATCCATGGAAAAACGGAAGCCGCGCTCGGCCAGAGCCGACAGTCCTTCGTTCTCCATCGGTCCGAACGAGCGATAGGCTTCCTGCGTGAACTCGAATACCAGCGCGTTAGCGAGCGCGCGGTTGGCATCCATGAAATCGAGCAGTTGCCTGAAGTACGCGGCATCGGTCAACGTCGTACCACTGATATTGCAGAACACGCCGACGTCGCGGCTCTTCAATTGCAGGCGGCGCGTCACCTGCACGCAGCGGAACAACAGCAGATTGTCGATCTTCGGCATCAGGCCGACGGCTTCGGCGTAATCGATGAATTCACCGGCCGGAACGATCTCGCTCTCGTCGGTGCGCAGGCGCGACAGCGCTTCGTAGTAGCGAACCTTGCGCTGCGGCAGCGTGACGATGGGCTGCAGATAAAGATCGATACGGTTCGCGTCGGCGGCCCGCGAGATCAGTTCGCCAATGTTCTCGCGGCTCAGCCCCTGGAAACGGCTGACGGCATCGCTCTCGCTCAGCGCCAGCGGCGTATCGACAGCCGGCATGGCAGGCGTGGCAGCCATGGCAGGCGCCGCAAATTCAGCGGACGGCATGACGGGTGCGGAGCGCGGCATCGCCGGCGCACGGTTCTGCAATGCGGCTTCGTGCGCCGCGACGGTATCGGCAATCTGACGGACCAGCCCGCCCAGTTCGCCGATTTCGACGGCAATCGGGTCGTCGACGCTACGCGAGCGGCTCACCGTGCTCTCGACGCGGTTATCGACGGCGGTCATCCGGCGGTCGAGTTCCGCCACGCGGCGGGCCAGATCGGCAGTCCCTCGCGACAAGTCGGCGATCTGATCGCCGAGATCGGTACGATCGCGCAGGCGGTTGTTGATTGTGTTGTAGAGCGCCATCGCCACCAGCGCGGCGAGGCCGATAATCGCCGCAGTACGAGCGTCCAGTCCCACGCCCAGAAACAGCGCGGCGCCGATCGAGCCGGCGATGAGCACCATGCAAACAGCAATGAAGATGGCGCTGATACGACGCATTAAACGATCCTGGGCGGCCCCACCGAATGCGCCCGGAAGCGATTCGGGCGAATGCCGACCAATGTCCATGAGCCTGCGGGTCTGCGCAACCTCGAAGTCCTGCTATGGTAACGGTTATTCGGCCCTGCCCCCGGGGTTAATGGACGTAAAGCGCAATGGCGGTTCCCCGGAAATTCGAGTTACTCAGCCGTATTGCGGCTTTCCCGGCGTGGGTAATACCCTCGTTCCTGCTCTTTCACGCGGCGGTTTGGACGGCCCTGCCGGCCTTTCTCTATCCCAACCTGCCGCTCGACCTGATCGAGGCTCTGGTCTACGGCCGCGAATGGCAACTGGGGTATGACAAGCTGCCGCCGTTGCCCTGGTGGCTGGTGGAAGTGGCCCACCGCCTCATCGGCTACGACTTTGCCTATTATCTTTTGGCCGAGACGGCCGTCGTGGCCGGTTTCGCGGCCGTCTGGGCCATGGCCCGCCCGCTGATCGGCGCGCGCGGCGCGCTGGTCGCGCTGCTGATCCTTGATGGCCTGCACTACTTCAATTACACCGCCGCCAAGTTCAATCACGACGTCATCCAGCTGCCGTTCTGGGCGCTGGCGGGCTACGCCTTCCACCGCGCGCTGCGCTCCGGCGAGGCGCGCTACTGGCTGCTGCTCGGCCTGTCCATCGGCCTGTCGCTGTGGTCGAAATATTTCGTCGCGGTGCTCGCGGTGCCGCTCGGCATCTTCATGCTGGCCGACCGCGACGCGCGCAAACATTTCACCACGCCCGGTCCCTATATCGCGCTCGCCGCGGCCATCGCCGCGATGGCGCCGCACCTCGTCTGGCTGGTGCAGAACGACTTCCTGCCGTTCGGCTATGCCGAACATCGCGCGCAACTGTCGCGCGGCTGGTACGACCACCTCTGGCACCCGTTCCAGTTCGCCATCGGGCAACTGTTCTTCCTGATCCCTTCGTTGCTGATCGCATTGCCGCTGTTCTGGCCGCGCCCGAAAAACGACGAGCCGCCGGTCGTCGTTGCCGCCGACGCCTTCGACATCCGCATCGTCACCCTGCTCGCCTTCGGTCCCCTGGCAACGGTACTGGCGCTGGCCGCCGTCAGCGGCCGCGGCACGATCGCGATGTGGGGCTACCCGCTGTTTCTGTTCGGCAGCGTATGGCTGGTGCTGATGGCGCGCCGCTTTCTCGACGACGCCCGCATCGTCCGTATCGGCGTCATCTGGAGCATCGTCTTCACCGTGCTGGGTCTCGCCTTCATCGGCAATTACGGCGTGCTGCCACAATACGATCACCGTTATCGCGCCGTACTTTATCCCGGCAGCGATCTCGCCCGCGAAATATCGGACCGCTATCGCGTGCTGACCGGCAAGGACATCGTCTACGTCATCGGCACCATGTGGGACGGCGGCAACGTCTCGCATTATATGCCGAGCCAGCCGCGCGTGCTGGTCGATGGCAAGCCGGCGCGTGCGCCGTGGATCGATCTCAACGACCTGCGCGCCCGTGGCGCGGTCGCGGTGTGGACCGACGGCGATCTCAAGACCTTGCCGGTCGAGTACCGCAACATCGCCGCCGATGCGCAGGTGCAGCCACCGTTCACGTTGCCGTTCCGGCGCGGCGATCAGGTTCTCAACGTCGGCTGGGCGATTTTATTGCCGCAGCCG
>DASYCM010000213.1:0-2598 GCA_036500165.1 Pseudolabrys sp.
GCGAAGGCCGCATGGAAGGTGCATCGCAAGCGATCAATCTGGCGGAGGTCGATTTCCGCAAGATGAGCGATCCCGACCAGATCGCGCAGGCGCACGCGGCGGCCGCACAGCTGGCACAGGCCATGCGCTCGCGCCTCACGCGGCGATACCTTGCGCGGCGTTACGGCTATCGCCTCGATCTTCGCCGAACCATTCATGCCAATATTACTCACGGCGGTACGCCGATCAATCTTGTGAAACGGCGACGCAAGGACAAGCCGTTACGGCTTGTGGTGCTTCTCGACGCTTCCGGCTCGATGAGCATGTACACCGCAGTTTTCATCCGTTTCATCCACGGCATGCTCGACGAATTCCACGAAGCCGAGGCATTTCTGTTCCACACCCAACTCGCCCACGTGTCGGACGCGATGAAGGAGCGCGATCCGGCGCGCGCGCTCGACCGGCTGTCGATGATGGCGCAGGGTGCCGGTGGCGGCACGCGTATCGGCCTTTGCCTGCAGACCTTCAATCGCTGGCACGCCGCGCGGGTGATCCATTCGCGTACCTGCGTGATGATCGTTTCCGACGGTTATGAGACCGGGGACGCAAACCTGCTTGGCCGCGAGATGGTGCAACTGGCGAAACGCTGCCGCCGCATCGTGTGGCTCAATCCGATGGCTGGCTGGGATGGCTACGCACCGGAGGCCGCCGGCATCAAGGCCGCGCTCCCGCACGTTGATCTCTATGCCCCGGCCAATACGTTGGAAAGTTTGTTGGTGCTCGAACCCTATCTGGCGAAGCTCTAGGAGAGGCCAATGACGGTTCATGTCGAAGTGATCGATCTCGTGGCTCAACTGAAAGCGACCGAACAACCGTTCGCGCTCGCCACCGTCGTTCGCACGGTTTCGGTCACGGCCGCGAAGGCCGGCGCAAAGGCGGTGATCCGTCCCGACGGTACGATCGCTGCCGGATGGATTGGCGGCGGTTGCGCGCGAGGCGCGGTGCTCAAGGCCGCGCGCGAGGCCCTTGCCGATGGCGAGCCGCGTATGATTTCCGTGCAGCCGGAAGATTTGCTGGCAGAACGCGGCGTTTCTGCGGGAGAACAACGCGACGGCGTGCGGTTTGCGAAGAACATGTGTCCAAGTCAGGGCACGATGGATATCTTTGTAGAGCCGGTGTTGCCGCATCCATCCTTGGTCATCCTGGGCGCCAGCCCCGTTGCGTTGTCACTTTCGGCGCAGGCGCGTGCGCTCGGGTTTCACGTCACGATTGCCGCGCCGGTCGCAGATTTCTCCGATGCGCCGGACGCCGACATGAAAAACGATGGCTTCGATCTTGGCGCGCTTCCCGATGCAAAGCGCTTCGTCGTGGTCTCGACGCAAGGCAAGGGCGATGAAGCCGCGCTCAAATCGGCTGTAACGATAAAGGCCGCATATCACGCTTTCGTCGGCAGCCGCCGCAAAATGACGGCGCTGCGTGACAAGCTCGTGCACGAAGGCGTTTCGCCGGACGTGATCGATCGCATCAAGGCGCCGGCCGGGCTCGATCTCGGTGCCATCACGCCTGAGGAAATCGCCATGTCGATTCTGGCCGAGATCACCGTCGAGCGGCGGCGCGGCCAGCGAACTTCCACTCAGAGTGCAACCAGTTAAGGACTGACCCGATGCAAATGAACGACAGCCAGCGGATTTCTGCGCCGAAAGAAAAAGTGTGGGCTGCGCTTAACGATCCCGCGACGCTGAAGCGGTGCATTCCGGGGTGCGAGAGTCTCGAGATGACCACCCCGAATGACATGACCGCTACAGTCGTCATCAGGGTCGGCCCTGTGAAAGCAACGTTCGGCGGCAAGGTTACGCTGTCGGATCTCGATCCGCCGAACAGCTATCGGATCTCCGGCGAAGGTTCTGGCGGAGTCGCCGGCTTCGCCAAGGGCGGAGCCACCGTGCGCCTCGAGGCCGATGGCCCCGACGCCACCATCCTTCACTACGACGTGGACGCGCAGATCGGCGGCAAGCTCGCCCAGCTTGGTGGGCGCTTGATCGACTCGACCGCGAAGAAGCTCGCAGGCGAATTCTTCACCTCGTTCGGCGAAGCCGTCGGCGGCACGGATGCGACAGCCGCCGCCGAGACGGGTAAGAAAAGCTGGCTCGGCCGCCTGACCGGCAGCGCCGCGATCGCCGGGCTGATGCTGTTGACCGGCGCTCACTGGTGTTGTCTCAACGGCCAGCATCACGCGCCCGGCGCCTTCATGGACGGCGCAATCTGCTCGACACGGAGTTGAGGGCAAGGCGAGCGCATAGCCGCGCAGGAAAGCGGCCGACTTCAACCGGATAATTTCTGGAAAAGCCGACACGCAGCCACCCCGAGGTATGCCAGCAGAAGCATCACGGACCCAGCCAGCGGGCTCCAATCCTGAGGCGGAACTGTCCCGGCGCTGCGGAAATCGCTGAATTCCACTTGCGATCGATCTTAAAAGCTATCGAGCGCGTTGGCGATCCCGGCATGACTCGAACATGCGACCTACGGTTTAGGAAACCGTCGCTCTATCCGGCTGAGCTACGGGACCGAAGACCCGCGAACCTGCGGGCGCTTGCCGGGCTTCTTATCAGACCGGCCCGG
>DASYCM010000214.1:0-17671 GCA_036500165.1 Pseudolabrys sp.
TGATTGCCGAGCGTGATGGCGTCGGCGCCGGCCGCGATCAACTCGTTGTAGATGACTTCGGTGATGCCGAAACCGCCGGCGGCGTTCTCGCCGTTGATGACGACGAGATCGAGCTTCCAGTCCTTGACGAGACCCGGCAGCCGTTCGTTGACGATGGCGCGTCCGGAGCGGCCAAGAATGTCACCGATGAAAAGAATACGCATCCGCGTCAGAACTCTGTTTCAAAAGACGCGTCATGCGCGCCGGAAATCAATCACTTCGCGTTCCGTTAACACGAGATCGAGCCGCTCGTCGCGCTCCGTCGCCGGAATTCGCGCGGTTTCCTGTGAAGCGAAGGCAATGCCGATGGCGATAACGGGCTTCAGCGCCCGCAACTTGTGCAGCGTCATATCGTAGTATCCGGCGCCGTAGCCGATGCGGTTTCCGGCGCGGTCGAAGGCAGCCAGCGGCACGATGACAATATCCGGCGCGACTTCTGGCGCATCCGGTGTCGGCTCGCGGATGCCCCACTGCCCCGACGCGAGGTCCGCACCGAACGCCCAGGCGCGCATGATCAGCGGATGGCCGCGACCGGCGATGCACGGCAGCGCAAGGCCCGCACCGGCCTCGGCGAATTTACGCAGCAGCGGTAGCGGATTGATTTCGGTTTTCATCGGCGAGAAGCCCGACACGATCATGCCGGCCGTGACAGGCACCGGCAGCGGACGCTTCGAGATTGTCTCGGCCGCCGCCTGCCGCATCGTCGGCGGCAAAGCATCGCGCAGTGTCAGAGCGACACTGCGGAGTTCGGCTTTGCGGTTTTGGGGGTCAGATGGATTGGGCATTTCGCCGTCAAGTTTAAGTGCGGAGCCGCGATGGCCGTCAGAGCGTGATCCCGGGAACCTACTGTTGTAGGTGGGCGCCATGTGACCGAGCCCACGAGCCCGGCCAGGGACAGCTCCCGAAGGAATCGTAAGGCCCCGGGGAATGTGTCTCTGTCGCACCGCGCAGCCCCGCCCACGCAATGTAGTGCTTCGGGGCGACAAGCGCTATGGCGCTTGTTTCGTTCCCCCGCCTCTTGATGGAAGGGTAAACGGCTCAGCCGATAGCGACGCCGCTGCCGTTGCTGGCAAGGCCCTGATTGAGCTTCCGGGTAATGCCCTCAAGCCGCTCGGCGGCCGAGTTGAAAGCGCCGACCACGGCGTCGGATGCCGCCTTGGCGCGGTCGGTGGCGATGACCCGGGCATCGCGCAACGCGTCGAGCTCCTCTTCCATGCGCCGCATGTTGCGAGCGGCTTCGGACATTTCGTCCGCGACCATCAAGGCCGCCATCACAGTGAGGCGCGTGTCGCCGATCTCGCCGAACTGCTTGCGTAGACCCTCGATGCGCTCATCGATGCCCTTCGCCAGCATCTGCAGATGCTCTTCCTGACCGTCTTCGCAGGCGAGGCGGAATTGGCGGCCGGCAATAGTCGCGTTCACGCTTGCCATAGGACTTACTCGCTTGAATCGAGCACGGATTGTATCGACGCGATCGCAGTATCGAGACGTTGCGCAATCTCGCGGTTCGTCTCTTCGAGCCTTTTTGTGCGGGCAGTTTCGCCGTCCAAGGTGTCAGCGAGCTTGGTGCGGTCGAGCCCCAGCGCATGAACCTGGGCGGCAAGCGCTTCCTCGTTGCGGTCCGCCTCGCGGCGGCGCTCGACGGCGGCGTCGAGCGCGTCGAGCGCATGCGCCAGACGTTTGACCGCGTTGTCGATTGCGCTTTCTTCGGTCATCAATGCTGCCGGTGTGCCGCAACTCCAAAAACTCGTGCTGCAGCAATTGTTTAGGCCAAGAACTTTACGTGGCGCGCGACCATTGCGTCAACGCTTGGCGGCGCGTTTATCCCGGAGAATTGGCGCGCCTGTGCATGGCCGCGCTGTCAGGCCGCCGTCACATTGACTCAAGGGCGTCACATGCTATCCAGCCCCACGAAAAAGGCCTTTTCCATGAATGTAAAAGCGTCCTCGACCGCCGTGGCCTCCGCAGCGGAACACGCACCGGCTTCCGCCGTCGCACCGCCCCAAATGGCCAACGCCATCCGCGCGCTGGCGATGGATGCGGTGGAACAGGCCAAATCCGGCCACCCCGGCCTGCCGATGGGCGCCGCCGATGTAGCGACCGTGCTGTTCAGCCAGTTCCTGAAATTCGATCCCACCGACCCGCACTGGGCCGACCGCGACCGCTTCGTGCTGTCCGCCGGCCACGGCTCGATGCTGATTTATGCGCTGCTCTACCTCACCGGCTACTCGTCGGTGACAATCGATGAGATCAAGCGCTTCCGCCAGCTCGGCTCCAAGACCCCGGGTCACCCGGAAAACTTCGTCACCACCGGCATCGAGACGACCACCGGCCCGCTCGGCCAGGGCATCGCCAATGCGGTCGGCATGGCCATCGCCGAGCGTCATATGGCGGCGACATTCGGCGCCGAGGTCGTGGACCACAAGACCTATGTTCTCTGCTCCGACGGCGACCTGATGGAAGGCATCAGCCAGGAAGCCATCGCGCTCGCCGGCCATCTCAAGCTCAACAAACTGATCGTGCTGTTCGACGACAACGGCATCTCGATCGACGGCGCGCTGTCGCTGTCGGATTCGACCGATCAGGTGAAGCGTTTCGAAGCCTCGGGCTGGAACGCGGTGCGCGTCGACGGTCACGACCACGCGGCCATCGCCGCGGCGCTGACCAAGGCGCAGTCGTCGGACAAGCCGACGCTGATCGCCTGCAAGACCACCATCGGTTACGGCTCGCCAAACAAGGCCGGCAAGTCGTCGTCGCACGGCTCGCCGCTCGGCGGCGATGAGATCAAGGCAACACGCGAAAAGCTCGGCTGGACGCACGGTCCGTTCGAAATTCCGGCCGACATTCTCAGCGCCTGGCGCACCGTCGGGGGGCGCTCGAAAGATGCACACGCTGCCTGGAACAAGAAGCTCGCGGCAATCGATCCGGCGCAGCGCGCCGAATTTACCCGCCGCATGAAGGGCGAACTGCCGAAGGCAGCTTTGGACAAGGCCGTAAGCGACGTGAAAGCTTCGCTCGCCGCGACGCCGAAGGAAGTTGCGACGCGTATTGCTTCGGAATTCGCGCTCGAAACCCTTGTCGCCGCGGTACCGGAGATGATCGGCGGTTCGGCTGACCTCACCGGCTCCAACAATACCCGCGCCAAGTCGATGAAGACGCTGTCGGCGGCGGACTACGGCGGCCGCTTCATCCACTACGGCATCCGCGAACACGGCATGGCCGCCGCAATGAACGGCATGACGCTGCACGGCGGCGTCATCCCGTACTCGGGCGGCTTCCTGATTTTCTCGGATTACTGCCGGCCCGCCATCCGGCTTGCCGCCCTGATGGGCGAGCGCGTCATCCACGTGCTGACGCACGACTCTATCGGCCTCGGCGAAGACGGTCCGACGCATCAGCCGGTCGAACATCTCGCCGCACTGCGCGCCATACCTAACCTGCTTGTCTTCCGTCCCTGCGACGTGGTCGAGACGCTGGAGTGCTGGCAGCTTGCGCTTGAAGCGAAGGATCGCCCGAGCGCGCTGGCGCTGACACGCCAGAACCTGCCGCAGGTGAGCCACGATTTCCTCGACGGCAACCGCTGCGCTGCCGGCGCCTACGAACTCGCCGCTGCCGAAGGCAAAGCCCAAGTCTCGATCTTCGCCACCGGTTCCGAAGTCGCCATCGCGCTCGAGGCCAAGAAACAACTCGCCGCCAAGGGCGTGCAGGCGCGCGTCGTCTCGATCCCCTGCTTCGAACTGCTGCTGGAAGCGCCGGAGGCCAAGCGCCGCGCCATCATCGGCGACGCACCGGTCAAGATCGGCGTTGAAGCCGCCGTTCGAATGGGCTGGGACGCCATTATCGGCAATGACGGTATTTTCGTCGGCATGGATTCGTTCGGCGCCAGCGCGCCGCACAAAGACCTCTACAAGAACTTCGGCATCACAGCCGAAGCAGTCGCCGAGGCGGCGCTGAAAAAGCTTGGGAAGTAACTATATTCGTTATCGCCGCCCGCCTATGCGGGCTGTCCAGTACTAGCCGGACCCTTTTCCGCATAAAGTGCTGGGTGCCCCGCCGTCGCGGGGCATGACGGTCAGACGCTATGAGCCGGGAGAAACTGAAATGACTGTACGTGTTGCCATCAACGGGTTTGGCCGCATCGGCCGTAACGTCCTTCGCGCCATCGCCGAAAGCGGCCGCAAGGACATCGAAGTGGTCGGCATCAACGACCTCGGCCCAGTCGAAACCAACGCCCACCTGCTGCGCTTTGACAGCGTGCATGGCCGCTTCCCCGGCGAAGTCACGGTCAAGGGCGACACTATCAGCGTCGGCAACGGCGCCATCAAGGTCACCGCGGTCAAGGACCCGGCCACGCTGCCGTGGAAGGATCTCGGCGTCGACATCGCACTGGAATGCACCGGCATCTTCACTTCGAAAGATAAAGCCTCGATGCACCTGACCGCCGGCGCCAAGCGCGTGCTGGTCTCGGCCCCGGCCGATGGCGCCGACCTCACGGTGGTCTACGGCGTCAACCACGACAAGCTGACCAAGGATCACAAGATCGTCTCGAACGCCTCGTGCACCACCAACTGCCTGGCGCCGGTCGCCAAGGTGCTCAATGACGCCGTCGGCATCGACAAGGGCTTCATGACCACGATCCACGCCTATACCGGCGATCAGCCGACGCTCGACACCATGCACAAGGATCTCTATCGCGGCCGCGCCGCTGCGCTGTCGATGATCCCGACGTCGACGGGCGCGGCCAAGGCCGTAGGTCTCGTACTCCCCGAACTCAACGGCAAACTGGACGGCGTCTCGATCCGCGTGCCGACGCCGAACGTCTCGGTCATCGATTTCAAGTTCGTCGCCAAGAAGGCGACGACCAAGGACGAGATCAACGCCGCGATCAAGCGCGCCGCCGAACAGCAGCTCAAGGGCATCCTCGGCTTCACCGACGCACCGAACGTATCGATCGACTTCAACCACGATCCGCACTCGTCGATCTTCCACATGGATCAGACCAAGGTGATGGACGGCACGCTGGTGCGCGTGATGAGCTGGTACGACAACGAGTGGGGCTTCTCCAACCGCATGTCGGACACCGCGGTCGCGATGGGTAAGTTGCTATAACGTAGAGGTCGCGATGCAGACTGTTCTTGGACTCAGCGCCACGATCGGTCTGCTCGTGGTTCTTTTCCTCGCGTTCCGTCGAAGCGGCAAAATCAAGCCGAGCGGCAGAGAGAACTCGATGGAAGACGCAAAAGCGTTGAATAACGATAACATCCAACACCACCTTTAGCGCACCGCATATTTCATGACCCAATTTCGTACGCTCGACTCGATCGATCTCAAGGGCAAGCGCGTCCTTGTGCGTGTCGACCTCAACGTCCCGGTCGAGAATGGCGTCGTCACCGACTCCACGCGCATCGAGCGCGTGGCCCCGGCGCTGACTGAACTCGCCGACAAGGGCGCCAAGGTCATCCTGCTCTCTCATTTCGGCCGGCCGAAGGGCCGCGATCCCAAGAACTCGCTCAAGCCCGTCGCCGCAGAAGTCGCGCGCGTCATCAAGCGGCCGGTGAAGTTCGTCGACGATTGCGTCGGCGCGCAAGCCGAAGCCGCCGTTGCTGCCGCCAGAAACGGCGACATCCTCTGCCTCGAGAACACCCGTTTCCATGCAGGCGAAGAAAAGAACGATCCTGAATTCGTGGCGCAACTCGCCAAACTCGGCGACATCTGGGTCAACGACGCCTTCTCCGCCGCGCATCGCGCGCATGCTTCGACCGAAGGTCTCGGCCACAAGCTGCCGGCCTACGCGGGCCGCGCCATGCAGGCTGAGCTCGACGCGCTCGGCAAGGCGCTCGAGACACCGCAGCGTCCGGTCGTCGCCATCGTCGGCGGCGCCAAGATTTCGACCAAGCTCGACCTCTTGAGCAATCTCCTGGCGAAGGTCGACGTACTGGTGATCGGCGGTGCCATGGCCAACACTTTCTTGCTCGCGCAGGGCAAGCAGGTCGGCAAGTCACTGGTTGAGCGTGATCTTCTCGACACCGCGCGCAAGATCATGGACGAGGCGAAAGCCAAAGGCCGCGAGGTTGTGCTGCCGGTTGACGCTGTGGTGGCGGAAAAGTTCGAAGCCAACGCACTGTCGAAAGTCGTGTCCGTCGATGCCGTGCCGGAAGGCTCCATGATCCTCGATATCGGACCGAAGAGCGTGGAGCAGGTTGTTTCCGTGCTGGCGCGCGCCAAGACTCTGGTCTGGAATGGCCCATTCGGCGCCTTCGAAATGGAACCGTTCGACGCGGGCACCGTTTCCGTCGCGGAAGCCGCGGCGGAGCTGACTCAGGCCGGGAAGCTTGTGACCGTCGCTGGCGGCGGCGATACGGTCGCTGCAATGAATGTCGCAGGCGTTGCCGACCGCTTTACTTACATTTCGACGGCGGGCGGTGCGTTCCTCGAATGGCTGGAAGGCAAGGCCTTGCCCGGCGTCGAGGTGTTGAGGGTAAAGTGACGCCGGAGGGCGTCATCCCGGATCTCGTTTTGCTTATTAGAGGGGACGAAAAATGAATCTCGATGAACTGAACAAGGTAGCAGTCGCCATGACCGCGCCCGGCAAAGGCATTCTCGCCGCGGACGAATCCACCGGCACGATCAAGAAGCGTTTCGACGCCATCAGCACCGAAAACACCGAGGACAATCGTCGCGACTATCGCGAGATGATGTTCCGCACCACCGAGGCGATGAAGAACCACATCTCAGGCGTCATCCTCTACGACGAAACCATCTGGCAGAAAGCCAAGGACGGCACGCCGCTGGTTGACATCATCAAGAAGGCCGGCGCGCTGCCCGGCATCAAGGTTGACGAAGGCATCAAGCCGCTACCGAACTCCCCCGGCGAAGTGGTCACCATCGGTCTCGACAAGCTCGCCGACCGTCTGCCGAAATATTACGATCAGGGCGCCCGCTTCGCGAAGTGGCGCGCGGTGATCGATATCGGCGCCAATATTCCGAGCTACGATTGCATCCATGCCAACGCTCACGCGCTCGCCCGTTATGCCGCGCTGTGTCAGGCATCGCAGATCGTGCCGATCGTCGAGCCGGAAGTGCTGATGGACGGCGGCCATGACGCCGAGACCTGCGAGAAGGTCACGACCTGGATCCTCAAGGAAACCTTCCAGGAATTGTTCTACGCCAAGGTCGCGCTCGAAGGCATCGTGCTCAAGCCGAACATGATCGTGCCGGGCAAGAAGAGCGCGAAGACGTCGTCGATCGAATCCGTCGCCGAGGTAACCGTGCGCGTCCTCAAGAACTGCGTTCCGGGCTCCGTTCCGGGCATCGCCTTTCTCTCGGGCGGCCAGAGCGACGAAGATGCCACCGCGCATCTCGACGCCATGAACAAGATTGGCAACCTGCCGTGGGCGCTGACCTTCTCCTACGGCCGCGCGCTTCAAGCCGCACCACAGAAGGCCTGGGGCGGCAAAGCCGCGAACGTCGCCGCCGCTCAAGCCGCGTTCAGCCACCGCGCCAAGATGAACGGCCTCGCCGCGCTCGGCCAGTGGAAGACCGATCTGGAAAAGAAGGCGGCGTAAGCAACTCCAAACAAGACAAACAAAAAAGGCCGCCTTCGCAGGTGGCCTTTTTCTTTTCACGCTAAGACGCAACGCTTACTGACAATCAGAAAATCTCACTGACAATCCGTACGCGTGACCGTCTTCGACGACAGCAAGTCCTCGTGGCGCGCGGTGCTCGTCGCACAGTCGCCGTTCGGACCGGTGCCCGTGGTCGTCGTGGTCGTGCGCGATTCTGTACCGAGGAATCCGCCACGCTCCCGCGTGGTGACCGTCGACTGCGTCGGCGCCTGCTCGACGACAACCGGGGTCTGCCGCTGTTCGATCACAACTGGCGGCGGCGCCACGCGTCGCTCTTCAACAACGACGCCGGGACGCTGTTCGATGACTGTGGTCTGCGCGGATGCGGCGAGCGAACCGAAAGCGGTCGCGGCCATCGCCAAGCTAATTACGCCAAACTTCATGTTGCCCTCCTGCACTCATATCGAATGCTCAGCCCCAACAACGCACTCCCGCAAGGGAAGTTCCCTGCTTTGCACATACTGAAAAAGGCCGCGCAAATACGCGGCCTTTTCAGCTCATCGAAATTGACGGCCTCAATCGCAGGTCGTTTTGGAAACGGTCTTGTCGCCGGTCAGACCTTCCTTATGGACAGTCTTATTGGTGCAATCGCCGCTGACGCCAGCGCCGGTCGTCGTTGTCGTGGACTTCTTTTCCGTGCCCAGCAAACCGCCGCGTTCCTTGACGGTGGTCGTTGTGGACGGCGTTTCGCTCTGGATCGTGACGGACGGACTGGCGCGTTCTTCGATGACGGTGGTTTGGGCATTCGCAGCAATCGCACCGAAGGCCGTTGCGGCCAGCGCGAGAGTAAGGACATTGAGCTTCATGGTCGCCTCCTGCTAAAGGGAACTCCGCAGACAACGCCCTGCCCCGCTCACCGTTCCAAAAACACCCAAGGGTCAAAAAAGGACAACGACAGTGATCGACCTGTACACCTGGACAACGCCGAATGGCCGCAAGGCCTCGATCATGCTCGAGGAAATCGGGCTGCCATACAAAGCGCACGCGATCGACATTTCGAAAGACGAACAGTTCGCGCCGACCTTCCTCAAGATCGCGCCGAACAACCGCATTCCGGCGATCGTCGACAACGACAACGGCATGAGACTGATGGAGTCGGGCGCGATCCTGATCTATCTCGCCGACAAGACCGGCAAGCTGCTGCCAAAGTCGGGCGAAGATCGCTACAAGGTGATCGAATGGGTCATGTGGCAGATGGGCGGCCTCGGCCCGATGCTCGGCCAGGTTCATCACTTCGTGAAATATAACCAAGGCAAGGCGCCCTACGCCGAGGAGCGCTTCTCCAAGGAAGCGCAGCGCCTCTACAAGGTTCTCAATACGCAGCTCGAAGGCAAAGAATTCATCTGCGGCGAATATTCGATCGCCGACATCATCAGCTGGCCCTGGGTGTCGCGCTTTGAATGGCAGGGAGTTGACCTCAACCAGTTTCCGAACGTGAAGCGCTGGTATATGGCCGTCGCCGCGCGCCCCGCCGTGCAGCGCGGCTACAAGGTGCCGAAGGACATGGGCGAAATTCCGATGCCGAAGTAAGGCAGGTTATTGCAATAATTGATCATGAGATCGCCGGGCCTCGTCCCGGCGATTTTATTTTTAGTCTTCGAGCGAGTGGATGTAGCGATCCGGCAGATGATCGCGGATTGCAAATGGCAAGAACCGCAAGAACTGGCCGAGCGGCCCGGGTCCGGCCGGCGCAAACATATCTCCTGCCAGAAGTGAAGTTTTGCGATTGATCCAGTTCTCGCGCACTCCGGCGCGGAACGCAGGGTCGTTGCAACTAAGCACCGCCAGCGTGGCCGCCTGGTCGAACTTCGCGCCCGATTCACATTTCAGCATTCGTCCTACATGTTGAAAGGAAATACGCGACGGCGGCAGGAGCCGCGCGAACCATTCCGGAATACAGGGCACGATGTCGCCGCCGTGGACCAGACGAAAGGTCCGGTCGCCGAGTTTTTCGTTATAACGAGTGGCAAAAGTCGCACCGCCCGCGCGCGGCATGCCGAAAGTATAAACTGCCGCGGGCATCATACCGCTGTCGCAGGCCCTCTCTGCGGCAAGAACTGCAAGCGCGGCGCCGAGACTATGCCCGGTAAAGAACAAAGGCCGTGCGCTGTTCTCGATTGCCGGCTTAATCTGATCCCATGCCGCGTCGAACGCTTTTTGAAAACCTTCATGGGTGTCGGAAGACGTTAGTCTGACCATGACGTCGGTGATCAAATTGCTCGCCAGCGCCGGATCGGTGCCGGCAAAGGCGACAATCGTGCAATCTGGCCGCTCGCCGATAATCACGCGGGTATCGATCAAAATCCCGCGCGCGCGGATCGGATCACGCGGCTTCAGATTCCAGGCCGCGGCGACCTCCTTGATGGTGTCCGGCGCACCTGTTTCGTACGAAAGCTGTGACATCCACATCATGGCGCGGGCATCGTCGAGATCGAAGCGCCCCCGCTGTGCCGAAAATCTATCGAATATCTTTTTGTCGTACTTCTCGGGTGGAAGCTGGACAAACATACTCATGGCATCATTTTCCCGCGGCACCGGGAATATTGATATTTTGCTCTTTCACCAGTGCCGCCCATTTCGCTACGTCGGCGTTGATGTAGCGGCCGAATTCCTCAGGCGTTTGCGGCTCGGGTTCGGCGCCGAGCTTCGCCATGTGCTCGATGACGTCGGGCATGGCCATGATTCCGACAACCGCCTTGTTGAGCTTGTCGACGATCTCCTTCGGCGTGTTCGCGGGTACGAGCAGGCCAAACCAACCGACCGATGCGTAGCCGGGCAAGCCGCTCTCGGCGACCGTCGGTACCGTCGGCGCGAACTTCGAGCGCTTGATACTGGTAACGGCGATGGCTTTCAGCTTCCCGGATTCGATGAACGCCTGCACCGTGGTCGAGGGCGAGAACATCATATCGATGCGGCCGCCGAGAAGATCGGTCACCGCAGGCCCCGTGCCCTTGTAAGGCACGTGCAGCATCTCCACCTTGGCATCCTTCTCGAACAACGCACCAGACAAGTGCGATGCCGCGCCTATGCCAGACGAGCCGAAGGACAGCGCCTTCGGTCTGGCCTTGGCCAGCGTGATCAATTCGGCGACATTGTTGGCTTCCAATTGCGGGTTGGCGACCAGCAGATAAGGCGGCGCGGCCACGTTCGTGATCGGCACGAAGAACTTGTTGACGTCGAACGGCCCGTCCGGCGCCAGCGCCGCGGAGGCCGCCATCAACGCGCCGGTCGAGGCCATCAGCACCGTGTAGCCATCGGGATCGGCTTTAGCGACGGCGCGCGTGCCGATACCGCCGGACGCGCCGGGCTGGTTCTCGACAACAACCGGTTGTCCCCATTGCTCGGCGAGTTTCTGGCCGATGATGCGGCCCAGCACGTCGGTGCCGCCTCCGGGCGCGAAGGGCACCACCATTTTAATGGGACGGCTTGGATAGTCGGCCGCCATTGCCGGCGTGACGATAGCGCACAGCAGCAGTACGCAAAAGCGCTTGAGCATTCCCCGCGTCTCCCCAATTCTTGTCGTTTTGGCCAATGCTAACGGTGCTCCGCCCCCTCGTCTACGCGAGCCCGGCTGTTCCGGCAGCCGAAAATCGCCGACTGGGACAGTGTTATTCTGCGCCTGAGCGAAGCCCTTGCGTCAGAGGCGTCAACGCGCCAAACCCCCGGCGACGTCGTCTATCTCTGACGCCCATCATTTTGCCCGATTGGGCTACCATGCGGAAACCATGAGCCCACGACCCAAGAAAGCCGAACCGCGCCCGCAACCGCGGCTTTATCTCGTCACCCCGCCGGTCGAGGATGCGGCCGTTTTCGCATCCTCGCTCACGAATGCGCTTGAAGCCGGCGACGTCGCTGCGGTGCTGCTGCGGCTGGCGCCGTCCGACGAGCGCACGCTGATCAATCGCGCCAAGGATCTCGCACGTGTCGTGCAAGCCGCGGACGCGGCGCTGCTGCTCGACGGCCATCTCGACATTGTGGCCCGCACGGGCGCCGATGGCGCTCACGTTAACGGCCTCGCCGAATTCACCGAAGCGCTGCCGAGCCTCAAGCCTGACCGCATCGCCGGCGCCGGTCTTCTCGATACGCGTCACGACGCCATGACCGCCGCCGAACTCGGCTGCGATTACGTGATGTTCGGCGAGCCGGATGAACACGGCGCGCGGCCTGCTTTCGATGCCATTGAAGAACGCATCTCGTGGTGGGCGGAAGTGTTCGAGGCGCCTTGTGTCGGCTTCGCCATGAGCACGGAAGAAGTCGAGCCGCTCGCAAAAGCTGGTGCCGATTTCATTGCGCTCGGTGAATGGATCTGGCGCGATCCTGCCAAGGTCGCAGCAATCGTCGCTGAGGCGGCGCGTCACATGCATGTGCCGGAGACAACGGAGTGACGACGGCGCGCACCATTGGCGTTGCGCTTGTCGCCATCGCATTGGCTTCGCCCGCGCTCGCGCAAAACAAGCCGCCTCCGCCGCAACCTGCGCCGAACGCAGCGCCTGCCGCCGATCCGAATGCCGACATCATGTATGGCGATTTCCAGCGCGGCCAGTATCTGACGGCATTCAACGAAGCCACCAAGCGCGCGCAGCAGAACGATGCCAAGGCGATGACTCTACTTGGCGAACTCTACGCACAAGGGCTCGGTGTCGGCCGCGACGACGGCAAGGCGGCGCAATGGTACAAACAAGCCGCGGCGCAGAACGACCGCGATGCCATATTCGCGCTGGCGATGTTCAGTTTCGAAGGGCGCGCCGGCCAAAGTAACCGCGAGGAAGGCGCCCGTCTGCTTGATAGTGCCGCCAAGCTCGGCCACGCCGTTGCCGCTTACGATCTCGGCCTCTTGTATTTGCAGGGCCAGCAATTCCCGCAGGACTTCAGACGCGCCGCCGAGCTTTTCCTGCAGGCCGCCGAGGCCGGCAACCCGGAAGCGCAATACGCACTTGCCACCCTGTACAAGGAAGGCCACGGCGTTTCGCAGGACAAGACCAAGGCCATGCAGTTGATGGGCCTCGCCTCGATCGCCGGCAATCTCGATTCCATGGTCGAGTACGCCATCGCGCAGTTTAACGGCGACGGCGTCGCCAAGGATGAAGCCGCAGCGGCACGGCTTTTCCTGATTGCGGCCCGGCGCGGCAGCCCGATCGCACAGAATCGGCTGGCGCGCATCCTGATGGCCGGGCGCGGCATGCAGGTTAACCCCGCCGAAGCCGTCAGATGGCACCTGATTGCGAAGGCAAGCGGCGCCGGCGACCCGGATCTCGACGTCTTCGCCAGCAAACAGTCCTCCGCGGTGCAAACGGCCGCCAAAACCGCCGCCAACAAATGGCTGTCCACGCAGGCCGCGCTGCAGCCATAAAGCCGAACTTGACGTAAAGCCCCGGCGCGGGCAGACCCCGGTCTTCAACGTCAGGTCTGCCTGAAAGCCAATGCACCACTCAGCCCTTCTCAACGTCATGATCGCCGCTGCACGCAAAGCCGCGCGCGCGCTCAAACGCGACTTCGGCGAGCTCGAAAAGCTCCAGGTCTCGCTCAAGGGCCCGGCCAATTTTGTCTCCGCCGCCGACAAGCGCGCCGAGGAGACGATCTACGCCGAACTGTCCAAGGCCCGCCCCGGCTACTGCTTCCTCGGCGAAGAAGGCGGCAAGCGTGAGGGCGCCGATAAGTCGCACACCTGGATCGTCGACCCGCTCGACGGCACCACCAACTTCCTGCACGGCATTCCGCAATTCGCCATCTCGATCGCGCTGGAGCGCGAAGGCGCGGTGGTTGCGGGCCTTGTTTACAATCCGGCGAGCGAAGAACTGTTTCTGGCCGAAAAAGGCAAAGGCGCTTTTCTAAACGACCAGCGCATCCGCGTCGCCGGCCGCAAGCGGCTGGCGGACTCGGTCATCGCCTGCGGTCTGCCGCACATCGGCCGCGGCGACCTCGCGCTGGCGAAAAAAGAACTGGGCGCCATGCAGGAGCAGGTCGCGGGCCTGCGGCGCTTCGGCGCGGCGGCGCTGGATCTCGCTTGGGTCGCGGCCGGACGGCTCGATGGCTACTGGGAGCGTGACCTCAAGCCCTGGGACATCGCGGCGGGCATCTGCCTCATCCGCGAAGCCGGCGGCTATGTCTCCGACGTCACGGGGGGCGACGACATCTTCGCCACCGGACATGTCGTCGCCGGCAACGAGGCGATCCAGAAAGAGCTGCTGCGGGTACTCAAAGACGCGGGCAAATAGACCCGGCGCCGTGGGCGGCCTCGCCTGACCTGCCACCCCAATTTGAACTTATTCCGCCGGTTAAAACCGTGGTTCCGGCACGGCTATTTTTGCTTGTCACCGGTCTGTGCCATATTGCGGGGCGCATCGCGCTTTTCGCAGGGCGCTCCGCGCATGAGCGTTACCTTGGGCGTTAACTTTTAAGACACCGCGCACCGGCAACATTGGCTTTACAGAATCCATGGCCACAGACCTCGACCCCCTTAAACTGTCGTCGCCCCGCATCTTCCTGTTCCGGATGCTGGTATTCATCGTCCTCGGCGGTCTGGTCGCCTTCGTTCTCTATAAGCAGATCCAGACCGCGTTCATGGCCAATCCCGGCCTCAACGGCTTGATCATCGGCGTTCTGTTGCTCGGCATCGTACTGGCGATGCGCCAGGTGGCGCGGCTCTACCCGGAAATCGCCTGGGTCAATAACTTCCGTCTCGCCGATCCGGGCCTCGCCGTCGACCGCCCACCGGTGCTGCTGGCGCCGATGGCCGCGATCCTCGGCAGCCGCGTCGGCCGCATGGGCATGTCGTCGCAACTGATGCGCGGCATCCTCGACTCGATCGCCACGCGCCTCGACGAGTCCCGCGACCTGTCACGCTACATGACCGGCCTCCTCGTCTTCCTCGGCCTGCTCGGCACCTTCTGGGGCCTGATCGAAACCGTGAGTTCAGTCGGCAACGTCATTCAAGGCCTGAAAGCCGGCGGCGATGCCGGGAGCATGTTCGACACGCTGCGCGAGGGTCTCGCTGCGCCGCTGTCCGGCATGGGTATTTCATTTTCATCGTCGCTGTTCGGTCTCGCCGGCTCCCTGATCCTCGGCTTCCTCGATCTGCAATCCGGCCAAGCGCAGAACCGTTTCTATACCGAACTGGAAGACTGGCTTTCGACCACCGTTTACGACCACGGCGTTGAGCCCACAGGTGCAGTCGCCGCCGTCGGCGTCACCGGCGAAGTCCGCTCGGCCATCGATCAGTTGCGCCACGCCGTCGACGCCGCCGGTTCCGGCAAGGCTGCGAACGCGGCCATGGCCAATCTCGCCGAGGCGATCCAAGGACTGGTGCATCACATGCGCACCGAGCAACAGATGATCCGCGACTGGGTCGACGGTCAGGCCGACCAGCAGCGCGAGATCAAGAAGCTGCTCGAGATGATGGTGCGCGAAAAAGCAAAATAGTAACGCGCATGATCCCGAAAAGTGGGCACCGGTTTTCGGACAAGATCATGCGCAAGGTGAAATGATATGGCGCTTGCACGTGGCCGCCGCGGCGGCGAAGGAATGAACTACTGGCCGGGTTTCGTCGATGCTTTGTCGACGCTGATCCTGTCCATCATCTTTATCCTGACCGTGTTCGTCGTCGTGCAGTTCTATCTGCAGCAGGAAGTTGCCGGCAAAGACACCGCGCTCAACCGCCTCAATTCGCAGATCGCCGAGCTCACCGAGCTTCTGTCGATGGAGAAATCCGGCAAATCGAGCATGGAGGATCAACTCGCGCAGTTGCGCGCCTCGCTCGCCAATGCCGAAAGCGACCGCGACAAATTCAAAGGCATCGCCGACGGCGCCGGCGCCGGTTTGTCGGCGGCACAAGGGCAAGCCAACACATTGGCCGGCCAGCTCGAAGGCGAGAAGAAACTATCCGCTCGTGCGCTGGCGCAGGTCGAAGTGCTTAATCAGCAAATCGCGGCGCTGCGCCGCCAGCTCGCGGCCATCGAGGCCTCGCTCGCCGCTTCGGAAACGAAGGACAAGGAAGCGCAAGCCCGCATTGCCGATCTTGGCTCGCGGCTCAATCTGGCGTTGGCGGCGCGCGTGCAGGAACTGTCGAAATTCCGCTCAGACTTCTTCGGCAAGCTGCGTGAAATTCTCGGCAACCGCCCCGATGTCCGCATTGTCGGCGACCGCTTCGTGCTGCAATCCGAAGTGTTCTTCGACGTCGGCAAGGCTGACCTACTACCGACGGCGAAGACTGAGCTCGACAAGGTCGGCGACGCTCTCGCTGGCCTTGAGAAGCAGATTCCGGCCGACATCGCCTGGGTGCTGCGCGTCGATGGCCACACTGACGTACGCCCGATCTCCGGCGGCGCCTTCAAGTCGAACTGGGACCTGTCTTCGGCACGCGCTATCGCCGTGGTGCAATATCTGATCACCAAGGGCGTGTCGCCGCAGCATCTCGTCGCCGCCGGTTTTGGCGAATTCCAGCCGATCGACGTCGCCAAAACCGAAGACGCCTACAAGCGCAACCGCCGCATCGAGTTCAAGCTGACGGAACGCTGAGCATCGCGTCCCGGACAAGCGAACGCCTTGCGTGAGCGCTGATCCGGGACCCAGGAGAAGTGCACAGCCGGCGGCTGCGCTATATTGCCGACAAGATTCCTTGCGCTGGGTCCCGGGTCTCATTCCGCTCGGGCAAAAAAGCCCTCGCTTCATTCGCCCGGAACACGGATGCATCTTACCCTGCGCCCCTATACTGCCGCCGACGAAGACACGGCGATCGAGCTGTGGCGCCGCACTTGGCAGCAGCATTACCCACATATCGACTTCAACGCGCGCGTAGCGTGGTGGCGCGAACGCTGGCGTCAGGATTTGGTGCCGGTCACCAACATCACCCTAGCCCATGCCGGCGATACACTCGCCGGCTTCGTCACCGTCGACACCAAGACGATGTATCTCGACCAGTTTGTCGTGGCGCCGGAATTCTGGGGCAGCGATGTCGGGGGAGTTCTGATCGACGAGGCCAAGCGCTTGTCGCCGCGCGGACTCGATCTCTTGGTCAACAAGGACAACGCCCGCGCCATCCGCTTCTACGAAAAGCACGGCTTTGTTTATGCGGGCGAAGACAAGAACCCGATGTCGGGAATTGCGGTGAATAGGATGGAGTGGCGGGCTTAAAATATCGAGTGATTAATGTATTGCATTATATAAGATCATCGATGACCCGATAATGCAGCGCAGACTTAGTTGGGACGGCTCCTGTGCGAAGTCCAGACCCAGATTTCACCGGAATAATTCTTTTATTTCTTTTCATATTTTTTATTCCGTTCATGGTTTCTCTGTTCGGGAGAAAGGCTTCTATTTTCATCTCTTTTTTCTGTTGCTGCCTGACTTTGTGTTCATTTGTGGGATTGATTGCACGACCAGGCAATCCTGCATTCCTCGCAATTCTATTTGGTTCTTGGTTGATTGCTCTAGTGGTCGCGATCGTCGGCATTAGGCAAAGGCTAATAAATCGGCGATCCGATCGTCTCAAACGAGCCATCCGCCGGCTTTATTCTGTCGCGCGATACGATCACAAACTGGCTGGAATGCGCGGCAAATATCGCGAAATGTGGCTTAGATAACCATCGCCGTTGGCAAAGCCTGCGAACTCGAGGACCTGTTACGAACAACAGGATCGGTTTTGTTGAATGGGCGGGCACGGCACTGAGCCATACGAACAGAAGACGCAGCAGTCATCGGGCAGCGGCTTCAGCCTTTCGCCACACCCGCCGCAATTAAAAAAAATGACAGGCATCTGTCGGCATTTCTCGGTAGCCTGGTGGCCACACTTCGGACAGGTGATGGTCGATTGTTCGACGATCATGACCGCCTCCATCGCTATGCGCTCAGCCCACCTCGAATTGCAGCTTCGCCAGCCGCGCATAGAGCCCGCCGGCGGCCGTGAGGTCGGCGTGCCGGCCCTGCTCGACGATCTGCCCTTTATCCAGAACGAGAATACGGTCGCAAGACTGAACGGTCGCCAGCCGGTGCGCGATGACGATGGTCGTGCG
>DASYCM010000215.1:0-6851 GCA_036500165.1 Pseudolabrys sp.
ATGCTGGCGGGCCTGGCCCGTGACGGCGGCCTTTACGTGCCTGTGTCGTGGCCGGCGCTCGACGCCAAGACGATCGCCGGTTTTGCCGGCAAACCTTACGCCGAAGTGGCGGTCGAGGTGATGCGCCCCTTCGTCGGCGGCAGCATCAGCGACGCCGATCTGTCGCGCATGGCGCGCGAGGCCTATGGCAATTTCCGGCACCCGGCGACCGCGCCGCTGGTGCAGCTCAACGACAACCTGTTCGTACTCGAGCTTTTCCACGGGCCCACGCTCGCCTTCAAGGACCTGGCGATGCAACTGGTCTCGCGGCTGATGGACCACGTGCTGCAAAAGCGCGGCGAGCGCACCACCATCGTGGTCGCGACCTCGGGCGACACCGGCGGCGCCGCGGTCGAAGCGTTTCGCGGCCGCGCGCAGGCCGACGTGGTGGTGCTCTATCCACACGGCCGCATTTCCGAAGTGCAGCGCCGCATGATGACCACTGCGCCGGACAACAATGTCCACGCGCTCGCCATCGAGGGCAATTTCGACGACTGCCAGGCGCTGGTGAAGGCGATGTTCAATCATCACGCCTTCCGCGACCGCGTGCGTCTGTCCGGCGTCAACTCGATCAACTGGGCACGCGTGCTGGCGCAGGTCGTCTATTACTTCACTGCCGCGGTGGCGCTCGGCGCGCCGCATCGTAAGATCGCCTTCACGGTGCCGACCGGGAATTTCGGCGACGTATATGCTGGCTATGTTGCCTCGAAGATGGGGTTGCCTGTCGATCGCCTCGTGGTGGCGACCAACGTCAACGACATTCTGGTGCGCACGCTCGCGACCGGCGATTACGAAATCCGGGACGTTATGGCGACCACGTCGCCGTCGATGGACATTCAGATTTCCTCCAACTTCGAGCGGCTGCTGTTCGAGACCTGCGGCCGTGACGCATCGACGATTCGCAGTCTGATGGGCTCGCTGGCGCAGTCGCGCCGCTTCACCGTGCCATCCGATGCACTCAAGCAGATGCGCGCGCTGTTTACCGCCGACAAGGCAAGCGAGCAGGAAAGCGCCGCCACCATTCGCGCCTGGATGAAGGAAGCCGGTTATTGCGCCGATCCGCATACCGCGGTGGCGCTGGCGGTGGCCGAGAAGGAAACGCGCGATCCGTCGGTGCCGATGGTGGTGCTGTCGACCGCGCATCCGGCCAAGTTCCCCGACGCCGTCGCCGCCGCTTGCGGCGTGACCCCGGCGTTACCAGATTGGCTATCCGACCTGCCGAAGAAGACCGAGCGCGTGACTGTGCTACCGGCTGACCAGGGGCAGATCGAAAAATTCGTATTGGCGGCGTCGCGTGCGGCGCGTGAAGGAGTTACGGCATGACCGTTGAAGTGACGCGCCTGGCCTCGGGCCTGTCGGTGGTGACCGACGACATGCCGCATCTGCAATCCGCCACGCTCGGCGTTTGGGTCGGCTCCGGCAGCCGTGACGAATTGCCCAATGAACACGGCATTTCGCACATGCTCGAACATATGGCGTTCAAGGGCACCAAGCGGCGCACCGCGCGCCAGATCGCCGAAGAAATCGAAGCGGTCGGCGGCGATCTCAATGCCGCGACCAGCGTCGAAAGTACCGCTTATTATGCCCGCGTCCTGAAGGCAGACGTGCCGCTGGCGCTCGACGTGCTGTCCGACATCCTGTCCGAGCCGACCTTCGATCCGGAGGAATTGCGCCGCGAGCAGAGCGTCATCGTGCAGGAAATCGGCGCGACCGAAGACGCGCCGGACGATCTGGTGTTCGACCGTTTACAGGAGACCGCGTTCCCGCAGCAGCCCGTCGGCCGTTCGATCCTCGGTACGCCCGAGACTGTCCGCTCTTTCAACCCGGCAAGCATTCGCGGCTATCTGGATCGCAACTATCGCGGCCCCGATATGCTGATCGCCGCGGCAGGCGCGGTCGATCACAAGGCCATCGTCGAGGCGGCGGAGAAGAAGTTTGCGAGCTTCACCGGTCCGGCCGCGCCAAAGCCCGAGCAGGCGCATTTCGGCGGCGGCACTCGTGTCGAAACCCGTGATCTCGAGCAGGTCCACATTGCGCTTGCGCTAAAGGGACTACCCGTCGTCGATCCGCAGCTCTACAGCCTGCAGGTTTTCACCAGCGTGCTCGGCGGTGGAATGTCGTCGCGGCTGTTCCAGGAAGTGCGCGAGAAGCGCGGGCTCTGCTACTCGGTTCATGCCTTCCACATGCCGTACTCCGATATCGGCATGTTCGGGCTTTATGCCGGTACCGACGAGACCGATGCACCGGAGCTGATGAGGGTCGTGATCGACCAGATCACCAATGCCACCGAGACCCTGAGCGAAGCCGAGATCAACAAGGCCAAGGCACAGATGAAGGCGGGCCTGCTGATGGCGCTGGAAAGCTCCGAAGCACGGCTTGGCCAGATGGCGCGGCAGATGCTGGCCTTCGGCCGGCCGGTTCCACTTGAGGAAACCGTCGCCAAGGTCGAAGCGGTGACCGTCGAGAGCGCCCGCGCCGCCGGCCGCGTGCTGATCAACGGCAGCCGTCCGGCGATCGCCGCACTCGGCCCCGGCAATGGACTTGAAAGCACCGCGGCAATCGCTGAAAGTCTCACCCGCCGCGCGGCGTGAGAGGGCAATGGCGTTCTTCCGGTCCGTCAGTTTCAGCGAAACGATGCCCGCCATTCAAGGCGCCGGCGTTTCGTTGCGCCCGCCGCAATCGAGCGACCATGGAGAATGGGCGGCGCTGCGCGAAGCAAGCCGCACTTTCCTGATGCCGTGGGAGCCGGTTTGGCCGTCCGACGATCTGACGCGCGGCGCCTTCCGCCGTCGCCTCAAGCGATATGCAGACGATCAGCGTAATGATCTGGCTTACGCCTTTATTATTTTCCGTAGCGAGGACAACGCGCTGGTTGGCGGCATTACGCTGGCAAACGTCCGACGCGGCGTGGCGCAGGCCGGGTCTGTCGGCTACTGGATCGGCGAACCCTATGCCCGCAGGGGCTACATGACCGCCGCGGTGCGCGCGCTGGTCTCGTTTAGCTTCCAGACCTTGCGGCTGCACCGGCTGGAAGCCGCCTGTATCCCCAATAACGCTGCCTCTGTGGGACTTCTCGAAAGTACCGGTTTTACGCGCGAGGGCTTTGCCCGCCGCTACCTTTGCATCAACGGGCTCTGGCAAGACCATCTGCTCTATGCCCGGCTCGTCGACGATCCAGCGTGATGCGCGCGGCCATTGCCTTGGGCAACCTGCCTTGGGGTTGCCATGCTTTGCCTGCTACTTGGCTTGCTATAAGCGGTGGGATTTAGGCTAAGATGTTGAAAAGAAAAGCGAGTAACGGAATGCGTGGGGGGCGTATGGTGCTTAATAGCGCGAGCAAGTTCGGTTCTTTGGCCGGCCTTTTGGGCCTGACACTGATCCTGTCCGGCTGTGGCGGTAATCTGCTCGGCTCCTCCTCCAACAGCAGCCTTTCCAATATCTTCGGATCGTCGAAGGCGACGACGACCAGCAGCGACTCCGCCGCAGGTGTCGGTAGCGCCGATGCCAATACCGATATCGAATGTCCGAGCGTCGATGTGCGCCTGGGCGCGGCTACGCTGACGATAGGCAGCAAACCGGGCGACGCCGAGCCGTCGGCGATGGATCTTCGCTATCAGGGCTCCATCATCCGCACCGCGCGCGAATGCAAAGTTGTCGGTGGCGTCATGACCATGAAGGTCGGCATCGAAGGCCGTGTCATCACCGGCCCCGCCGGCGGTCCCGGCAATATCGAAGTGCCGCTGCGCCTTGCCGTGGTCAAGGAAGGCATCGCGCCAAAGCCCATTCTTTCGAAGTTCGCGCGTGTTCCGGTGACCATTACGGGCGCCATCGACCGCGTGACGTTTACGCATGTCGATTCGGAAATCTCGTTCCCGATGCCGGTCCCGGCGGCGGACATCGACTCCTACGTCGTCTATGTCGGATTCGACTCGATGGCGACGCCCCCGCCGAAGCGTCCGGCAGCCAAGCGCGCAAGCAAGCCGAAGCAGAGCTAGCGGGAACTCACCAGCCGCGCAGATCGATGATCGTGCTCTTGAGCGCGCGCAGATCGTTGATGACGGTTGTGGCCCCGGCAGTCTTGAGATGATCGCCGAGCTTGCCGCCGGCATGGCTGCCGCCGACGAAGCCGACCACCGTCATGCCGGCAGCGACTCCCGCGGCGACGCCGACGGGTGAATCTTCCACGACAATGCAGGCGCCCGGGTCGACGCCCATTCTGTTCGCCGCGTGCAGGAACAGATCCGGCGCCGGCTTACCGTTGCGCACGTCGCCGGCCGAAAACAGATTCGGCTCGAAGAAGCGGATCAGGTCGGTGGTTTCGAGGCTGACGCGGATGCGGTCGTGCGACGACGACGACGCCACGCATTTCGGCCCGCGCAGCCAGGACAGCGCATAGGCGGCGTGCTTGGTCGCGCGCAGCTCCTCACGGAAGCGGCGCAACGTCGCGGCGGCGACGGTGGTGGGGAAGTCGGCCGGCAGTTTGCGGCCGGCGGCCATCTCGACCTCGGCGAACATGTCGGCAGGGCGGCGCCCGGTAAAATAGCGCGCGACAACATCCGGCGTCAGCCCAAAGCCGGCGCGGATAAACTCCTGCGATACGATGGCAGTCGACAGCGCCTCGCTATCGACGAGAACGCCGTTGCAATCGAAGATGACCACGCGTCCCCCGATGCGTCGCCGGTCTCCCGGCTAACCCTGAAAATGTCTGCGAATCACTGACGCAACAAAAACATGAGCGCGAAGCGCGAATCAGTGATGGCGAGAATAGGGCCGCCGCGGGAAGAGGCAAAGGGTGGTATCGGGTAGGGGCAAGCTTGTGCACCGCCGGAGGCTAACAGCGGGGACAACCGGCGAGTCGAGCAGACGGTGCTGGGTTCGACGGAGGAACACGCCCGTACCGCGACGGGCGAACCGGGCTGCTTGGCGCCTGGGTAGGCGCCCCAATCGGCTAGTTCAGCTTCTTGCGGACGTCGTCGATGCCCTTGGCGAGCAGGGTGCCGGCCAGCGGACCCTTGGCTTCCTGGGTCAGTATCTTCTCGGCAGCAGCTATGGCGGCGTCGGCGGCTGCGGCGCGGACGTCGGCGGTCGCCTGGGCCTCGGCCTGGGCAATCTTGGTCTCGGCCATTTTGGTGCGGCGGGCGACGAATTCTTCGATCTTGGCCTTGGCTTCGATCCCCATGCGCTCGGCCTCGGCCTTGGCGCCGGCGATGATGCCCTGCGCCTCGCCCTCGGCTTCCGTACGCTTGCGCTGATATTCGGCCAGCAGGGCGGCTGCTTCGTCCTTGAGCTTACGGGCTTCGTCGAGGTCCGCTTTGATCTTGGCGGAACGGTCGTCGAGCGCTTTGCCGATGATGCGGTGAACGCCGATATAGGCCAGACCGCTGACGAAGCAGAGGAAGGCCAGCGCGACCCAGGTTTCCGCGTCCAGGAAAAGCTCGGCCATCTTACGTTACCTCTTCAACGCGTCGGCGACCGCGGCGGTAACCGCTTGATCGCTCGGCGCCGTGCCGATCAGCCGCTCGACGATGGCGCGGGTGGCGTCTTCGGCAATGCCGCGGACATTGGCCATTGCCGCGGTCTTGGTCGCAGCGATGGTCTTTTCCGCATCCGCCAGCTTGACGTTGAGTTCATCCTCAAGCGTCTTGCGGCGGGTTTCGGCCGCGGCGGCCTGCGTGTCGCGGGTTTCGTTGGCGATGGCCTGCGCGCGCGAGCGGGCATCGGCCAAAGCCTTCTCGTAGGCCGCGACCGCTTCGTCGGACTGAGCCTTGAGCTTGCCCGCATCCGCGATGTCGCCGTCGATCCGCTTCTGGCGGTTTTCGATGATGGCGCCAACGCGCGGCAGCGCCCACTTCGACATCAGCGCATAAAGCAGCACGAAGGCGACGACGAGCCAGATGAGCTGCGAGGCATAGGTCTGTGACTGGAACGGCGGAAATCCGCCGTGCCCGCCCTCAGCCGGGTGCTCGGTGCTCGCCTTGTGTGCTGGCTCGGCCATCGTGGTTTCGTACTTAGAGTGCGAACAGCAGCAAGAGCGCGATCAGCAACGAGAAGATGCCGAGCGCTTCGGTGATGGCGAACCCGAAAATCAGGTTGCCGAACTGGCTCTGCGCGGCGGACGGATTGCGGATCGCGGCGGCCAGGTAGTTACCGAAAATGATGCCGACGCCGACGCCGGCGCCGCCCATGCCGATACAGGCAATGCCCGCACCGATGTATTTTGCTGCTACTGGATCCATAACAAACTCCTTCTGGCTGTCCGGTCGGGCCTAGTGGCCCGGGTGAATCGCATCGTTGAGATAGATGCAGGTGAGAATGGCGAATACGTAAGCCTGGAGGAACGCAACCAGCGTCTCCAGCGCCATCAGAATGACGATCATGCCGAACGGCAGCACGCCGCCGGCCCAGCCGATCGCGCCCATGGCGCTGCCCATCAGGATGATGAAGCCGGCGAAAACCTGAAGGGTGATGTGGCCCGCCAGCATGTTGGCGAACAGACGCACCGAGTGCGAGATCGGGCGCGATACGAAGGACAGCACCTCGATGAACACGATCAGCGGCAGGATGTAGACCGGCACGCCTTTCGGCACGAACAGGTTGAAGAAGTGGAAGCCGTGGCGATAGAGGCCGTACAGCAGCACGGTCAGGAACACCGTAATCGCCAGCGCGGCGGTGACGATGATGTGGCTGGTGACGGTGAAGGTGTAGGGGATCAGCCCGATCATGTTCACGGTCAAAATGAACATGAAAATCGTGAAGACGAAGGGGAAGAACCGCATGCCCTCGGAGCCGGCGGTCGATCGCACGGTCGTTGC
>DASYCM010000216.1:0-9635 GCA_036500165.1 Pseudolabrys sp.
AACATACCAGTCGCCGAACGGGTCGTCCGCAAGGTCGACGTAAAGACGCTCGACGAACGGCGCGCGTGACAGGGCGGCGCTCAGGTGCACGGTCGCGATCAGTCCGGGGCCGAAATAGGCGGAGTGTGGCACCACCGCTACGCTCGCCTGGTTGGCCAGAGCATAGATGTCGCGGACTACCGAAATGCCGCCGATCTTGGCGACGCTCGGTTGGATGTAATCGGCGGCGCGACAGTCGATCAGTCGCGCGAAGTCGTGCGGTGTTTGGATCGTTTCGCCGGTTGCGACCGGTACGCCGGTTTCGCGCGCGATGGCGAGCGCGCGGAAATCTTCCGGCGGCCACACCGGCTCCTCGACCCATTTCAGGCCGAGTTCGCGCAGCGGCTCCATCTTCGCCACTGCTTCCTGCAGCATCCAGGGCGCGTTGACGTCGACCATGACCGGGCCGCCTTTCGCCTCCCGCACGAGCTTTGCCGACGTGCTGATTTCGTCGTAGCCGGTTTCGTGAACCTTGATGTCCTTGAAGCCACGGCTCAGTGCCTGTTCGCAATAGTGAACGACGGCCTTGGTGTCGTTGTATTTCAAGAGGCTGGCATAGGCCGGGACTGTCGTCAGGCCACCCCCGCCGAGCAGCTTATGGATCGGCTGCCTGGCGACCTTGCCGAGGATATCCCACAGCGCGATGTCGAGGCCCGACAACGCGTACATCACCGGGCCGGCACGGCCGATGCCGTAGGTCTTGCGCATCAGCGAATTCATCAGCCTGGAAATGTCGGTCGGGTCGGCACCGATGCACGCCGGTTCGATCAACGTTTCGATGAGCGATTTGGTGGCCTTCCACACGCGGTGCGGAAAAGCTTCGCCCCAGCCGACGATACCTTCGTCGGTCTCGACCTTGACCAGTAAGGTCTCGAATGAGGTGCGCGGCTCGCCGGCAAATTTCGGTTGCGGACCGCTGAGGATGAGTTGTTGCCGGTAGACCACACCGGTGACGCGCGTGATTTTCATTGCAGGACAATACCGATCAAATGGAGAAACTGCTTTTGCCGTACCATATCGATAGCAACGCCGTCAGAGAAGATTTTGGAGCCATGCAGGCCGGCGCCATGTCGCGGCGGTCGAGGTCCGCGACGGCCTCTCGCGTGTCGGGACTTTCTCCGCTTCATTGGCGATGCATTCCGTTCGCGCGTCTCAGCCTCTTGGGATCGGTCCAAAGGCCGGCGGCGGAATACGGCGCCCGGATGCCGCTTCATACGACGAAGCGATTTCCAACAGACGATCTTCCTTGCCAGGCTCGGCGCGGAACACGAGCGAGAAGGGCAGGCCTGGCGCCGGGATCGTGGTCGGCGTGTGCGAGCCCTGCGACACATACTTCTTGCCGTCGGCGGTGAGCCTGAACACCGGATCGTAGACGGTCGTCACGTATCCCGCTGGCACCAGCATTTCGGTGAGGCCCGCGTTCGGCCCGTAGAGCGACTCCGGCCGCAGGTTGCTTGGAAGGTCGTACTGATGCGGGTGACCGATGAGGCCGGGTGCCCAGGGCGTATGCAGGCGCACCAGCGCATCGAGCTTGTTCTCCAGGATCACCATCATGTCGACGCGGCGCAGCAGTTCGCGCAGCATGATGCGCTCGTTGACGCCTTGGCGGCCGTTGAGCGGATTGCGCGGGTCGGCGATCTCTTCCCAGTTCTTGAAGGCCGAGCGCTGGTCGTCGCCCCAGAACTTGGAGCGTTTATTGAGTTCGGCAAAGTCCGTCAGCGTTTCGGTGAATCCTTTAGCTTTCCAGTCAGCGGCGCGCCGCGTCAGATATTGTGGAATGTGGAAGCGGAAGGTGTTGGAAAGCTCTTGCTGCTGAATGGTGCCGATGTCGAGATTGATGGGGCCTTCGATGTGGCCGTCGGCCAGCGCTACGCAATAGTCGATCGGCTTCATTTTGCCTGAGCCGAAGGTTTTGCCTGGAAAGAATTCGGTCGGGACGATGGCCGCGGCGAATTCCTTGAAAAGTGGGGTGCCGTCCTTGCCGAGCCGGAACAGAATGTCCGGCATGAACACCGGTATGAGACGCGCCAGCGCGCGGCGGAAGTCGACCGTCATTTTTTCGCACGCTGGGTCCGGCTGCCAGAGCGGATCGCCCGACTCGACCAAAGTTGCGCCGAGCTTCTCGGCCAGCACGCTTTGGACTTCTTTCTTCGCGGCATCAACGATGGGCTTCTCCGTAATTGAATCCTTCGGATAAACCATCGACTCGCGAATGACGCCAAGACGCACACCTTTCAGCGCGCCGGCCGCCCCATTGGCGGTGGCGTGCTTGGTGTAGCCGCCCGCGATGACCGACGAGCGTGGCACGGTGGTGAAGGGATCGCGCGGATCGTAGTAGCCGTCCTCGGGGTCCTTCAGCGCGTCGAGAATTTTGGCGCAGTCGGGCAGGTTGCGGGCGTGAATGCCAGTGCGGTCGCAGTGGATGTCAGCGCCGATGGCGCCGCCGTCGAAGCCGATCATCGCTTTGTGCGGCAGGATCAGCGCCACGGCGTTGTGGTTGGAAGGGCCTCGACACGAGGCGCGCGTCTCTTCGCCGAGGCTCGCCATGACCATGTTGGTTGACACCGACAGCGCCGAACCGGAGCTGGAGCCGAGCGAGGCTGCGCGCGTCGTGTCGTAGGGGTTCGATGGATTGCCGCCCCAGGTCGCACGCTGATAGCCGAGGACAGAGGGGATCACCTTGGCAGGCTGGTGACGTCCGCCAGGATCGCCAGCGCGGCCGTTATATTCAGTGTTGATTGCCTTGGCGAAAATGATGGCGCCCTTGTTGCGCAGTTGCTCGACGAGCTTGTGATCGCGCGCCGGGAAATCAAAGTCGTAAGCAGCGTCACCGGCACCGGTCGAACGCATGTCCTTGGTGTCGAATGGATCCTTGAACGAGAATACGACGCCATACATCGGCATCTTCTCGAGATCGGGATTGCGGCCGTACTGCGCGTCGAGTTCGGCGGCGCGCTCCAGTGCGTCCGGCTGATGACGGAAGAATTCGCAGATCGGCGGTGCGCCTTTTGGCAGCGACCCCTTGGATGGATGCAGGTCGTAGTCACCTTTGCAGGTCACCGAGCGTTCACCGCGAATGTTGAGTGTGCCGATTGAGTTGACCTGACCGGCATTGGGGATGCCGACGATGGTGCCGAACTGTTGCTGCACCGACGGATCAGACGCCGTTGCTTCCATACGGCCGTACTCAAGCGGCGGGCCCTTGTACTTGTCGAGGTCCGGCACGAGATCGGACATCTTCTTAGTTTTGGTCGGAAATTTAAGCGCCCTGCCGCCGCGCACCGTACCCGTGGCTTCTGGAATGTCGGCGCCGTCTTCGGTCACCAGCATGCTGGAAGGGCCATTGAAGGCGCGAACGCGCGCGATGTAGTGCTCGACCGTGGCTTTCACCGTCGTCTCGCCGGATTTTATCGCGGCGTGCAACTCGTCAATGGTTGCTTCTTCGAGACGAAATGGCGCGTGCGGTTTGTTCATGGTCGGCCTTGCCAGTGGGCGGCCGCTGAAACGGCCGTTCGTATTGTGAAATTTTGTTGCGGTGCGGAACGCGGTCGAGAGTCAGGCTACAATGGTTGCCTCACGCATTGAAATAGATTCAAGTGCGCGAACGAGAACATCAGGGTTGGAAATTTCACATGACACAAAAACAAGAAGAATTGTCCTTCGTCTACTTCCCGGAAAATTACCGCTGGTCGCACGGCCTACTCATCGGTTTGAACATGGCGCCCTGGGGCGGGGCGGAAATCGGCGAGGTCCACCGCATTGGCCTGCGCCTCAAAGATCACGTTGGGAACGACGACGTATGGTTCCGTGAGTGGGCGCGTGAAGCCCGCACGGTCGAGGATCGTGGGCGGGAGCGTATCGCCGATGGGCACAGCAAGAGCGGCGCGGAGTATCTCAAACGCGCGAGCGCCTATTATCATGTCGGTGAGCGCTTCCTTCAGCCCAAAAGCAAGGAAGGTAACGACGCTTATATGCGCGGCGTGAACTGCCTGCGTGACGCGGCGAAGTATCTGAAGCGGCCGAAGCTTGAGCACGTCGAGATTCCGTACGGCGATACGAGCTTGCCGGCGATCTATGTGCACGCGGAACCGATGAATGGCGACAAAAAGGTGCCGGCCATGGTGTTTTTCGACGGCCTCGATGTTACCAAAGAGATTCAGTATCTGAAAGGTGTCGCCGATCTGGCTGCTCGCGGCATTGCCTGTCTCATTGTGGACGGGCCCGGCAACGGCGAGGCGATCCGTTTCCGCAATCTCTATCTGCGGCACGACACCGAGCACTATGCGACGCCGGCTTATGAATGGCTCGCAGCGCGTCCAGAGGTCGATCCCAAGCGCATCGGCGTGATGGCGATCAGCCTTGGCGGCTATTACGCACCGCGCGCGGCCGCCTTTGAGCAGCGCTTCGCCTGCTGCGTCGCCTGGGGTGCGCAGTGGGATTACCAAAAGATATGGCAGGATCGTTTCGACCGCATCGCGTCGTCCGTGACGCCATCATTGTCGGTCGCCGCGCAGCACATCTCCTGGGTGCTCAATGCCAGCGGTCAGGAAGACGCAATTAAGAAGCTTGAGCCGTTCAAGCTCGACGGTGTGGTGCAGAAGATCACCTGTCCGTTCCTAATGCTACACGGCGAGGGCGACGAGCAAATTCCGTTGCCCGAGGCGCAGAAGTGCTTCGACGCTGTCGGCTCAAAGCAGAAGCTGTTCAAGCTCTTCACGCGCGAAGAGGGTGGCTATCATCACTGCCAGATCGACAACCAGAGCATTTGCTCGGCCTATATGTGGGACTGGCTGGAAGACGTGCTGAAACCGGGGCAATAGGCCCCGGCTAATCTCTCAACCGTTCATTCCCGCGGAAGCGGGAATCCAGTTTTAACTTATTATGGGACTCTGGGTCCCCGCTTTCGCGGGGATGAACGGATAGGTTTCAGTTCGCGTCACTGCTCGACGTGGATATTGTTATCGCGGATCACTTGACCCCAGCGTTCGATTTCGCTCTTGAGCGTCGAATTCGCGAAGGCGACGGTGCGCTGTTCCTTCGGGTAGATGAAGAAGCCTTCCTCGTCCCAGGTCTTGATGATGGCCGGGTCAGAGACGGCTTCCTGCATCGCGGCATTGAGCGTTTTGATCACCGCATCGGGCGTGCCGGTCGGCGCGTAGAGCGCCTGCCAGTAGAGAATTTCGAGCTTAGGGCCGAGCGCTTTTACGAAGCTGCCGACGTCGGGTAACTTGTCGAGCTTCGTCGCCGACGTGACGCCATAGGCTTTCAATTGACCGGCCTTTACTTGCGGCACGATCGACTGCGGCGTGGCGAAGAAAAGGTCGACATGGCCGCCGAGTAGGTCGGTGATTGCCGGAGCCGCGCCGCGATACGGGATCTGGTCGATCTGTACCTTGGCTTCCTGCCCGACGAGCGTCGTGGCGAGATGGCCCGTGGCGCCGTAACCCGGGAGCGCGGCTTTCAGCCGGTTCGTTTTCATATATGTCAGCAATTGCGCCAGCGTGTTCGGCGGCAAATCCTTGCGTCCCACCATGACCAGCGGGTTGTTGTTGACCATCATGATCGCGGTGAGGTCCTTCACGGTGTCGAAGGGCAAGCTCTTGTAGAGCGTCGGGTTCGCCGAAATCTGCAAGTTGTGCAACAACAGCGTGTAGCCGTCCGGTGTCGCCTTGGCTGCGCGGTTGGTAGCGATGTTGGTGCCGCCGCCTGTGACATTTTCGACGATAAAATTCTGACTGAACTTCTTCGACAGGAAGTTGGCGACCACACGTGCGGTCTGATCGGTCGGACCGCCTGCCGGGTAGGGGCAGATGATGGTGACGGTGCGGTTTGGATATTGCTGCGCTGAAACCGGTGCAGCGAGCAGGACGAGGCTGAGAACGGACGCAGCTATGGCAGCAAGGCGCTTCATCATGATCCTCCCAAGGATTTTTTTGTTTTAGTCTTTTGTTGTTGTGAGCTTACGCCTCCGGAATGACTGGCAACAAGAGGTAAGGCTGCTTGCCGGTGGCAAAATGCAGCGTGTTTTTACCGCCGAAAATCTTCGCGGGCCGGTCGTTTGGATCGATGTGCAGGAAGGGGCCGACGCCCTTCATCGGATAGGGCGCGTTCGGCAGCGCGATATCCGTGCCGTCGACTTCGTAGTCTTTGCCGCGCACGGTGAGCGCGAGTGTGTATCCGGGTGGCACCACGATGCTGGTCGGCAATATCTCGATATCGAGCTCGACCGGCGCGCCCGGTTTGAGCGGTTCGCTCTCGTCGTGCGGATGCCACGGGCGATATGGCTTCGATTTCGCCGCATCGAGCTTGCGCTGCGAAGCGCGCAG
Organism: Pseudolabrys sp.; assembly: GCA_036500165.1. Lineage (GTDB taxonomy): Bacteria > Pseudomonadota > Alphaproteobacteria > Rhizobiales > Xanthobacteraceae > Pseudolabrys. The sequence goes on from DASYCM010000216.1 coordinate 6,366, forward strand.
CCAGCCGAGGCCCACCGGCACGCGCGGGTCGTTCGAGCCGATGAAGGTGACTTCCTTGCCCTTCGGATCGAACACGCGCAGCACGAGGAACAGGTCGGCGTCGGTTGTGTCGGACGATACCCAAAGTTTCGCTGCGACCGGACCGGTGATTTCCAGCGGCTTGTGCATCGGCGGCGTTCTGAAGGTAAGGCCGTCGCCGGTGGTTTCATAGGTGAGCGTTGCGCCGGCGTGAGGCTCGGCGGTGCCCAGCCCGTTATTCTGCGGCTCGAGGAAATATTTCGTCCACTGCGTCCGCGCCAGCGGCCATTCCTTCTCGGCGCGCAGTACGAATTTTTCGTCCGGATGGCGGACATTCACGGAGACGGGCGGTTGTTTGCTCCAGCCAGTATCCTCGCCCTTGAGGAAATAACTGAAAAACTTCCTCTGCAATCCTTCGCCGTAGCTTGAGTAGAAATGCGTGAAGTGTGTGTCGCCATGCACCTCCAGCCATTTCTGTTTGGAGCCGGCGGCGGCCCAGCCTTCGAAATTGCCGCGCGTGTGCAGGCCCATGCCGCCCCAGTTCGTGGCGGAGAGGATAGGCGCCTCGATCTTGGAGAAATCGGCAGTGCGGGCTGCGTAGTAATCGTCGCGGTAGACGTGTTCCTTGGCTTCGCCGGGTGTGTCGGTGCGTTTTTTCTTGAGTTCCTCGGGCGGAAGCGTCAGCGGACCTGCCACGGTCTCGCCGGTGACGACGCTGCGCGCACCGCGATCGCCGACGCCGTGCTGTACGCCCGCGACCTGACGCGGATGCCAAGTATTAAGGAAATCGCTGAGGATGCCGCCGTGGCGGCACAGATCGCGATAATAATCGCAGGCGCCTTCCCAGATGCAGAGCGCGGCGAGGTGCGGGGGGCGCAGTGCTCCCGCGTTCCATTGGTTCATGGCATAGTAGGAAATGCCGTTGATGCCGACCTTGCCGTTGCTCCAGGCTTGCGTGCCGGCCCACTCGACGCACTCGTAAATGTCCTGCGCCTCGCGCGCCGACCAGACATCGAGCACGCCGGGCGAACGTCCTGAGCCGCGCGAGTCGATGCGCACGCAGGCATAGCCATCCGGCACCCACTTCTCGGGATCGACCAGTTCCCAGTTTTGATATTTGTTGCTGGAGCCTTCGAGCACGCCGGGCGCGGACTTGATCACGCGCGACCACTGGCTCTTATAGCCCTCCTGGAACGACAGGCCCTTGGCGTAAGGACCGTAGCTTAGGATGACCGGATATTTGCCGGGCTTCGTGGGGCGGAAGACGTCGGCGCGCAGCACGATGCCGTCACCCATCGGGATGGCGGCATCCCAGTCGATCTGCATGCCATCGCGGATTTCACTCTTCGCCGTGTCGACGGGGGCGTTCATAAATTCTCCCTTAGCGTTTTTTGCTTCGAACTTTTTCTGAACTACAGCACAGGCGCTGCCGAGCGGCTAGCCGTGCGACGCTCATGTGCCGTGGACCAGCCCCGCAAATTTGGATAGACTCGGTTTTGGCGGTTCGGTCAGGAGATTGTCATGAAGCTGTTGCTCGCACTCATCGGTGCACTCGGATTGATTGGTGCCGTCGTCGCAGCGGGTTTTTTCTTTGGCGGCTTCTACAGTGTGGCCGGCACTGCCTATGAGCCCGAGGTCGTCAAATCGATCTTGGTGCGGGTGCGTACCGCCTCGATTGCGCGGCAAGCCAAGGATCCGGTGCCTGCTAACATCGAAGCGCCGGCTACTATTCAGGCCGGGGCAAAAATGTTTCTCGCGCAAGGCTGCACCACGTGCCACGGCGGGCCGGGCGTCGGCTGGGCCAAGTTCTCCGAAGGCCTGCACCCCGATCCGCCGGATTTGAAGGAAGTCGTCAACGAACGCACGCCGGCCGAGCTGTTCTGGGTGATCAAGAACGGTATCAACATGACCGGCATGCCGAGCTTCGCATTGGCCGGCGCGAAGGATGAGGATCTGTGGCAGATCGTGGCCTTCCTGAAGAAACTGCCGGATGTGTCGGAAGCCGACTTCAAGGCATGGACGGCCGGCGTCACAAAACCCTAACGATGCAGACAGCTGTAGGTGCGAATGAGTTGCCGGCTTTCGGCGGGCAGCGCCGTGCTGTCGCGTTCGCTCTGCTTGGCCGTATCGCAAGGTAGCCAGAAATAGCCGGTGCCCCGATCGATCACGAGCCGCTCCGGCTTCATGCCCGGTGCGACCAGAACCGACAGATAGGGCGTGGTCGAATTCCACGACAATCTGTTGAGTGCAGGATCGATGCGTTTCGACGAGACGAAACGTGGATCGCCGAGAGCCGGATCGGAGGCTGATCCGGTCGCGAGCGCGGCGATGGCAGCTTTATATTGCGTCCAGCCCCAAATGAATTTGGTTGTCTCGACGGTGTGGACCAATAACGTCAGCACCAAAGCACTGAGGATGACGCGTGGATTGGCCGCGCGCTCGATCATGGCGGCGAGTGGGGACAGGAATGGCAGCGGTGACTGTGCCCGCGTGTTCTCATCCATCGTTTGAACCGCCGCCATCAACCCGAACGCTGGCGTCAGGATCAACAGCACAGTGCGAAGGTTGTAACGATCTTCCGCCAGTAGCGACCGGTCGAACCACAACCAGTACGCTGCGAGCAGGACAACGCATACGGCGAGCGAGGTAATGTGCGCGATGCGTGGCGCGATGCGACGGAGCGCGATCGTCAGCAGATCGTCGACGGCGATGGCGGCGAACAGCAGTACGAAAGCCGGTTCGGTGAGATTGCCGATGTCGATGAACTTGAATGCCGCCGCAGCCATAACGCCGGCGATATAGTCATCGGGCCGGATGGTCAGCTTGACGATTATCCAGATCGCCATCGCGACGGCAAAAGCCGTGATCGTTCGCGCGAAAAGCACGTGACGCCAGCCGCGCAGGAACACCGCGAACAAGATCACGGTTGCGAAGACGATCGCGCCTTCGTGCGTGAAGATCAGTGCGAGCATTGCGGTAAAGACGGTGGCGCGGCCCCGCATATCCAGCGGCGCATAGAGGCAGAGCGCGAGCGCCGGCCAGAACAGGCTGTGCGCCATCCACATCTCGGTCGGCGCGCCGTAAACCAATGGACACATGGCTGCCGTCGATAGGCAGGCATAAGTAAAGAGTGTTCGATCCTTGCTGCGGTCGGCGAGGAACGTCAACGACAAGCCGAGCAGCGGCGCAGCGAAGAAAAGTAAGCCATAGATCGTAATGCCTGCCGTGGCGCTGCCAGTCAGAGCAACGACT
>DASYCM010000217.1:0-3323 GCA_036500165.1 Pseudolabrys sp.
CTTCCGCTTCGTACTGATCGCGGATCGGCGCCTTGAATTCTTCCTCCTCCACTTCCGACCATTTGCCGCCGGCCGCTTCAATGTTGTCGCGCTTGACGGTCGCGAGCACCGAGGCGGCCTGCTCGCCGCCCATGACCGAGATGCGCGCGTTCGGCCAGGTGAACAGAAACCGCGGACCGTAGGCGCGCCCGCACATGCCGTAATTGCCGGCGCCGAAGCTGCCGCCGGTGATGAGCGTGATCTTCGGCACCTGAGCGCAGGCCACCGCCGTCACCATCTTGGCGCCGTCCTTGGCGATGCCGCCGGCCTCGTAGTCGCGGCCGACCATGAAGCCGGAGATGTTCTGCAGGAACAGCAGCGGAATGCGCCGCTGGCAGCACAGTTCGATGAAGTGCGCGGCCTTCTGCGCCGATTCCGAGAACAGGATGCCGTTGTTGGCCAGGATGCCGACCGGCATGCCGTGAGGATGCGCGAAGCCGGTCACCAGCGTGGTGCCGTAGAGCGCCTTGAACTCCTCGAAGTCGGAGCCGTCGACCAGGCGGGCGATGATCTCGCGGGCGTCGACCTGCTTGCGCAAATCGGTGGGGACAATGCCGTCGAGTTCGTCGGCGGAGAATTTCGGCTCGCGGGCGGCGAGCAGCGGAATGTCGACGTGCTTTTTGGTGTTGAGATTGGCGACGATGCGGCGGGCGAGCGACAGCGCGTGCGCGTCGTCGGCCGCCATGTGATCGGCTACGCCTGATTTGCGGGCATGGACGTCGGAGCCGCCGAGATCCTCGGCCGACACCACCTCGCCCGTCGCGGCCTTCACCAGCGGCGGGCCGCCGAGGAAGATCGTGCCCTGCCCCTTCACGATGATGGTCTCGTCGCTCATCGCCGGCACATAGGCGCCGCCGGCGGTGCACGAGCCCATCACCACGGCGATCTGCGGAATGCGTAGGCTGGAGAGCGTCGCCTGATTGTAAAAGATGCGGCCGAAGTGCTCGCGGTCGGGGAACACATCGGTCTGATGCGGCAGGTTGGCGCCGCCACTATCGACCAGATAGATGCAGGGCAAACGGTTCTCACGCGCGATCTCCTGTGCGCGAAGGTGCTTCTTCACTGTCAGCGGATAATAAGTGCCACCTTTGATGGTCGAGTCATTGCACACCACCATGCATTCGCGGCCTTCGATCCGGCCGATGCCGGTGATCAGCCCCGCGCCGTGAATGGCGTCGTCATACATCCCGTTAGCGGCAAGGGGCGATAGTTCGAGAAACGGCGAGCCGGGATCGATGAGATTCATCACGCGGTCGCGTGGCAGAAGCTTTCCGCGCGCCAAATGGCGCTCCCGCGTTTTCTCAGAACCGCCATGCGAAGCTTCCGTTCGTCGCAGTTGCAACTCTTCGACCAAAGTGCGCATGCGCTCCGCATTCGCGCGGAATTCTGCGGAATTTTTGTCGATCGCGGACGAAAGAATCGCCAACAGCCCCTCCCCGGTCTTTTGCAAAAGTGCCTTGGCGGACCCCGGAAGGCAATGGCGCCGGAAACAAGACATTTCGCGCAGGTGCGGAACTGGCGCCGGACGCAGGCGTTTCGGTTAATGAGCCTCGTGGGGTAGCCAGAGGAGCCGAAGAATGAAGAACGCTCGATTGTTATCAACCGTTACCGCCACGGTCCTGCTCAGCGCCGGTGTTGCGTTCGCGCAAGCACCGGCAAAGGACAGGGACTCAGGTGCATCGTCGCCCGCTCCCGCGGCGCAGCAGAACGCACCGGCTGAAAAGACCGCGCCCAGCATGAAGGCTGGACAGCCGAATGCGGAAACGCACAAGGCGCCCGGCACGACCGGTCAGGCGCCTGCGCATGACACGATGAAGCCCGGCAATCCAGACAAGGCCACCAACAAGGGCTCGATGGACAAGGGCTCAATGGACAAGTCCACGCAGAACGCGCCGGCCGCCGCGCCCAACGCGGTACCGAAGGCATCAGGCACCGAACAGCGCTCGACCACCGGTCAGGGTTCGGCGTCAGGCGCGGCGAAGCTTTCGACTGAGCAGCGCACGAAGATCACGACCGTGTTCAAGCAGCAGAAGGTCGAGCGGGTCGACGCAGCAAAGCTCAACATCTCGATCAACGTCGGTACGCGCGTGCCGAGCAGCGTGCACTTCTATCCGATCCCGCAGGAAGTCGTCGTCATCTATCCAGAGTGGCGCGGCTTCGATTACATCCTGGTTGGCGACCAGATTGTGGTCCTCGATCCGCACTCGCATGCAATCGTCGCGATCATGGAAGCCTGACGGCGCCAGGCGTCATGACGTCGCGGCCGTGGCGAAAAATCGCCGCGGCCGCGCCGCTTCGCCGCCGCATTCGCAAACTTTTATCAAAAAGCGGGCAAGTTCCCGGAACAGCGCTTCTCTCCGTCCGTTGTGGGGGCGTGCCGCTAGGCGGCACTCATCTCCAAAGGAGGCGAAGCCATGAAGACCATCACAACGCTTACGGCCGTCGCCGCACTGATCGCCGGCATTTCGGTGGCCAGCGCCCAGACCATGAATCCTCCGAGCGCATCCGGTGGCGGACGTCAGGCGACCGGCAGTAACAAATTCTGCATCGAAGTTTCCAAAGGCGGCAGCGTCGAATGCACGTACGCCAGCATAACGGCGTGTGAGAAGGATGCTCAGCCGCGAGGTTTGGAGTGCTCGCCTAATCCGAAGTTGGGCACCACCGGCTCGAAAAACTAAAACCGACTTTGTCCGGGAAGAACTGAAGCCAAATCCCCGTACCGGCGCGATCCGGCGCGGGGCCTTGGTGCGCATGCATGGCCTATGATCCGCTTTTGCACGGAACGAGACTTCACCTTCGGACGTTGGCTCCGTGAACACCAACAAACAGAGCAAAGGACTGACCATGAACAAAGACCGTGTTGAAGGCAGCTTTGAACAAGCCAAGGGCAAGGTGAAAGAAGTTGCGGGCAAGGCGACCGGCGACGCCAAGCTTGAAAGCGAAGGCAAGGCGCAGCAGGTCGCCGGCAAGGTTCAGAACGCCGTCGGCGGCGTTAAAGACGCTGTGAAGGACTCTCTCGACCACTAATCGCGGATTTCGCGATCCCAAAACCAGTCGTTACTTAAAACCCGGCTTGCGCCGGGTTTTTTGTTGTGCAGGCTGTGGTGCTGACAGGAGCGCAATGATGATCACCCGTTTTTCCGGCCTGACGCCAACACGCAGCCGCGCCGTCATCCACGACGGCCTTGTCTATACGGTCGCGGTGTCGCCCGACCCAGATCCCGATTTCTACACGCAGACGCAAAAGGCGCTGAAGCGCATCGACGAGAGCCTGGCGATGGCGA
>DASYCM010000218.1:0-7336 GCA_036500165.1 Pseudolabrys sp.
TTCGGCTTGCGGGTGTACGGATCGAACGTGACGTTCTCCAGCACCGCACCGAAGCGGTTGGTCGCGTCCCAGATCATCGGCTCCGCTTCTTGCGAGAGCTTGATGGTTTTGGCGTAGCAGCCGCCTTCGAAATTGAAGATGCCATCCGGGCCCCAGCCTGTCTCGTCGTCGCCGATGAGAATGCGGTTCGGATCGGCGGACAGTGTGGTCTTGCCGGTGCCCGAGAGGCCGAAGAACAGCGCGCTCTCCTTGCCGTCGTTGGAAACGTTGGCCGAGCAATGCATCGGCACGACGTTCTGGGCCGGCAGGTAGAAGTTCAGCGTCGTGAACACCGACTTCTTCATTTCGCCCGCGTAGGACGAGCCGCAGATCAGAACGATCTTGTTGGTGAAGTCGATCGCGACCTGCGTATCGGAGCCTTCGCGGCCGCCGTGACGCTTCGGGTCCGGCTTGAACGACGGCAGATCGATGATGGTGAGTTCGGGAACGAACGAGGCAAGCTCGGCCACTTCCGGACGGATCAGAAGCTGGCGGATGAACAGCGAGTGCCAGGCGTATTCGGTGAAGACGCGGACCTTGATGCGGTAGGTCGGATCGGCGCCGCCGTAGAGATCCTGCGCGAAAAGCTTCTTGCCCTTCACGTGCGCGCGGAAGTCGCCCAGCATCGTGGCGAAGTTTTCCTTCGTCATTTTGCGGTTGCCGTCCCACCACAGGACGTCGTGCGTCAAATCGTCGTCGACTGTGTGCTTGTCCTTCGGCGAGCGGCCGGTGTGATGGCCCGTGAAGGCCGAGAGGGCGCCGCCCTCGACGATCGTCGCTTCCTTCGCGGCAATCGAATGCTCGTACAGCGATGGCTCGGTCAGATTCCAGTGAATCTCGGCGAGATCTTTCAAACCGAATTTGTCAGCACCGTATGCACTGTTACGAACGCCAGTCTCTTGCACGCGAAGTCCTCCCAAATGACCGGTCTCAATGCCGGCCAATGCGTCACAGGGACGTCAATCCCCGCTGGTATAGAAGTAGGTTTAGCCCCTCGGCCTGAAGGGCGACCATATGCACCAAAGGCCTTGGATTGCCAAGGTTAAATGCCATGCATGGGGCGCTGGCTACGTTGCGCTGCATCAATACCGGCGGCGGAACTAGCGGCTAGATTTGCGCATTCAGGCCGAAGCAGCCGCTAGGCGAATTAACCACACCCATATGTAGGTCAGCCGGATACCCCGGCCGACCTGTGTCTTTTCTACCTGACCGATGAGCACACCGTCAGCCCGGCTTCTCAGTCGCTGAGCCCCTTGGCCACCAGCCACTTCTGGATCAGAGCCGCGATCTCGTCGGAATTCTTGTCCATCATCATCATGTGCGAATTGCCCTTAAGGCCCGCGTCCGGCAGGTCGACGAATGTGAAGTCACCACCGGCGGCCTTGAAAGCCTCCGCATAGACGACGCTGTTGTTGCGGATGTTCTTCCAACGCGGATGATCCTTGGCGTTGTCGCCAATGATCGTGAGGATCGGTGTGCCCTTCACCGAAGAGATCTTGTTCTTGTCACCCGCCAATGTCGGCTCGACCGCAACGAGCGCCTTCACCTTGTCCGGCCGCGCTTCAAGCACTTTGTAACCGAAAGTGCCGGACTGGCTGTGCACCAGCACGACGCAGGGACAAATTTTGTCGACCAGCGCGATATAGGCCTGAACGATCTGATCGTCGGTCGTGACCCAGCGCGGCACGCCCTGCTTCATGAATTGGGCATAGGACTCGGTCGGAAACTGCGCACCGGGAAACGTCGTACGCTTGGCTTCATCGTCGTTCCACGAACCGATCGGCCCGATACGGAAACGCTCCCACGGATCGTTGAAGGGCAACTCCATCGCCTCGCCCTTGAACGTGCTGCTCCAGCCTGAGCGGCCGCGCTCCATGGCGTCGGAGATGTAAGTGTCCCATCCGGTCCGGATGAAATAATTGAGCCAGCCTGGCTTGCCATCCGGCTTGGTTTCGTAGGTCACGCCCGACAGACCGCCGCCGTGCCAGAGCAACAGCGGTATTTTTCCTTTCTTGGCCTGCGGCAGGAAGTACTGCACGTACATCTGCTCGACCTGATACTTGCCGTTAGGGTCGACCTTCGCCGGCACGCCGCCCGGCGTGAACACGACTTCCTTCACCGGCTTGCCGGTGATCTCGACGACGCGGCCGCCGACATGGAACGAACCCATATCGCGCAACGCAATCGGCTCAGCGGCCGATGCAACACCCGCCGTCGCGCACAAGAGTAGTGCCGTGAGAATTTTCCGCATGGTCGCCTCCCTGACTGCTTTTTTAATTGTCAGGAAGTCTGCCAAATCCCGCGAAGGCGCGCCATCCGTGGGCCACGTTGGGCCGCAACGTTCAGCCCGGCGGCGGATCGAACCCTTTGGCCTTCAAGACAACGGCCGCGGCCGGGCTGGCGAGATACTTGATCAAAGCCGCACTGGCGGCCGGTTCTTTCGCCGCAGCGCCGATAACGGCCGTCTGCGTCACATAGTTCTGCAGCGACTGCGGCAGCGGCGCGACCAGATCGACGCCCGGCGTCCCGACGATATCGCTGACCAGCACGATGCCGAGTTCCGCTTCACCCTTCGCCACCGCCGGCGTCGTCATCCCGCCGGCAGGCTGAAGGACAAGCTTGTTCTTGATGGCATCCATTACGCCAAGCGTTTCCAGACGGCGCGAGAGATAGACGCCGGTCTGGCTTTGCTTCGTATAGGTGATCGACTTTGCCGCGAGCAGCGTGCGCTTGAATGCGTCCTCGCTTGTCACGTCAGGCTTGGGCGCACCGGATTTCACGGCGACGCCGATACTGGTGCGCGCGATATCCGCCGTCGTTGCGGCAACGGTTTTGCCGCTCTTGTTCAGGTCGTCGATCTGGGGCCGCGCGAAAAACGCGACGTCGAAGTCGCCCGACCCAATCCGGCTTTGTTGATCGGGAAAGATCGCGTAGTGGACCGTAACCTTGTTGCCGCTATCGCGTTCGAACTGCGGCAACAGCACCTCGAACGAGGCCTTCCACGCCGGAATGCAAATGAGTTTGATTTCGGCGGCGCACGCCTGCGACGCGACACACAATGCCAGCGCCGCTGTCACGGCCCGTCCAAACCATTTCATCGTCTCACTCCCAAGTTTTTTGTTTTTCAAATGCGTTTATTGCCGGCAGCCTAGCCCGCCCGCGCCCGTTAGGCGAGATGGTCAGGCGACCGGTTGGAGCCAGCCGCGATAACGCACGATCAACCGCCGATAATGAGAACCTTCAGCGTCATGGCGTCATTTTTTAAGTTCGAGTTGCCGTCGGGGGTCAAGGATAACGCCGGCGACGGTGCCTGCGACGAATTTGCGCGCCAGCGGAAGGCGCGTCGATGGCGCAACCAGCCAATCGCGCAACACCGGCAGGACAGAACTGTCGGATTGGTAAAACGGCGTGAACACCACGCTAAGATATTGATAGAAGCGCACGTGCCAACGCCGCAAAGCCGCATAGCGCCGCAATGCCGTGTCGATATCCACACTGCCCCGTAAGGCAAGTGCCAAGGCGCGGGCGTCCAGCAGCCCCATATTGGCGCCCTGCCCAAGCTGCGGGCTGGCCGCATGCGCCGAGTCGCCGACGATCGCGAGACGTTCCGCAAAGGGCCGTGTCAGGGTGTGATGCGAATAGCGCGCCAGCGTCATCTGATCGGCAGAAACGATCGCATCCAGCAGAGGCGCCGTTTCCGGCCAGAGGGCACGGACATCCCTCTTCCACGTGTCGAGTCCGGCTACGCGCCACGCTTCGTAATTCTCAGGCTTGATGCTCCAGAAGAACGCTGTTTCGGCAATCTCGCTGCCGCGCCGCCGGCCGACTGGCAGCACGCCGACCATGACGTTGGCTTTGCGGTAGCGCTGCTCGAGAGCATGCTCGCCAAACACACCCGGCAGCCACGGCAACGTGGTCCAGAGCGCGCCATAAGGAAGGTCGCGGCGCGACCGCACCGGCGCGAGGGGCGAACGCACCCCCATGGCGTCGACAACAAGATCGAAAGGGCCGATTTTTTGTCCGTCACTCGCGACCAGACACGGACGTTTGCCGCCGTCATAGGCAAGGCCGGTGACGCTACATCCGGTTTGAATCGTTATGCCGTCTCGTTTCACAGCTTGGAAAAGCGGATCGAACAATGTAGCGCGATGCACGGCGAGGCCGAACGCTTCACTGCTTAAAGTGCCATAGCGGACATCGAGAACGACGCGCGCTGACGGCGTGACACGCCCAAACAGACGATCGATGCGTTGCCCCAACGCAAGAATGTCAACGGCGAGACCGAGTTCGTTCAGCACTGCGAGCCCGGTCGGCTGCAACATCAACCCCGAGCCGATTGGGTGTGGCTCGACGAAGCGCTCCAAAACGGTGACACGATGACCGGCGCGGTGAAGCAGCAAAGCAGTCGCAAGACCGGCCGGGCCGGCGCCTGCAACAGCGACCGAGTAAGTTGCCATTGCTAGTCCCGGCGCGCCTGCTCGGCGAGTTGCTTAAGTACCGCCCGCAGCGGACCCGGCGCGGTAACGCGCTGCGGAAACGGCAGACGCAACGCGGTGCGGCCATTCTGCAATTCGATGCCGTCCGGATCGATGCCAGCGCAGCGCCAGTCGCCATCCGGCGCGCCGAGCAATTTGGTGGCGTAGAGCCGGCAGGCTTCGGCGTGGTCGGCATTCATGTGCTCGATTGCGCCGGCCTCCGCGTCGACAAGCGCCTGCGCGTCGGACACGTCCGCGAGAATATCGGCCGGCGTAAGGTCGACGATGCGGCCGAAACCGGCCACCAGATGCGCCCGGGTAATATCGATGCTGTAGAAGCCGAAGTCCTTGAAGTTCGCGAATTGCTCGGCCTCTGGGTGACGCCTCAGATAGGCGCTCATGGCAGTGCTCACGGCCGAGAATTCGGTCTTCTTCGAGCATGAACCCGTCAGCATAATGCGCGCGTCTTGCAGCGGGTCGCCCTCTTTGCGCTCGTCCAGCATCAGCGAAACGCGGCCATCGGCGAGCAGGTTTTTGGTGTGAATCGCCAGCGTGGACAACAACATAAGCGGCGCGCCAGTGATGTCGGTCGCGACATTGACCAGCGAACAATAGGGATCGCCGGTTCCCGGCATCAACGTCGCCAACGCGCCGGCACGCGCCTCGCGCAGCAGCTTCTTGGCCGCCGTTTTGGGATCAAAATTATGCGCCTCTTTCATCGCGACGCCTCTGTCACCCTATGGCAGACTCCGATGGACCATGATCAACCCGAAGGCAAGACCTTGCGACGAGGCCGCCATCCAGGCGGTACGCAGCGTGGAATGCGCGGCGCATGTGAAGGCCTGGGTTCTGGTCGCCACTATTCTGGCATCGGCCATCGCTTTCATCGACGAGTCCGTGGTCAATATCGCGCTGCCGGCGATGGAAAAAGATCTGGGCGCTTCGGTCGCCGTGATCCAGTGGATCGTCAGTACCTATGAACTTTGCCTCGCGGCGCTGCTTCTGATCGGCGGCGCGATCGGCGACCGCTACGGCCGCCGCCTCGCCTTCGTCATCGGCATGACGATCTTCGCCGTGACGTCGCTGTGGTGCGGCTTAACCGGCAATATCGGACAATTGCTGGCGGCGCGAGCCGCGCAGGGCGTCGGCGCCGCGCTGATGATCCCGTGCTCGCTTGCCATCATCGGCGCCACGTTCAATGAAGCCGAACGCGGTAAGGCGATCGGAACCTGGGCCGGTGTCAGCGCCATTGCCGCGGCGGCCGGCCCGCTGCTCGGCGGCTGGATCGTCGACCATGCCACGTGGCGCGCGATCTTCCTGATCAATCCGGTGCTGGCGGTGCCGACGATTTGGATAGCGCTGCGCCACATGCCGGAGAGCCGCGATTCGCAGGCCGCCGGCGCGCTGGATTGGTACGGCGCGGCCTTGAGCTTTCTCGGGCTTGGCCTGTTGGTATTCGGCCTGATTGCGCTGCCGAGCTGGGGGGTTCGCAATCTAGCGGTCGTCGCATCGATTGCCGTCGGCATCGCGCTGCTCGCGGCCTTCGTCGCCGTAGAGATGCGCAGCCGCCATCCGATGATGCCGCTGGGCCTGTTCCGCTCGCCGACCTTCAGCGGCGTCAACCTGCTGACGCTGCTGCTCTACACTGCGCTCGGCGGCGCTTTCTTCTTTCTGCCGTTCGACCTGATGCAGGTGCATGGCTATTCGGCGACCGTCGCGGGCATGAGCTTTCTGCCCTTCACCGTCATTATGGGCGGACTGTCGCGCTGGTCGGGCGGCTTGATCGACCGCCTTGGCGCGCGCTTGCCCCTCGTCATCGGCCCGGCGATCTGCGCCGTGGCCTATGCGCTATTCGCATTTGCGGCCCCCACCAGTTCCTACGCGCTGAGTTTCTTGTTGCCGATGTGCGTGCTCAGCCTCGGGATGGCGGTGACGATCGCGCCGCTGACCACCGCGGTTATCAATGCGGTGCCGCCCACGCAAACCGGTGTGGCGTCCGGCATCAATAATTCAGTAGCCTCGGTGGCGAGCCTGCTGGCGGTGGCGATCTTCGGCGCCATCGCGCTCGGCGTTCACGACCGGGCGCTCGACCGCCACGCCGGCGCGGCCAGCGCAGAGGTATCGCGTGCCATCGAGGCCGCGCGCGGCCAATTCGTCATCGAGCCAGTGCTGTCCGGCCTGCAAGGCGCGGAACGCGCTCAGGCGGCGACGCTTCTCCAAAGCTCCCTCGCCGACGGAATCCAGACCGCCATGATCCTGGCTGCCGCGCTGTCCCTGGCCGCCGGCCTGTGCGCCGCGCTTATCATCCCGGCCAGGGTCGAAGGGGACCACGCCAAGGCACGATAGGATCGGAATCGCCTCGTTTGGGCTCCCCGGGCTTGAATTCCCTAAGGAATCACATAGTTGTTGCAAAGAGGCCACATTTCAGACCCTGTTTCTGGGCTTCAAGTTTAGCGGGCCGTCACGCAACACTTTTTAGACGACGTATTAAAGGGGCTTTTATGCCAACAATCGCTCTCGTCGACGATGACCGCAATATTTTGACATCCGTTTCGATGGCGCTCGAGTCAGAGGGCTATCGCATTATGACGTACACCGATGGCGCTTCCGCGCTCGACGGCTTCAAGACCTCGCCGCCGGATCTCGCCATCCTCGACATCAAGATGCCGCGCATGGACGGCATGGAGACGCTGCGCCGCTTGCGCCAGAAGTCGGACATGCCGGTGATCTTCCTCACGTCCAAGGACGAGGAGATCGACGAAATGTTCGGCCTCAAGATGGGCGCCGACGATTTCATCCGCAAACCGTTCTCGCAGCGTCTG
>DASYCM010000219.1:0-10887 GCA_036500165.1 Pseudolabrys sp.
ACCCACCGCGAATAGGCATTGGCGGTGTCGACGGCGTTGAAGCCGGCATCGACGAAAGCATCGAGGATGGCGAAAGACGTCTTTTCGTCGGCGTTCCAGCCGAACACATTGCCGCCGAGCATGATCGGCGCGATGCGCAGACCGGATTGGCCGAGTTGGCGCTGTTCCATGATCCCTCCGTCATGCCCGGCCATAGCCGTCCAAAGGACGGCGTGCTTTCGCACGCCTATGTGCCGGGCGGCCACGTCTTCTGGCTTAATAAACAGGAGAGGATGGCCGGCACAAGGCCGGCCACAACAGGAAAAACGAAAGCCTACCGCAGGCTGGCGTTGATCTTGTCCAGCACGCTCTGACCAGGGCAAAGCTCGGCCGCTTCCAGCACGTTGAGCGGCGTATCGACCGTGTCGAGATGGGCGTGCAGGTCTTCGCCATTTTTGTCCATGTAGAGGAGGCCGGTGACGATCTGGCCTTTCGACGCGTGCTTTTGCAGGAAGCCCATGGCCGCGGTGCGGTCGTGCACGTCGTAGTCGGCGTCGAGCTTGCGCAGTGCCAGCTTGGAGCCGTCGTGCTGCTCGACGATCTCTACGGTGCCGGGCTCGTACTGCACTTCGATTGGCATGCGGCTGGAAATGAAATCCAGCTTGTTCACTGCCTCGTTGTGCTCGCGCACGAAATCGAAACTCTTGGTCGAGCCGGCGTGGTTGTTGAAGGCGACGCAAGGCGAGATGACGTCGATAAACGACGCGCCCTTGTGCTGGATCGCGGCCTTGATGATCGGCACCAGTTGCTGCTTGTCACCGGAGAAGGAGCGGGCGACGAAACCGGCGCCGAGCTGGAGCGCCATGGCGACGAGGTCGATGGAATTGTCTGTGTTGACGACGCCGCGCTTGGACTTCGAGCCGCGGTCGGCGGTGGCTGAAAACTGACCCTTGGTCAGGCCGTAGACGCCATTGTTCTCGACGACATAGGCCATGTTGACGCCGCGCCGCACCGCGTGCGCGAACTGGCCGAAGCCGATTGAGGCTGAATCGCCGTCGCCTGACACGCCGAGATAGATCAGGTCACGATTGGCAAGGTTGGCGCCAGTCAAGACCGACGGCATGCGGCCGTGCACCGAATTGAAGCCATGCGAATTACCGAGGAAGTAGGTCGGCGTCTTCGACGAGCAGCCGATGCCTGAAATCTTCGCCACGCGGTGCGGCTCGATCGACAATTCGAAGCAGGCCTGGATGATCGCCGCCGTGATCGAGTCATGGCCGCAGCCGGCGCAGAGCGTCGAGACCGTGCCTTCGTAATCGCGGTGGGTGTAACCCAGTTCGTTGCGCGGCAGGCCGGGGTGGTGGAATTTCGGTTTGGCGAGATAGGTCATGAGTTCACCTTCATCGGCTTGACCTTGAGCGCGTCGAGCCGGTCGCCGATGGCCTTGGCGATGAACCGCGCGGTGATCGGCGTGCCGTCATAATGCAGGATCGGCACCAGCCGGACCGGATCGATGCCGCATTCATTGACCACCAGCGAGCGCAGCTGCGCATCGCGGTTCTGCTCGACCACGAAAACGAAATCGTGGTCGGCGACAAAGCTGTTGACGCTTGAGTGGAACGGGAAGCCGCGGACGCGCATGCGGTCGAGCGAATGGCCGCGCGCCTCGATCATGTGGATCGCCTCGTCCATCGGCGGGGCGGTCGAGCCGTAATAGATGACGCCGTATTTGGTCGGCTTGTCGGCGGTGGCGATCAGCGGCCGTGGCACCAGATCCTTGGCCGTATCGAACTTGCGGATCAGCCGCTGCATGTTGTCGACGTAAGGTGCAGCTTCCTCGGTGTATTTGGCGTAGCGGTCGCGCGACGTGCCACGGGTGAAGAACGAGCCCTTGGTCGGGTGCGTGCCGGGATAGGTACGGTAGGGAATGCCGTCGCCGTCGACGTCGAGATAACGGCCGAAATCCTTGCCGGCCTCGAGCTCTTCCGCCGTCATCACCTTGCCACGGTCATAGACGCGGCTGTCGTCCCAGACGAAGGGCTTCGACAGATGCGTATTCATGCCGATGTCGAGATCGAGCATAACGAAGATCGGCGTTTGCAGTCGGTCGGCTAGATCGAACGCCTGTGCGCCGAATTCGAAGGCTTCGGTCGGGTTCTCAGGGAACAGCAGCACATGCTTGGTGTCGCCGTGCGAAGCATAGGCACACGAGATGATATCGCATTGCTGCGTGCGTGTCGGCATGCCGGTAGAGGGGCCGGCGCGTTGCACGTCAAAGATCACCGCGGGAATTTCCGCGAAGTAGGCGAGCCCGATGAACTCTTGCATCAGCGAGATGCCGGGGCCCGAGGTCGCGGTGAAGGAACGTGCGCCGTTCCAGGCGGCACCGATCACCATGCCGATCGAAGCTAGTTCGTCCTCGGCCTGGATAATGGCGTATTTGGCCTTTTTGGTTTCCGGATCGACCCGCAATTTGGCGCAATGCCTGGTAAAGGCATCCGCCACCGAGGACGAGGGCGTGATCGGATACCAGGCGCACACCGTCGCGCCGCCGTAGACCGCGCCGAGCGCCGCCGCCGCGTTGCCCTCGACGAAAATGCGGTCGCCGACCTTGTCGCACTTCTTCAGGCGCAGGCCGAGCGGGCATTCGAGGTTGAGCAGCGCGTAGTCGCGGCCGATATGCAGAGCTTTAATATTGGGGGCAATGAGTTTGTCCTTGCCCTTGTATTGCTCGCCGATCAGTTTCTCGACGACGTCGACATCCATTTCCAGCAGCGCGGTCAGCGCGCCGACATAGACGATGTTCTTGAACAGCTGCCGCTGGCGCGGATCGGTGTACTCGCGATTGCAGATCGCGGTGAGGGGAATCCCGACAACAGAAATATCGCCACGGAATTTCGACGCCGGCAGCGGCTTGGTGGAATCGTAGAACAGGTACCCGCCGGGCTCGATCGAGGCGATGTCCTTGTCGAAGGTCTGCGGGTTCATCGCCACCATCAAGTCGGTGCCGCCGCGGGCGCCGAGGTGTCCGGCTTCCGACACGCGTACTTCGTACCAGGTCGGCAGACCCTGAATGTTGGACGGGAAAATATTGCGCGGTGCCACGGGGATGCCCATGCGCATGACGGCGCGCGCGAACATCTCGTTGGCCGAGGCGGAGCCCGAACCGTTGACGTTGGCGAAGCGGACGACGAAGTCGTTTACGCGGCTGATCGGCGTGGCGGTCGACATGAATTACCTGCGTAGGTCATATCCAGGAAGAATTTCTGCATGTCCCAGGCGCCGGTCGGACAGCGCTCGGCGCAGAGCGAGCAGTGGAGGCAAACGTCTTCGTCCTTGACCATGACGCGGCCGGTCTTGAGCCCGCCCTCGACATAGAGGTCTTGCGACAGATTATTGGCCGGCGCGGTGAGGCGCTTGCGCACATCGGCCTCTTCGCCATTCTCGGTGAAGGTGATGCAGTCCATCGGGCAGATGTCGACACAGGCATCGCACTCGATGCAGAGCTGCGCCGAGAACACCGTCTCGACGTCACAGTTCAGGCAACGTCCGGCTTCCTTGACCGCAAGCTGGATGTCGAAGCCAAGTTCGACTTCCGCCTTGATGTCCTTGAGCGCGACCACGGTGTCGCGGTGCGGCACCTTGTAGCGCTTGTCGGGCTCGATCTCGTTGTCGTAGGACCATTCATGAATGCCCATCTTCTGGCTCATCATGTCGACGGCCGGCATCGGGCGGTCGGCAATGTCTTCGCCGTTGAGCAATTTGTCGATCGACACCGCGGCCTCATGGCCGTGCGCCACCGCCCAGATGATGTTCTTGGGGCCGAACGCCGCGTCGCCGCCGAAGAACACCTTCGGATTGGTCGAGGCGAAGGTTACCGTGTCGACCTTTGGCATATGCCATTCGTCGAACTCGATGCCGCAGTCTTTCTCGATCCACGGGAAGGCGTTTTCCTGACCGACGGCGACGAGGACGTCGTCGCAGGGAAAGTGCACGTCCGGCTCGCCGGCATTCACCAGCTTGCGGCGGCCCTTGGCGTCGTACTCGGCCTTCACCTTCTCGAAGGTCATGCCGGTGAGCTTGCCGTTGTCGTGGATGAATTCCTTCGGCACCAAGAAGTTATGGATCGGGATGCCCTCGTGCTGGGCGTCTTCCTTCTCCCACGGCGAGGCCTTCATCTCGTCGAAGCCGGAGCGCACGATGACATTGACTTCGTCGCCGCCGAGACGGCGCGCCGAACGGCAGCAGTCCATCGCTGTGTTGCCGCCGCCGAGCACGATGACGCGCTTGCCGATCTTGTCGATGTGGCCGAACGATACCGACGACAGCCAGTCGATGCCGATGTGAATGTTCTTGGCCGCTTCCTTGCGGCCGGGGATCTCGAGGTCACGGCCGCGCGGCGCGCCGGAGCCGACGAACACCGCGTCCCAGCCCTCAGTGAGCAATGCCTTCATGCTGTCGATGCGCTGGCCGGCGCGGAATTCGACGCCGAGATTGAGAATGTAGCCGGTCTCTTCGTCGATCACGCTGTCGGGCAGGCGGAATTTCGGAATCTGCGTGCGGATCATGCCGCCGGCCTTCTTGTCGCCGTCGAACACGGTGACCTGATAGCCGAGCGGCGCAAGATCGCGAGCGACCGTTAGCGAAGAGGGACCGGCACCGACCAGGGCGATGCGCTTGCCGTTCTTCTTCTGCGCGGGCTTGGGCAGCCGCGCGGTGATGTCGTCCTTGAAATCGGCGGCGACGCGCTTGAGGCGGCAGATCGCAACCGGCTCATCTTCCACGCGGACGCGGCGGCAGGCCGGTTCGCAGGGGCGGTCGCAGGTACGTCCGAGAATTCCCGGAAATACGTTCGACTTCCAATTGATCATGTAGGCGTCGGAGTAACGCCCCGCCGAGATCAACCTGATGTATTCGGGGACTGGTGTATGTGCCGGACAGGCGTACTGACAGTCGACGACTTTGTGGAAGTACTGCGGATCGGAAATATCAGTGTTCTTCATTGCTTCCTCGAAACGCGCCCGCACCAGACCCTGCTGATACGAACCTCCGCTTCAACCGCCCAAACCCGGTGCGGCTGCTGTCCCTAAAACGGCTGGCTTTTAATTAATCCAGCTCGACTCTTGCGGTCATATTATGACTTAGAAACGCTCAAAGCTACTGGTGCGTTTTTCGCTCCTCGAAAAGGGGTGGGGACATGACATAGCCATGCGGTTCCAGTATGCGGGAGGTACAGCGGCGAACCCCTGATTTAAGCCACTTATTGGAACTGTGTTTCAACTATTGAAACACATCCAGGCGTGACATTTTTGCCAAGTTATCCGGCAATATTTCGTGATCGGTCTTCGAGGTGAAGTTTACGTGCGCCTGATCCTGTTCGACGTCGACGGTACTCTGGTGGACAGCCAGCAGATGATCTGTGCCGCCATGGCCGAGGCCTATGGTCACCACGGTCTTGTCTGCCCGCCGCGGGAGAGGGTGCTGTCGATTGTCGGCCTGTCGCTCGAACAAGCGTTTGTGAAGCTCGCTAACGGCGTCGATCATCCGGTCGAAAGTCTCACCGAGCAATATAAGAACGCGTTCTTTACGTTGCGTGCGGCGGGCAAGTACGAAGCGCCGCTTTATCCCGGCGTCCAGTTGGCCATCGAGCAATTGGCGCAGCGTTCGGACACCGTGCTCGGCGTTGCCACCGGAAAATCGCGACGCGGGGTTGCCGCGATGCTCGACAAGCACGATTTCATGAAAGTCTTCGCGACGATCCAGACCTCCGACACATCGCCGTCGAAGCCGCATCCCGGCATGGTGTTGCAGGCAATGGCGGAAACGGGCATCGACGCGGCAGACACGGTGGTGATAGGCGACACCGTATTCGATATGGAAATGGCGCGAGCCGGGGGTGCGTCTGCGATCGGCGTGTCGTGGGGCTATCATGACGTCGATGACCTGCATGCGGCCGGTGCGGTGACTGTGATCGACGATTTCGCGGCGCTGAGTTCGGCGCTCGACATGGTGTGGCCCAAAGCGCGCCCAAAGAACGAGTTGTCCAATCATGCGTGATCTTCTTGGCGATCTTTTCGAAAACCAGCCACTCGATCCGATGGTGTCAGCGCGGCAGGGCGCGAAGGCTTCGCTGCGCAAGCGATTTTACAAGAATGCCTCGGTCAACGGTGCAGGCGAGGGTGGTTTTGCCATCCTGCTCGATGGCAAGCCGGTCAAGACGCCGCAGCGCCGCACGCTGGCCGCGCCGTCGCGCGCGCTTGCCGAGACGATCGCGCAGGAATGGCACGCGCAGGAAACGGTGATCGATCCGGCGCGCATGCCGGCGACGCGGCTCGCCAATGTGGTCATCGACGGTGTGGCCGATCAGGCGGCGGCAGTGACCGACGAGGTGACGAAATATCTCGGCTCCGACTTGTTGTGCTATCGCGCCGATACCCCGCCAGGCTTGGTCACGAAACAGGCGCAGCATTGGGACCCGGTCGTCGCATGGGCGTGTGATACGCTCGGCGCACGTTTCGTGCTGGTGGAAGGCATCGTGCACGCGCAGCAGCCCGACGACACCATCACCAAGGCGCGCGCGGCTATTCCGCAAGATTCTTGGCGGCTCGGCGCGGTGGCTTCGCTCACCGCAATCACCGGCTCGGCGCTGCTCGCTCTGGCGCTCAATGCCGGCGTCATCGATGCGGAGGCGGCCTGGGCCGCGGCGCATGTCGACGAGGATTGGCAGATGGAAGCCTGGGGCCGCGACGACGAAGCGCTCGCCCGCCGCGCCTTCCGCAAGGCCGATTTTGATGCCGCTGCACGCGTGCTGGTGCTGGCCAAAGTCTGATAAGCTGGCCTCGCGCAGGGGGGCAGCTATGAAAATCACACTCGATATTTCCAAGCTGGTGGAAGAGGGCAAGCTGACGCCCGCCGAGGCCGAGCGGCTTAAAGCGCTTGCCTCGCACGACACCGGCTCGCTCGGCATCAATATCCTCGTCGGCTTCGGCGTGGTGGCGGTGGCCGGCGGGCTCGGCGCGCTGGTGCCAAATGTCGTCACGGCATTTGTCATTGGCGGCGTGATCTTTGCGCTCGGACTCGGGCTTACGTTCTCGCGGACGCAGCAGTGGTCGCTGCTCGCCAACATGTGCACCGTGCTCGGTGCGCTGATTTTCTGTGGCGCGATCCTGACCTATGCCCTCGGCGCCCTTGCGGCCTTGCTCATTGTTACCGCGCTGCTGGCCATCGCCGGCGTGATTGCCCGCTCCGGTCTCTTGATTGCTGCGAGTGTATTGTCGCTCGGCGCCTGTCTCGGCGCGAAGGCCGGCTACTGGCACGCTACTTATGCGCTGGCGATCTATGAGCCGCTGCTCACCGTTATCTTGTTTTCCGCGATCGCTCTGGCGACTTATTGGTTGTCACATCGTTTGCGCGCCGATTACGAGCGGCTGGCCCTGATGGCGGCGCGGACGTCGGTGCTGATGGTCAATTTCGGCTTCTGGATAGGCTCGCTGTGGGGAGACCGTCTCCTGCTGTTGCGCGGTCTCACACGTACCGATCGGCCGGACGTCGTGGTGCCCGATTGGATGTTCAGCATCGGTTGGGCCGTTGCACTTATTGCGGTCGGCGTCTGGGGCGTGAAGGTCAACCGGCGCTGGGTGGTCAATGTCGCCGCCGTCTTCGGCGCGATCCATTTCTATACGCAATGGTTCGAGAGGCTCGGCGCGTCGCCTTTGTCCGTCCTGCTCGGCGGCGTGCTGATGCTGGTGATCGCGCTGGCGCTATGGCGGTTTAACAAGCAATCGGCGGCGCCAGCGTGAAGCGCCGCCTTTAAGCTTGCGTCTAATGCCCCGTCGGGTCGCCCCTGCGGCCGATCTCGTAGAGGAACCAGACGCGCTTTTCGGCCGCGTCGATGTAGTTCTCCAGGAGGCTCGCAGTGGCCACATCGTGGTGCTCGTCGCACAATTCATGCGCCTCGCGCATCGAGGCGACGACGCGCTGATTGTCGTCGCGCAACTCGGCCAGCATGTCCGCAGGATCCACATACTCGGCGTCGTTATCGGCCAGACGCTGCTTGCGTCCGATGTCGCCGATGGAACGCAGCGTGTTGCCGCCGATTTTGCGCACGCGTTCGGCGATGTCGTCGGTGGTGGCGAAGATTTCCGCCGCCTGGTCGTCGAGCAGCAGGTGATAGTCGCGGAAATGCGGCCCGCTCACGTGCCAGTGGAAGTTCTTCGTCTTCATGTAGAGCGCGAAGGTGTCGGCCAGGATCGCATTCATGGCGCCGGCGATGTCCTTGACGGCGTTGGATTTAAGATCGGTCGGCGTGGCGAGACGCGGGGTCGGCTTTTTCATGGGCGATACTCCGGACAGGGAAAGATGTCGGTGCAGGCTCGCGAAGCACCGCACCCCCGTCTTTGCGTCCGGAAGGAGCGGTCAGTTCGGCTTTGGAACACTCTCAACGCTGGCCGCCAAGTTAAGTTCAGCTTTGTCGAGTTCCGCCGCGCGCGCGGCGGCAGCCTTCGACTCGTCGTCCCGGCCAAGGCCTTTGAGCGCCGCGGCGCGGCCATGATGCGCCACCGCCAAGGCCGGGTCGAGCTTGATCGCGCGGTCCATGCCCTCGAGTGCATCGTCGAAGCGGCCGAGGGCCATCAGGGCGGCGGCATTGGCGACGTGCGCTTGCGGTAGATCGGGGCTGAGCGCCAGCGCGTGGCCGTAACTGCCGACCGCATCCTGAAGCCGGCCCATGTCATGCAGCAGGGTACCGCGGTTGAACCAGTCGGCGCCGGAATTCCCATTCAGCGCCAGCGCGCGGTCGTAGGCCTTGAGCGCCTCTTCGGGGAAACCGGTTTCGGCCAGAATGCTGGCGCGGTTGCCGTGGGCGGCGGCGAAATTCGGGTCGGTGGCCAAAGCCGCGTCGTAAGCCTTGATCGCCTCGAGCGGCTGGTGGAGCCGGTCATAGGCCTGGCCCATGAGATTGTGGACGCGGGCCTGCGGTTTGCCGACGGCGATGGCGCGCTGGGCCAGTTCGACGCCCTTGTCATATTGACCGTCCTCGCAGGCGACCACAGCGACATAATAGAGCGCGTCGGCATTGGTCGGGTCTTCCGCCAGCACGTCGATATAGCGCTGCATGGCTAGGTCCAATTGGCCCTGCCGGTGGTGAAACAAGCCCTGTTGCAGCAGCGCGGCGGTGGAGGGGTTATCGGTCTTCGGATCGGTCATGAGGGGTGTCTAGTCAGCCTTGGGGGCCCTGCCAAGGGCTCGCCAAAAAAGAAGGCCGGCCTAGCTTTTGCACTGCGATGCAGCAATGATTGCGGGCGTTGAGGCAAGGGGCGAAAGCTGAGCCATGAAGGACATTCTCGACAGGCTGGAAGCGCGGCGCGCCGAGGCCCGCCTGGGTGGCGGTGAAAAGCGCATCGAGGCCCAGCACAGACGCGGCAAGTTGACTGCCCGGGAACGTATTGAGCTCTTCCTCGACAAGGGCTCATTCGAGGAGCTCGACATGTTCGTCGAGCACCGCTCATCCGACTTCGGCATGGAGAAGACGAAATTTCCCGGCGACGGCGTCGTCACCGGCTGGGGCACGGTCAACGGCCGCATCGTCTACCTGTTCTCCAAGGACTTTACCGTGTTCGGCGGCTCGCTGTCGGAAGCGCATGCGCAGAAGATCATGAAGGTGCAGGATATGGCGATGCGGGCGCGCTGTCCGATCATCGGCCTGTTCGATGCCGGCGGCGCGCGCATCCAGGAAGGTGTCGCGGCGCTTGGAGGCTACGGCGAAGTGTTCAAGCGCAACGTGCTGGCCTCCGGCGTCATTCCTCAAATCAGTGTCATCATGGGCCCGTGCGCCGGCGGCGACGTCTATTCGCCGGCCATGACCGACTTCATCTTCATGGTGCGCGACACGAGCTACATGTTCGTCACCGGCCCCGATGTCGTGAAGACCGTGACCAACGAAGTCGTCACCGCGGAAGAACTCGGCGGCGCGTCGGTGCATACGACGAAATCCGGCGTGGCTGATGGCGCTTTCGAGAACGACGTCGAATGTCTTCTTCAAATGCGCCGTCTCATCGACTTTCTGCCGGCCAACAACGAGACCGGCGTGCCGGAATGGCCTTGCGCCGACGATGCCGACCGCATCGATGAATCGCTCGACACTTTGATCCCGGACAATCCGAACAAGCCCTACGACATCAAGGAACTGATCGAGAAGGTGGTGGACGAGGGCGACTTCTTTGAAGTCGCCGCCAAACACGCCATGAACATCGTCATCGGTTTCGGCCGCATTGCCGGACGCACGGTGGGCTTTGTCGCCAACCAGCCGCTGGTGCTGGCCGGCGTGCTCGACTCAGCCGCCTCGCGCAAGGCGGCGCGCTTCGTCCGCTTCTGCGACAGCTTCTCGATCCCGATCGTCACCTTCGTCGATGTACCGGGATTTCTGCCCGGCACCGACCAGGAATATGGTGGCCTCATCAAGCACGGCGCTAAGCTCTTGTTCGCCTACAGCCAGTGTACCGTGCCGCTCGTCACCGTCATCACACGCAAGGCCTTCGGCGGCGCTTACGACGTCATGGCGTCGAAGCATGTCGGCGGCGATCTCAACTACGCCTGGCCGACGGCGCAGATTGCCGTCATGGGCGCAAAAGGCGCGGTGGAAATCATCTTCCGCGCCTATATCGGCGACAAGGACGCCATTGCCGCGCGCACCAAGGAATACGAAGACCGTTTCCTGTCGCCCTTCGCCGCCGCCGAGCGCGGCTATATCGACGACGTCATCATGCCGCACTCGACACGGCGGCGGCTCGCCCGCGCGCTGGCCATGCTCAAGGGCAAGAAGGTCGATCTGCCGGGCAGGAAGCACGATAATCTGCCGTTGTAAGGGCTAGCCTGCCGCACCACAACTAATTATACTGCCGCGTTTATTTG
>DASYCM010000220.1:0-6611 GCA_036500165.1 Pseudolabrys sp.
GCCCGGCGCCGTTCGGCGCGCGGCAATAATTCCGCACATCCCGACATTCCCAAAGCTCAAAGGTGGCCTCATGAAACGACAATCGAACACGCAGCCGAGCGAACCCGAGGTCGACGACGATCCGGTGCCCAAGAACATCCATGAATTCCGCAATGAGCTGGCGCGGCGCATCAGCAGGTTCATTGCCGACAGGCGTCAGTCCTGGCGCGGTTGCCCGGAGCGTTGCTGCCGGCGCATGCGGGCCTGCGCCGCGCCGCACGTTCGCTGCAGCATGGCGCCGCCATCGAAGCCGGACCCGATAGGCCGCCGCACCGCGCGCGTCTTGGCCAAAGTTCAGCGCGCGTTTCGCGACTTCGCCGAGGCCCGCGGGGAGGAGACGTGAAACGAGAAAGTTTAAGGTGCGACCAGCTCGACGCGGCGGTTGAGCGCGCGGCCGCCGTCGCTTGCATTGGAACCGACCGGTGCGAGAAAACCGACTCCCGCCGTGCGCAGCCGCGCGCGGGCGATTTTGTGCGTCGTCACCAGCGCGTTGGCCACCGCTTCGGCGCGTTCACGCGACAGCGTCATGTTGCGTTCGTAGGTGCCCTGGCTGTCGGTATGGCCGACGATCACGACGTTGAGCTGCGGCTGACCGGCGAGCAGCTTTGCCATCTCGGCCAAGGTCGGCGCGCTTTCCGGCTTGATCGTCGCCTTGTCGGTGTCGAAGTAGATTCCATAGAGTGCAATATGTCCGCTTTCGCCGAGGCCCTTGGCCATGGCGGCGGCGTCGACCATCTTGTTGTCCATGGCGCCGACCACGGCGACGACAAGCTGGGCATAGACGTTGTCGTTGTTCTTGCTGGTGACGACACTGGCATAGATGTCGGCGTTGCCGTCTTTCTTGTGGCCGGCGTAGTAGCGGAAATTGAAACCGTCGATCCACATTTCCGGCACGTTGAGCGCGTCGATCTGCTCGGAGAAGGGAATGCCGCCGCAATCGTCGGTGTCGCAGGCGACCAGCGTTTCGAAGCCGGCCTTGGCCAGTTGGTTCTCGAAATTGCGCGATACTTCGATGATCGAGGGACCCGGATCGGTGCGATAGGCGACGCGGGTAATGCGGCCTTCGAGCTTTCGCCCGTCCACCGGCTTGCCGTCCTTGAAGGCGGCAGCCTGGAATTTGGCGGCGTCGAAATCCTTGGCCTGATATCCGGTGACGACGCTGCCGCCGAAGCGTCCGATGCCGGGATAATCCCGGCCGCCCGGGATATCGCGGCTCTGGGCAAAGGCTACAGCCGGCAAAGCCAGCATCAGAGAAAACGAGAGAACAAGAATGCGTCGCAAAATACATCGCATGGGTCTGGCCTCGCGGTAAGGGGCCTCGCTTTGGAGTATCCCAAAGCTTCGCATGCGATTATGAAAGGGAAGCGACCTGCTGCCAACAACGGCGGCGGATCACTTGATCTTCATCGCCTTTTCCGGCTTGGCGCCGACGCGGGTGATGCTCTTGATCTCAAGGGGCGTGCGGCCGGACTTCTCCGCGATTTCGCGATCCTGCTCGATGATGTAGCCGCGGGCCGGTTCGTCCTTGTCCAGGCCACCGAGAATTTCCGCCGGCACGCGCCGGTTGGAGCGCTGCGAGCCGTCTTCATAGATGACGTCGAAGAACGCGAATTCGCCCTTGGGGTTCGTTCCCGGTTTCTTTGCCATGACGCTTGTCCTCACTCAGGGCGCGTAATGACGCGCATCTATTTGCCGCCGTGTACAAAAAGAAAAAACCCCGCGCAAGCGCGGGGTTTCTCCAGTCGTTTTAGATCAAACAGCCTGCAGATTCGCGGCGGCGGACTTGCCGCTGCGGCGATCGGCTTCGACGTCGAACGAGATCTTCTGACCTTCGTTGAGCGTGCTCATGCCGGCGCGCTCGACTGCCGAGATGTGAACGAACACATCCGGCCCGCCGCCGTCCTGCACGATGAAGCCGAAGCCTTTTTGGCTGTTGAAGAACTTAACGGTACCTGTGGCCATCTGGCCCTCCTTTGGAAAACGCAAATTTGCGTCAATGCCCCGCGTAAAGAATTCACACGGGCCTCATGTCCGGATTTTTGCGAGTTCTTGGAAACGGTCCATGAGGGACCAAAACGGCAAGTCAGGCTAAATCTCGAATATCGCACATATAGAAGTGTGCCGGCTGTTTGGCAATCAGCGCCAGGGGCCGCGGCGGTGCGGCAATTTATGCGTCGAACCGCCCTCAATAAGGTTAAGAAATCCTTGCTCAAGTATGGCGGAAACGGGGCGGTAGGCCCCTTTGACGATCTGTTGTGCGAACGCCGCCATATTTGGAATCAAATGCATTCTTTTGCGACGGTCGCGCAACAAAGCCCATGAGGTCCGCGCATGGATCGCATTCCCACATAGCGCTGCTATTTCGGGCGAATCCGCGTATATTGCACTGCAACAAAGGCAATAAACTTTAAGGGGAAACGCCTCGGGTTATTGGGCCTGCAAAAGGAACTGATCCCATGGCTTTTACCGCCTCGCACGACCTCGCTTTTACCGCTTCCCCGACCGCAAAGCGCGTCAGCGGCCCCGGTTTCTTCAGCCGGATGTATGCCGTGATCGCCGCCGCCCGCGTACGGCAGGCCGAACGTGAAATCGCGCGCTTCCTCGGCGGCAATGGCGGCAAATTCACCGACGAAGCGGAGCGCGAGATCGAGCGCCGCTTCCTGTCGAACAGTCAGCGTCTGTAGCCCGAAGCTGCAGCGTCACCGCAACTCATCTTTCTCTGGAGACTTTAAATGCTTTTCTCTCTCATCAACGCGCTGATCGAAATCTTCGCCGACGCGCAGAAGCTCGCCAACGACGCGCAGAAGCGTTATCCGTTCGTCCTCGAAGGCTAAACGCCTTCTACGACGCGCATGTCGCGCTCGATATTGCCGGTGCCTAGCGCCTTGAGCGCTTCTTTATAGGCCGGCGTGTCGTGTGCGGCGACAGCCTGATCGAGGCTGTCGAATTCGACGAGCACCACGCGCTCGGGCATGCCGGCCTCGTAAACTTTGGCCGGGGTGTTGCGGATCAAGAAGCGTCCCCCGGCGGCGGTCAATGCAGGACCTGCGAGTTTGGCGTAAGCCTGCCAGGCCTCCGGATTTTTCACTGAGCGATACGTGACGACCCAATAGGCTTTAGGCATGATTCTCTCCCTGATTAGTTATTTGATGAAGCGCCGCCGCGAGCGGCAAGAAACGACAAGAAGTTAAGTCGCGATAACGCCGCGCAGCAAGGCCGGTCCGTCTTCTGTGCCGTCGAGCATACGATAGGCCCGCTTGGTTACCTTCCAGCCGTCATCGGTGCGTTTGAGATCCCAGCGGTTCACACCGAGCCGATGAATGCGATAGCCGCTCGACAGACCGTGACCGGATAGTTCGACCGGCTTGGTATCCTTGTTTGGCGCGATTACCTGCAAATAGGAAAGCGCCACCGCGGTGTCGCCATCGAGCTGCACGCGCGGCAGTCCGGCGAAGTGGCACAGGCCGCCGGCAATCGCGGCTTGATGTTCCGGCGTTTTCACAACGGCGCCGATCTTGCCATTGCCGGTCGCGGTCTTGGTGCCGAGATCGATCACACCGTCGATGGCGAAGGCGTCGCGATAGTAACTCTCTGTGCCGGTGTCCGCCGCGGGCGGATGACTGGCGATCAGATGATAGATCGCGAGCTTGTCCTCGACCGCGCGCAGTCGATCTTCCAGTGTGTTCGATGTGTTCATGGCGCTTCCCGGCTTTCAGTGTTTTGGGAACTTTATATCAGCGCTGCGCAACGGACGACCCGCAAAAGCTATTTTTTCATTTCGCTATCTCGAAAGTCAGCCAAATTCGCACGTTTTCACG
This sequence comes from Pseudolabrys sp., assembly GCA_036500165.1. Taxonomy (GTDB): domain Bacteria; phylum Pseudomonadota; class Alphaproteobacteria; order Rhizobiales; family Xanthobacteraceae; genus Pseudolabrys. The sequence goes on from DASYCM010000220.1 coordinate 3,858, forward strand.
CCGGAACTCTTTGCAGGCGCGGCCGTTAAGCTTGCGAGGTAACATTAAGAAGTCAAACGTGATGGAACGCTCCGGCATCGACGCTAGACCGTCACAAAGTCGCCCCAGTTGGCCGTGACAAGCCAATCATCCCCCCAAAGTCCGGAGCTGTCATGATTCGCAAAATTTGCTTTGCCTCGGTTTTGGTCGCGCTTGTTTCCGCGTCGGCCGCGTCCGCTCAAACCCGCGTTGCCGGTCTCGATGCCAATGGGAATCTCGATGCGCTTGTTGCGCGGCATGCGGCTGCGAACAACCTGCCGGAGTCGATGGTTCGCCGTATCATCAAGCGTGAAAGCGGCGGTCGTGCGCATGTGATCAGCAAGGGCAATTACGGGATCATGCAGATTCGTCTCGGTACCGCGCGCGCCATGGGTTATCGCGGCACCGCCGCCGGTCTGCTCGATGCAGACACCAATATGACTTATGCGGTGAAGTATCTCGCCGGCGCCTATCGCACCGCTGGCGGCAATGCCGACCGCACCGTGCGCTATTATGCTGCCGGTTATTATTACGCCGCCAAGGGCAAGCATATGTTCGACAAGAGCGGCAACGGCATCTTCGCCAGCAACGACTCGCCGCTTGACGCTTTTGCCAACGCGGCGCCGCGCAAGACAGTGACCGCGTCGGCCGAGCCTGCGCGCTCCGCTCCGCTCCAAGGCGCGGCGTCGGTCGGTCCCGGCAGCATGGATTTCCGGTAGACGGAAGAACGCCAGCGCCGCGACATAGGCGCGTCCTAGCGCGTCTGTATGTCGGAGCGGTTGGCCGGTTGCGTCGCCGCAGATGCCTGGCGCGACGCCGGGATGCCGAAGATCACCTCAAAGATATTGGCCGGCTCCGGCGGCTTCACCGGGGGCTTGGGGCGACGGAAACGGCGCGCCGTTTTCTTTTTAATTTCAATTTTCGATTTCACGCGCGCAGGCGTTTTAATGGCCGGCGGCCGTTCCTCGTGTGTGATGCCCGGCAACTCCGTCGAGGAGGCTTCGCCGATTTCCATGGGCAGGATGGCAGCGGGCGCGGCGTTGACCGAACCGGTCACGTCCTCTGGCTCGGTGTCGCTACGCTCAGCTGGAAGGCCTGCGACCTTTTCTTCGACCGGTGCCGGCGCAGCGTCGCGGACCGGATCGTCCGGCAGATCACGTAAACGCGAAAGCTCGTCAGCGCGCCGCAGCGCCGCCTGAATCAGAAACTGTTGCCACTCAGGATGCTCGCCGAGCTGCTGCAACGGTCCGCGTGCGGACAGCATCGATCGTCCCGTTACCGGACCCTTGCCCGAACGCGAGCCATCCGGCGCGCCGAGCGCGAGAACCAGAATCATGATGGCGAAAAATACGCCGCCCACAGGAATAATTCGAAGAATCGGCAGCATTATCGATCAATAACTGAGTCGGTCTGTTCACCAAACAAATTGTGCGCGGCAAAAACACAATCTGTCACACGCAAGACGAGTCCCAGAGAGTCATGCGGCTCACGCGAGTCCGCGCGGGCGAGGAGCAGGGGGCGGTGACAGCGTGTCCCGCGATTTGCTAGGAACGGTCATCAGAAAATCCGCGGGGGAAGCGCATGTTCAAGAAGCCGAATTGTCCGGTCATCGCCATCGAAGAGCACTATTGGGACCGCGAGCTGGTCAAAACCTACGTCGGCGCCGAGGGTAGCAAGGGCGGCTTGACGGAAGAGAAGCTCTTCGACTTCGCCACCATACGCATCAAGGAGATGGACGCGGCAGGCATTGATTTCCAAGTGCTGTCACACGGGGCCCCCTCGACCCAGAAGCTGCCGATCGACATCGCCGCCAAGCTGGCCTCCGAGGTCAACGACCGGCTGGCGCAAGTTTGTGCCGCTAATCCCAGCCGGTTCGCGGGATTTGCAGCGCTGCCGACCATCGACCCGGTGGCCGCGGCCGACGAACTCGAGCGCTGTGTCACAAAGCACGGCTTCAAGGGCGCCATGCTGCACGGCATGACCAACAACGAATTCCTCGACCACAAGAAGTACTGGCCGATCTACGAGCGTGCCGAGAAGCTCGACGTGCCGATCTATTTCCATCCGTCGGTGCCGCATGCAGCGGTGACCGAGGTCTACTACCAGGATTACGCCAAGGACTTCCCGCTGGTGGTGCGTCCGGGCTGGGGTTACACGGTCGAGACCGCGACCCAGGCGATCCGGCTGGTGCTCTCGGGCGTGTTTGAGAAGCACCCGAACCTGAAGATCATTCTCGGCCATCTCGGTGAGACGCTGCCGTTCCTGATGTGGCGGATCGATGCCGCACTGAAACGACCCGGCCAAAAGCCGATGAGCTTCTGCGATATCTTCTCCAAGAACTTCTATGTGACGACCAGCGGCTTCTTCTCCAATCCGGCGCTGCTGTGCTGCGTCATGGAGATGGGCGTCGACCACATTCTATTCGCCGTTGATTGGCCCTTCGTCGAAAATCCGCCGGCAACGGAATGGATGAAAGACATTCCGTTGTCCGACGGGGACAAGGCCAAGATATTGAGCGGCAACAGCAAGCGGCTATTGCGGCTTTAAGCTCGCGCATGATCCCGAAAACGGGCTACCTGTTTTCGAAGATCATGCGCTCTTAAATTTTACAGGGTTCTGCCGGTAATACTCGGCGCATTCCTTGGACTGCGTCCATGCCGGGTTTTTGCGCCAGTCGATGTGACGCGACACCATGTCGGTGCCGTAGCGCACGCGAAACAGCAGTGAGCGGGCGGG